>NZ_JANZNT010000001.1:0-311000 GCF_025153455.1 Sphingomonas sp. BGYR3 | reverse complement strand
CATCACCACCGGCCTGCCCGCCGGATCGACCCCCATGTCCACGCCAATCGTCATGCCGTCGGCCATGGCGGATCGAATCGGACTGCGGCAAGGGGGGAGTGGATCACTCCGGCTGTTTGGCAGCGGCGCGGCCCGTTACCCGATCGGCAAAATCCAGAATGGTCGTCCACAAATGCTCGCTGATCCCCGGCCCCGCAACGCGGTGCGTCTGACCCGGATAGAGCATCAGTTCAAACGGCACTGCCGCCTTCTGCATCTCTGCCATCATCACCGTGGAATGGTCCAGCACGACATTGTCGTCGGCCATGCCGTGGATCAGCAGCAGCGGATCGGCGATCTTGCCCGCATTCACCACCGTGTTCGACGTCTTGTACGCCTCTGCCACCTGTCGCGGGTCGCCCATGTACCGTTCGGTATAATGGGTGTCGTACAGTTCCCACTTGCTGACCGGCGCACCCGAAATGCCGCCGGCGAAAACGCCCTGTCCCGCCTCCAGCATCTTCAGCGTCATATAGCCGCCATAGGACCAGCCATAGGTGACGATGGCGTCCGGATCGACGAATGCCTGAGTCTTCAGCCATTGCGCGGCGGTCAGCTGATCCTGCACCTCGACGCTGCCCATCGCCTGATACAGGTGATCCTCGAACGCCTTGCCCCGATTGGCCGCGCCGCGATTGTCGATCTGGAAAAAGATATAGCCGCGCTTCACCAGGAACTGCTGCAGCGCGCCCGACCATTGCCGCGCCACCGTCTGGCTGTGCGGGCCGCCATAATGCTGAAAGAACACCGGATACCGCTTGCCCGGTTCCAGCACCGGCGTGACCATTTCCCAGTGCAGCGTAGTGCCGTCGGCCGCCTTCAGCGTGCCGAACCGCTTGGGCCGGTGGCTTGCGACATAGGGGAAATAGGGATGCGCCGCATCCAGCGCGTTTTCATTGACCCACGCAATGCGCTTGCCATTGGCATCGGCCAGCCAGGTCTGCGGCGGCTGATCCGGGTTGGATCGGGTGACGATCATCCGGCTGGCATCGCCATTGCCCGACGCGCCATGCCACCAGCCCGCTTCGGTCAGCCGCACGGGTTCGCAGCCGGCCAGCGGCACCGTGTAGAGGTGCCGTTCCAGCACGCCATCCTTGTTGCCGGAAAACACGATCCGGCCCGCCCGTTCGTCAATGCCGACCAGACCGGATACTTCCCAGTCACCGCGGGTCAGCTGTTTCCACTGTCCCCGGTCAAAGCGGTACAGATGGCCGTGACCATCCCGTTCCGACCACCATACAAGCGTTCCGTCCTTCAGAAAGCGATAGGCGTTGGACAGGTTGACCCAGCTGCGCTCGCCCGCCTTTTCCGTAAACAGTATGCTTGCAGCGCCGGTCTGCGGATCGACCGCCAGCATATCCAGCACCTTCTGGTCGCGGCTCTGCCGCTGGACGTACAGCGTCTTGCCATCGGGTGCCCAGTCGACCCGCGCCAGATAGATGTCGCGGTTTTCGCCCAGATCGACCTTTACCCGGCGCTTTCCGCCGTCATGCAGGACATAGAGGTCGACCAGCACATTGTCGGTGCCCGCCTTTGGATAGCGTTGGTCATAGACGCGGGTGCCGTCTGCACCGATCGCGGCGCGGCTGACGACGGCGACGGGCGCCTCGTCAAATCGTTCGACCGCGATCATGCTGTCATCGGGCGACCACCAATAGCCCTGGGTCCGGTCCATTTCCTCCTGCGCGACGAACTCCGCCTCGCCCCAGTGAACCGTCTCGCTGGATTCCTCCGGTGTTGCCGCCACCGCCTTGCCGCTCGCCTGATCCAGCAGCATCAGACGTCCGTTCTGGATATAGCTGACCACAGAGCCGCGCGGGCTGATTTCCGGGTTGAGTTTCGGACCCGTGCCGGCGGGCAGCTTTTCAGAGGTTCCATCCAGCCCGGCGCGATACAGCTCGCCATCCAGCGGCACGAGGATCGACTTGCCGTCCGGCGCCCAATCATAGGCGACGATACCGCGGGTGCCGCCGATGCGGGCACGCTCGCGCTGCATCTTTTCCGCCTCGGACAGTTCGCCACCGCTCGACAGCTTGGCGGAATCGACCAGCATCCGCCATTGGCCGCTGCCGGTATCCATGGCCCAAAGGTCATAGCGATCCCGCTCTTCCGAGCGATTGCGCAGCAGCGTCAGCCATTTGCCATCGGGCGACAGGCGCGCGGCGCGCGGGGAACTGCCATTGAGGTCGGGGGAGGCAAAGACGCGTTTCAGGGTCAGGTCGGCGGGCGCTTGCGGGTCGGCAGGGGTCGCTTGCGGCTGAGCCGGGGTGGCCTGCGGCTCAATAGCCATGGCGGCAGTTCCCAGCGATAGAGCGGCGATCGCGACGGCCCATTTGCCCATCCTTGTTACTCTCCAAAATCATCCCTGCACCGACGGCGGATACCGGCGCATTCAAAACGACAATTCAGGGCCAAAGGCAACCCGAACCGGCAGATCGGCGGTGCGCAGGGATTTCTGCGGAGCAGCATGGCGCATCACAGGCGCTGTAGGCAAGAAAGGCGCCCGACAGGGTCGGACGCCTTTCTGTTTGCCAACCGGTCCGGCCAGCCGATTATTCGGCGGCAGCGGTTTCCGTCGGGCGCGGATCGCGGCGTTCGGCGATACGAGCCGACTTGCCGGTGCGGCCGCGCAGATAATAGAGCTTGGCACGACGCACGACGCCGCGACGGACGACTTCGATGCTGTCGACGTTGGGCGAATAGAGCGGGAAGACGCGCTCGACACCCTCACCGAACGAAATCTTGCGGACGGTGAAGTTGCTGCCCATGCCCTTGTTCGAGCGGGCGATGCAGACGCCTTCAAAGTTCTGAACGCGGGTACGCTCGCCTTCGACCACCTTCACGCCAACGCGCAAGGTGTCGCCGGGGCGGAAATCGGGGATCTTCTTCGCTTCGTTGAACTTGGCGATGTTCTCGGCTTCGATCTGCTGGATGAGGTTCATCTCATTCTTCCTTCTGTCGCCGCGCGCCAGAGGGCGACTGGACCCGAGCGCCCTCATGGCGCTCCCACAGGTCCGGCCGCCTTAGCCGTGTATCGGTTTCGGCCATCGACTTTCGCCATGCCGAAATCCTCGCATGATCCCCCGATCGCAGCACTTCGGGGATCGTGCGCCCTTCCCATTCGACGGGCCGGGTATAATGCGGGTATTCAAGAAGGCCGCTTTCGAAGCTTTCCTCATCCCCGCTTTGGGTCGCGCCCATTACGCCGGGAATGAGCCGAATGCAAGCGTCCAGCGTGACCAGAGCGCCCATTTCCCCGCCGGAAAGTACATAGTCGCCGATGCTGACCGGTTCGATCGGCCGGGCATCGAACAGGCGTTCGTCAAATCCCTCGAACCGGCCGCAGAGGATCGACACGCCCGGCCCGGCGGCGAGTTCGCGGACGCTGGCCTGGGTCAGCGGGCGACCGCGGGGAGACATGGCCAGCATCGGGCGGTCATAGCCGACACTGTCACAGGCGGCGGCAAGCACGTCCGCCTTCAGCACCATGCCCGCCCCGCCCCCGGCCGGCGTGTCGTCGACGGTTCGGTGCTTATCCGTCGCAAAATCCCGGATCTGAACGGTTTCCAGCGCCCATTTCCCGTCCGCCAGCGCCCGTCCGGCGATGGAATGGCCAAGCGGCCCCGGAAACATGTCGGGGTAAAGGGTCAGGATGGTGGCGCGGAACGTCATGCCAGCCCCTTAGTGTCAGTCCGGCCGGAACGCCAACCGGCCTCAAGGCTGGCTGATCTGGCGCAGCTGTGGCTGGAACCGGAGTGCCTGGATGGTCAGCGGATCGGTGGGCGCAAGCAGCACCTGGCCATCCAGCAGGCCGCGTTCGCAATTCCAGCGGAAACTGGCCTGCATCCGCGTCTGCACCGCCAGCGGTTCGGCGCTGGTGCAAGCGCCGAGCTGTCGTTTCAGCCGCGCCAGTTCCAGCGCCCAGTTGTCCGCCGACCGATCCATCAGGAAGTTCATCGCCAGCTTGCCCTCAAGCGGCTTCAAGGTGCCGGCCGCATAGGCGGCGCGGGCGGCATCGACGAACCCGGCAAGGTGCGGCGCTTCCACCGGCGGCCTTGGCGGGGCGGCACCGTTGCGGGCCAGCGCATAGAGGCTTTGCCAGACGGCGACGGCCGGCGCCTGATAGGTGCGGCTGGCAAAGGCGAAGGCGGCGACCCCGCGTTCGGGAGCCAGTACGACGAAACTGCCATAGCCGGGATAGCCCCCGCCATGGCTGAGCGTCAGGCCAAGGTCGCAATCGGGTGTGGTGCGCATCCCCATGCCATAAGCGATGGCGTGGACGCAGCGGTCGTCGGCCCCCTGTCCCGGTCGGGGTGCGATGCGGACGAAGTTCAGCCCCTGCGCCATTTCGCGCACCGTCGAGCGGCGGACCGGGCCGGTTTCTGCGCCATCCCGTTCCGGCCAGGCGGACAGAAGGAAGGACAACCATTTGGCATAATCGATGGCGGTGGTGTGCAACCCGCCCATCGCACCGAATGCACCATCGCGCATCGACGGTTCGGCGACCCAGCGGTCATTTTCCCAGCGATAGCCGACGGCCAGCTTTTCCGGCGGGACATCGGCGATTTCGTACCCCGACTGGTTCATGCCGAGCGGCGTCAGGATCGTGTCGCGGATATAGCGCTGATACGGCTTGCCCGACGCGTTGGTGATGATCCGGCCGAGCAGCGCATAGCCATAGTTGGAATATTCATGCGCCAATTGCGGGGTACGGCTGAACGGGACACCGCGGGCGATCATGGCGGTAAAGTCCCCCTCGCCCAGCACCTGTTGCCGGTCGCCCCAGGGATCGTCGGTCACCATGCCCGTGGTGTGGGCCAGCAGGTCGCGGATGCGGATGCGCGGGGCATCGGTGGTGGGATAGGCCCAGCCCTTCATTTCCGGGACATGGGTTTCGGCAAGGTCGTCCAGCCGCAGCTTGCCCGCATCGCGCAGCGACAGGATGGCGAGCGCCGTGAACGCCTTTGACATGGACGCAATGCGGAACCGCGTGTCGGCTTCGACGGCACGCGGGCTGCCCACCCGCTGCACCCCTTCGGCCGAAACCAGGTCCAGCTTGCCGTTGCGGACGACGCCATACACGAGGCCGGGCACCGGCGTTGCCTGTTGAAAGGCGTCGAAAGCGGCATGGATCTGCGTTTCAGCGTCCGCCGGGATCGCCTGCTGTGCGGTCGCTGCCGATGCCCAAAAAAGCAGCATCATGGGGGTCAGCCGGGTGACAGTTTTGACAGATCGACCAAGATTTATGCGTGGCGGGCGCTGGCGGTCGGGCGCGAAAAGGGCTGAAATCGGCATATCCGCAGCCAATCAGAAGTCGGGCGGTTAGGAAAGCGAAAAGCGAAGCGCCCCGCGGCGCAAAGTCCAGCGGCAATGGCCCGGAAACCGGCCCACCGATTTAGGCAGGTCCGTGAAGCTTGAGCATCGTTGCGAGCGATGGGACCCAAGCCAGATGCGGATGCTGGATTGCCTCGCTGCGCTCGCAATGACGGAAACGCCGGGAGGGTTCAGGCGTCGATCCAGGCGGTGTTGACCACGAGCCGGTCGTCATTCCAGTCCGGCACGGCGGCGGGCGTCATGGGGACCATGAAGCGTTTGGCGTCGGGCCGTTCGATTTCGATGACGTCGCCCGCGCCGAAATTGTCGATTGCCACCACCGATCCGACCGCGACGCCATCGTCGGTGACGACGGGCAGGCCGATCAGGTCGACATGGTAATATTCACCCTCGCCCAGCGGGGGGAGAGCGGCGCGCGGCACGGTGAGTTCCGTGCCGCGCATCGCCTCTGCGGTGTTGCGGTCGCGCACCTCGGCAAAGCGGGCGATGGCGCCATTGGGGCCATCGCGCAGCGCCTTTAGCGTCAGTGCGCCGCCGTTGAAGCTGGCGAAACCGGCCAGCGTATCGGCAAACACCTTTAACCGGACCTCGCCCGTCACGCCATGCGCGCCGATGATGACGGCCAGAGTGACGGGGCGGTCAGCAGGCAAGGGTTCAGCCCTCGGCCTGTTCCTCGGCGGCATCGGCAGCCGGGGCTTCTTCGGCCGCAGCTTCTTCGGCCGGGGCTTCGGGTTCGGCGGCCTTGGCTTCGGCTTCCGCCTTGGCAGCGGCGGCGGCTTCTTCAGCGGCCTTCAGCTTTTCGGCACGCTCTTCGGCGCGCTCCTTGGCCTTTTCGCCCGGCTCGGCCTTTTTCGGGTTGCTGCGGGCCGCACGCTCCTTGATGCCGGCGGCGTCCAGGAAACGGGCAACGCGGTCGGTCGGCTGCGCGCCGACGCCCAGCCAATGCTTGGCGCGATCGGCGTCGAGCTTCACGCGCTCCGGCGAATCCTTGGCGAGCAGCGGGTTGTAGGTGCCGATCTTTTCGATGAACTTGCCGTCGCGGGGCGAACGGGCGTCAGCGATGACGATCCGGTAATAGGGCCGCTTCTTGGAGCCGCCGCGCGACAAACGCATGGAAATTGCCATTTAACTTCGTCCTTCTATCTGAAACAGTTACTTCTTCTTGTTCAAAAGCCGTGCGAGCTCTGGCGGGATATTCCCCCCGCCCGGCCCGCCGGGCAGACCGGGAAGCCCGCCGCCCATCTTGTCCATCATCGCGCCCATGTCCGGACCGCCGAGCGCATTGCCGACGCCGCCCATGCCGCCCTTGCCGAGCATGCCCAGCATCCCCTTGAGCCCGCCCATCTTTTTCAGGCGCTTCATCGCGGTCTGCATCTCCTGATGCATCTTGATGAGCTTGTTCACGTCCTGAACCGTCACGCCCGCGCCCTTGGCAATGCGGATCTTGCGTTTGGCGTTCAGCAGTTCCGGCTTGGCGCGTTCCTTTGGCGTCATCGATCCGATGATCGCGTCCATGCGGACCAGCACCTTGTCGCCGCCGACCTGATCGACCTGCGCCTGCGCCTTTTTCAGGCCGGGGATCATGCCGGCCAGCGCGCCAAGGCCGCCCATCTTGCGCATCTGCGACAACTGGCTGCGCAGGTCGTTCATGTCGAACTGACCCTTGGCCAGCCGGGATGCCATGCGCTCGGCATCTTCCTGTTCGATCGAGGCCGCGGCCTTTTCGACCAGCGACACGACATCGCCCATGCCCAGGATGCGCCCGGCCACCCGCTTGGGATGGAACGGTTCGATCTGGTCAAGCTTTTCGCCCATGCCGGCAAACTTGATCGGCTTGCCGGTAACGGCGCGCATCGACAGCGCAGCGCCGCCGCGGGCATCGCCGTCCATCCGGGTCAGGATCACGCCGGTCAGCGGTACCTGAGCCGAGAAATTCTCTGCGACGTTGACCGCATCCTGACCGGTCAGGCTGTCGACGACCAGCAGCGTTTCGGCGGGCATGGCCACGTCCGACACCGCCCGCATTTCGTCCATCAGCGCCTGATCGACGTGCAGGCGGCCCGCGGTGTCGAGCATCAGGACGTCGAAACCCTGAAGCTTTGCCGCCTGAAGCGCGCGGCGGGCGATGTCCACCGGCTGTTGCCCCGGCACGATCGGCAGGGTCGCGATCTCTGTCTGCGTGCCCAGAACGGCCAGCTGTTCCTGCGCCGCCGGGCGATTGACGTCGAGCGACGCCATCAGCACGCGCTTGCGCTCAGTCTTGCTGATCAGCTTGGCCAGCTTGGCCGTGGTCGTCGTCTTGCCCGACCCCTGAAGCCCGACCAGCATCACGACGGCGGGCGGCGTGACGCCAAGGTTCAGTTCGGCCGTATCCGCGCCCAGCATGTCGACAAGCGCGTCATTGACGATCTTGACGACCTGTTGCCCCGGCGTGACCGAGCGCAGCACCTGTTGCCCGATCGCCTGTTCGGTCACCTTTTCCACGAAATCGCGGGCGACCGGCAGCGCTACGTCCGCCTCCAGCAGCGCCACGCGCACCTCGCGCATCGCGGCGCGCACGTCCGCCTCGGTCAGGGCACCGCGGCCCCGCAGCCGATCGAAAACACCGCCAAGGCGATCGCTGAGACTTTCGAACATCATCACTCCAGACCAGCGTCGGGGCGTCAATGCAAGAAACGCCGGCGGACGAAACCTCGTCGGCCAGCGTCACCCCGCAGGGTGTGCAAAGATGTCCGTTTCGCTGAAACGTCGCACGCTCCTTATGCCCGGCGGCACAAAAACGCAAGTCCCGCGCGCATTAACCCGATGGTTACCCGCGCTGCACCATGACCGGGCGTTGATCGATTGAATGGGGCATTGCGCGCATGGCGCTGGGGCGGATGGATATTGAGAGCATGATCGGCGCCGCACGGCGCAACGGCTGGATATCCTCGCTGGTCAGCCTGGCGGCGATCCTGTTGTTCGTCGGCATCGGCAGTTCAGTGCTGACGTCCACCATCGGCCATTATCTGCGCGATGCCGCCCCGACGGAGCGGACGCTGGCCATTGCACTGATGCTGAACGTCGCGCTGATCCTGCTGGGATGGCGGCGGCATTCGGCGCTGCGGCGCGAGGTGAAGGTGCGGGCCGAGGCGGAGGAGCGCGCGCATCTGCTGGCCAGCCGCGATCCGCTGACCGGGTTTCTGAACCGCCGGGCGCTGGCCGAGGAAGGTGCGAACCTGCTGACCCAGGGTGAGCGGCGGCAAAAGGCGATGGCGCTGATCCTGCTCGACCTCGATCATTTCAAGACGATCAACGATATGTACGGCCATTCGGTCGGCGATGCCCTGTTACGGCAGGTGGCGTCGGAAATCCGCGATGCGATGCCGCACGTCGCGCTGACCGGGCGGCTGGGCGGCGACGAATTCGCCTGCGGTTTCCTGTTCGACGGCGATCATCCCCAGCCGGTCGAGCGCGTGGCGGAGCGGCTGGTCACCCGCATGGCGCAGCCGTTCGACGCCGATGGCATCGTGTGCCATGTCAGCTGTTCGATCGGCATCGCGCGGTCGGACGTGGATTGCCGGAGCATGGACGCGATCCTGCGCCGCGCCGATATCGCCATGTATGCGGCGAAAAAGGCCGGGCGGAACCGGTTTGCGTGGTTCGACACGTCGATGGAGCGGGAGCTGCACGCCCGCAACGACCTGGAACTCGGGTTGCGCAATGCGATCCCCGCCGGGCAGATCGTCCCTTATTTCGAGCAGCAGCGCGACCTTGCCACCGGCGAGCTGGTCGGGTTCGAGGTGCTGGCGCGGTGGGAACATCCGCATCACGGCCTGATCAGCCCGGAACGGTTCATTCCGATTGCCGAGGAAACCGGGATGATCGCCGACCTGTCCATGTCGATCATGCGTCAGGCGTGCCTGGCCGCGCGCGACTGGGACCCGTCGCTGACGCTGTCGATCAATGTTTCGCCGTGGCAGCTGCGCGATGCGTGGCTGGCGCAGAAGATCATCAAGGTGCTGACCGAAACCGGCTTTCCGGCCGAGCGGCTGGAGGTGGAGATCACCGAAACCGCGCTGTTCGACAATCTGGCGCTGGCGCAGTCCATCGTCGGCAGCCTGAAGAACCAGCGGATCCGGCTGGCGCTGGATGATTTCGGGACCGGTTATTCATCGCTGGCGCATCTGCGCGCGCTGCCATTCGACCGGATCAAGATCGACAAGAGTTTCGTGACGTCGCTGACCGAAAGCCTGGATTCGGTCGCCATCGTCAATGCCATCGTCGGCCTGGGCGAGAGCCTGAACCTGCCGATCACGGCCGAGGGGATCGAGAATGAGACGATCCTGGAGCGGCTGCGCGCGCTGGGCGTGGCAAAGGGTCAGGGCTGGACGTTCGGGATGCCGATTTCCGCAGGCGCGGTTCGCCGGATGCTGGCCGAACTGGACCTGATCGTCACGGCGATCCACACGCCGGTCCATCCCGGCAATCTGCCTACCACCCGGCATCAGGCCCGCTGAGCCACGCTTCCTCCGCCGGCGTGCTGGCCCTGCCCAGCGCCGCATTGCGCGAGGGGAAGCGGCCGAACCGTTCGATCACAGCCAGATGCGCCTGACCATATCGCACCTGTTCCTCCAGCCCGGCGGCCTGAAAACAGTCGATGGCGAAGCGTTGCAGCACAAGATGTTCGGCGTGCATCAGCGGCATCAGCAGGAAGGTCGCCCGCACGCCCCGTTCCTGAGCATGCCAGCCGCGACGGATCGCGGACAGGCACAGTTCCAGCGCCAGATCGTCGGCGGCAAATGCCTCTGCCCGCCCGCGATGGATGTTGCGCGAAAACTGATCGAGCAGGATGATCGCCGCGAGCAGCGCGTCCCGATCGTGACGCCAGCCCGCCGCTTCGCTGGCCAGCACACGGTCGCGCAGCGCACCGAAGCGTTCGGCAATTTCCCGGTCGAGCACCGGATCGACCGCGAAATGCCGTTCCTTTGGCTGATTCAACCAGAAATCCAGCACCACGCGGGCGCCCGCGTGGACTTCATCCGCCACTGTCCCTAAGTCGCCGCTCATGTCCGTCCAAGGCTCCCCTGTGCCAGAGATCGTCAGTCTCGGCTGTCGGCTCAACATCGCGGAAAGCGAAACGATCCGTGCCATGGTGTCGGGCCGTGACATGATCGTCGTCAACAGCTGTGCCGTGACGAACGAAGCGGTGAAATCGACCCGCGCCGCAATCCGCCGGGCGCGGCGGGCAAGGCCGGACGCGGAACTGGTCGTCACCGGATGCGCGGTGCAGGTCGATCCGGCAAGTTTCGCCGCGATGCCGGAGGTGGACCGGGTGATCGGCAATGCCGAAAAGCTGCTGCCCGCCGCCTGGGCCGGGACGGATGCCGTGCGCGTTTCGGACATCATGGCGGTGCGCGACACCGCGCCGCACCTGTCCGCCAGCTTTTCCGAACACGCCCGCGCGTTCGTGGAGGTGCAGAATGGCTGCGACCATCGCTGTACCTTCTGCATCATCCCCTATGGCCGGGGAAACAGCCGGTCGGTGCCGGCAGGCGGCGTGGTCGATCGCATCGCCGCGCTGGTCGATCAGGGGTATCGCGAAGTCGTGCTGACCGGCGTCGACCTGACCAGTTATGGCCCCGATCTGCCGGGGTCCCCGACGCTGGGCGCGCTGGTCGAGCGGATTTTGACGCATACGCGCGTCGAGCGGCTCCGCCTGTCGTCGCTGGATTCGGTGGAGATCGACGACCGGCTGTTCGCCCTGTTGACGCAGGAACAGCGCCTGTTGCCGCACGTCCACCTGTCGTTCCAGGCGGGCGACGACATGATCCTGAAGCGGATGAAGCGCCGCCACAGCCGGGCACAGGCCGTAGCGATCGTTCAGCGGCTGAAGGCCGCGCGGCCGGACATTGCGATCGGCGCGGACCTGATCGCCGGGTTCCCGACCGAGGATGACGTCATGGCGGCCAATACGCTGGCCCTGATCGACGATTGCGACATCGTCCATGCCCATATCTTTCCGTTCAGCCCGCGCGACGGCACGCCCGCCGCCCGGATGCCGCAGGTGCCGCACGCGATCATCCGCGAGCGGGCCGCCGCATTGCGCGCCCGCGCGGCCGAACGCCGCGCGGCATGGCTGCGCTCGCAGATCGGGACGCGCCAGTCGTTGCTGGTCGAACGGCCCGGCGACCGGGGCCATGCCGGCAATTTCGCAGAAATCCGCCTTGCCTCTCCGCTGCCGATCGGACAGATCGGAGCGGTGACCATAACCGATGCCACCGACACCCATTTGATCGGAACCCCTGAATGAGTTGGTCAGACCGCCTGTTTGGCGGCTTTCGCAAGACATCCGACCGTCTGCTCGGCAACCTGGCCGGCCTGTCCGCCGCCCGGCTGGACGAGGATCGGCTGGAGGAAATCGAAGAGGCGCTGATCGCGTCCGATCTCGGCCCGGAAACCGCGGCGCGGGTGCGCACCCGGCTGGCCGACGGGCAGTATGAGCGCAACCTGGAGGAACTGGGCATCCGGCTGGTCGTGGCGGAGGAAATCCAGCGCGCGCTGGAGCCGGTGGCCGAGCCCCTGCCCATTCGCACCGGCCTGAAACCTCAGGTGGTGCTGGTGGTCGGCGTCAACGGATCGGGCAAGACGACGACGATCGCCAAGCTGGCCAAGACGGTGAAGGATCAGGGGTTTTCCGTGATGCTGGCCGCAGGCGACACGTTCCGGGCGGCGGCCATCGGGCAGCTGAAAACCTGGGCCGAGCGGCTGGGCGTGCCCATCGTGGCGGGGGCAGAGGGCGGCGATGCGGCGGGCCTGGCCCATGATGCCGTGCGTCAGGCGATCGACCGGGGCGTCGACATGCTGATCATTGACACGGCCGGGCGGCTGCAGAACCGCCGCGAGCTGATGGACGAACTGGCCAAGGTGAAGCGCGTGATCGGCAAGCAGTTGCCCGATGCGCCGCATGACGTGCTGCTGGTGCTGGATGCCACCACCGGCCAGAACGCGCTGTCGCAGATCGAGGTGTTCAAGGACGTGGCGGGTGTAACCGGGCTGGTGATGACCAAGCTGGACGGGACGGCGCGCGGCGGCGTGCTGGTGGCGGCGGCGGAGCGGTTCCGCCTGCCCATCCACGCCATCGGCGTTGGCGAGACGGCGGAGGATTTGCGCGCATTCGACGCCAATGAAGTCGCCCGCGCCATCGCCGGTGTCGAACGCATCAGTCGTTGAACCGACCAACCAGGATTGTCGCCCCGATGAACACCGCGCCCCCCGCCCGCGAACCCATTTCGCCGCTGCTGCGCATGGCAATCGATTACGGGCCGCTGATCGTGTTTTTCGCCGCCAACAACCTGACGCGCGGACCGGAGCTGGCGCGGCTGCTCTATGCGACCGCGGCGTTCATGGTGGCGACCGGCATTTCGATCACGGTTTCGTTCATCAAGACGCGCCATGTGTCGCCGATGCTGTGGATTTCGGGCGGCCTTGTCCTGATCCTGGGCGGTCTGACGCTGTGGCTGCAGAACGAGACGTTCATCAAGATGAAGCCGACCCTGGTCTATCTGACCTTTGCGGTCGTGCTGGGCTATGGCCTGATGACGGGTCGTCCGCTGCTCAAGCTGTTGCTGGAAAGCGCGTATCCCGGCCTGACCGAGCGCGGATGGCGTCAGCTGACGATCAACTGGGCGGTGTTTTTCATCGTGATGGCTGGCGTGAACGAAGCGGTCTGGCGGACGCAATCGACCGATTTCTGGGTCAGCTTCAAGCTGTTCGGCACGATCCCGCTGACCTTGATCTTTGCCGCGGCCAATATCCCCATGCTGCTGAAAAACGGCCTTCAGGCAGGCGAGGCGGCCAAGGATCCGCCGGTGCCGCCGGAGGGGTGAGGCCCAACGAAAAAGGGGCACCGGTACGAACCGGCGCCCCCTTCCCGCAATCGGGCAGCGATCAGCCCTGATCGGCGCGGCTGACGCCTTCGCCATCGAGGTTCTGAGCGACGAACGCCCAGTTGATCAGCTTGTTGGCCACTGCCTCGACATAGGCCGGGCGGGCGTTGCGATAATCGACATAATAGGCGTGTTCCCACACGTCGATCGTCAGCAGCGGCTTCATGCCGTCATACGCGACCGGCGTGTCGGCATCGTGCAGCGACGTGACCTTGAGCTTGTCGCCGTCGAGCACCAGCCAGCCCCAGCCGCTGGCGAAATGGCCGACGCTTTCGGCAACCAGCTTGCTGACCAGCGCCTCGGTCGAGCCGAATTCGTCGGCGATCATGTCGGCCAGCTTGCCGGTGGGCGCTTCGTAATCGGGGGTCAGGCACTGCCAGAAAAAGCTGTGGTTCCAGATCTGGGCCGTGTTGTTGAACAGGCCCTTGTTGCCCTTTTCCTTGGCGAACAGGATCGCGTCGGACAGCTTTGCCTCGGCCACTTCGGGGATGTCGGCAATCAGCTTGTTGGCGTTCACGACATAGGCATTGTGATGCTTGCCATGATGGAACTCAAAGGTTTCCGCCGACATATGCGGCGCCAGCGCGTCCTTTGCATAGGGCAGTTCGGGCAGGATATAGGCCATGTCGTCGCTCCTCTTCGCTGATGGCAGATCATTCCGCCGCTCCAACGCGCCAGTCGGACAAGAGGTGCACGCCCCCCCTGCACGGCCGGCGCATCGTTTCGGCACGCGGCGCATATCGGGCCGGACGCGGCCGGGCGCAACGGCTTGCCGCGACGGGACCGATGAAAATAGCGATTGCCAATTCCCATCGGGCAGATAGTCATATCCTGTCTTCCCGGGGAGGAGCGATGCCATGCGGACCGGCCGACTGCTGTTATTGACCGTCGCGATCATGGCGATGGCAGGATGTGGGGCACCGGAAAGCGCCGAACCGTCCGGCAAGATGGAGGTCGCCGAACCAGCGGCACAGGCACCGGCAACGAGCGCGACGGGTGCTGCGCCGATCGACGTCACGCTGCCCAAGATCGCTTATGTCTATTCGCTGGGGTTCCGGCTTCCCGCCGGTGCGGTGGCAAAGGTGCAGGACGCCCATCTGGCGCTGTGCGACCGGCTTGGCCCAGCCCGGTGCGTGCTGAGCGGAATGACCCGCAGCGACGGCGAAGGAGAACGGGCCGAGGCGGCGATGACGCTGCGTGTGGCGACCCGCGACGCGCGGCCCTTTGCACGCGCGCTGGAACAGGCGGCTGCATCGGGCGGCGGGCGGATGGCGGAAACCGAGGTCGAGGCCGAGGATGTGTCCAAGGCCATGGTCGATGCCGATGCCCGCATCCGGCAGCGCGAATTGCTGGTCGCGCGGCTGACCGAAATCCTGCGGACGAGGACGGGCAAGGTCGCCGAACTGGTCGAGGCCGAGCGCAGCGTGGCACTGGCGCAGGAGGAACTGGATCAGGCGCGCGGCCTGCTGGCCGAATTGCGCGGCAGGGTCGCCTATTCGACCTTTACCCTGCGCTACTCGGGCGTTGCTGCAACACCGGAGGGCGGGATGAGCGATGCGATCGCCGACAGTGCGGCGTCCTTTGGCGCGGCGATCCGCAGTCTTGCCGTGGCGCTGATCTATCTGTTCCCATGGCTTGTGATCGGCGGGCTGGCCTTTTTGGCATGGCGGCGCTGGCTTGGCCCGCGGGTCCGGCGGCGGCAGGAAGAGGAGGGGTCGCCCGGCTGATTGCGCCCCCGCCCCCCTTTCGGTATAGGCCCGTGAAACGCCCCGGCTCTGGCGGTTGCTATGGCATCCGTTCGGGCCGGGGCCGATCGTTTTTGAAGGATATCCCGCCATGGCACGCCGCCGCCAGATTTATGAGGGCAAGGCCAAGATCCTGTATGAAGGGCCGGAACCCGGCACCCTGATCCAGTATTTCAAGGACGATGCGACCGCCTTCAACGCCCAGAAAAAGGGCACGATCAACGGCAAGGGCGTCCTGAACAACCGGATTTCCGAGCACGTCTTCACGCTGCTCGGCTCCATCGGCATTCCGACGCATTTCATCCGGCGGCTGAACATGCGCGAACAGCTGATCCGGCAGGTCGAGATCGTGCCGATCGAGGTTGTCGTGCGCAACGTCGTTGCCGGGTCGCTGGCCAAGCGGCTGGGGATCGAGGAGGGGCAGCAACTGCCCCGCACGATCGTCGAATATTATTACAAGGACGATGCGCTGGGCGACCCGATGGTCACCGACGAGCATATCCTGGCATTCGGATGGGCCGCGCAGGAGGAATTGCACGACATGGCCGACATGGCCATTCGCGTAAACGATTTCCTGACCGGGCTGTTCGCCGGCATCGGCATCCGGCTGGTCGACTTCAAGCTGGAGTTCGGCCGCATCTGGGACAATGATTACAGCCGCATCATCCTGGCCGACGAGATCAGCCCGGACGGGTGCCGGTTGTGGGACGTGACCACCGGCGAAAAGCTGGACAAGGACCGGTTCCGCCGCGACCTGGGCGGCGAGGTGGAAGCGTATCAGGAGGTTGCACGCCGCCTTGGCCTGTTGCCGGAGGGTGCGGATTCCGACGTGCTCGACCTGGACAGCCATCGCAAGAAGCTGGGCAAGTAAAGCGCGGGTTGCGGGGCAGGCCCCGGCCCGCCATAGGCCGGGTGAAACCGACTCAATCGACAATGCCGGGGACCTGCCCATGAAACTTCGCATCATCGTCACGCTGAAGAACGGCGTGCTCGACCCGCAGGGTCGCGCGATCCAGCACGCGCTGGGATCGCTGGGGTTCGAGGGCGTGGACGATGTGCGCGCCGGCAAGCTGTTCGAACTGGAAGTCGCCGACAGCACCAGCGACGAGGCGATTGCCGGCATGTGCGAAAAGCTGCTGGCAAACACGGTCATCGAAAATTACCGGGTGGAAAAGCTGTGACCGCCGCCGTCATCGTCTTTCCCGGTTCCAACTGCGACCGCGACATGGCGGTGGCGTTGGAGGCCGTGACGGGCCGCAAGCCGAACATGGTGTGGCACCGCGAGAGCGAATTGCCCGCCGGTACCGATGTCATCGCCCTGCCCGGCGGTTTTTCCTATGGCGATTATCTGCGCTGCGGCGCGATTGCCGCGCGGTCGCCGGTCATCCAGGCGGTGATCGAGGCGGCGGCGCGCGGCGTGCCCGTGCTGGGCGTGTGCAACGGATTTCAGGTGCTGACCGAAACCGGCCTGCTGCCCGGCGCGCTGATGCGCAATGCAGGCCTGGATTTCGTGTGCCGCGACGTCGCGCTGACCGTCGAGAACAGCCAGAACCTGTTCACCGGCAGCTATTCGGCGGGTGAGCGGATCACCATTCCGGTGGCGCACCATGACGGCAATTACTTCGCCGATGCCGAGACGCTGGACCGGATCGAGGGCGAGGGCCGCGTGGCATTCCGATATGCCGAGGACGTCAACGGTTCCGCGCGCCAGATTGCGGGCGTGCTGAACGCGGCCGGAAACGTGCTGGGCATGATGCCGCACCCCGAACGGCGGATCGAGGCGGCGCATGGCGGCACCGATGGTCGCCGGCTGTTCGAAGGGATGCTGGGCCTGGTCGGGGCCTGAGCACCGCTTTATGGAGGGCGGCGCAGGGGCGCTGCGATCCGTGGCGGCCGGGTGGATTGCTTCGCCTTGTTTGCGATGACGGTTGATTTACCCTGATCGGGAAATAGTTGTTGCACGGTTTACCCGGTGCGGGTAAACGGGCCGGGCTATGACGACACTTGCAGGCCAAAAAATCCGCCGCTTCCGCGAGGAGCGCGCCCTTTCCCGATCCGCTTTCGGCGCGTGGTTCGGCACGCCCGGATCAACCGTTCAGGGGTGGGAGGAGGATGGCAAGCGCGCGAACGCGGCCACCGTCAACCAGATCGCGGCAAACGGCATTGCCCATCATCAGGACTGGTACGTGCTGGCCCCGGAGCCGATGAGCGGCGCGGCATGGTCGCCGGACAGTTGGACCGGCGATGCGTTTCAGGCGCTGCAGATGCCGATTTACCCCGATGCGGATGCGCTGAATGCGGCAACGACCCAGATCGCGTCGTTCCCGCCGCTGGTCTTCGCAGGCGAGGCGCGCAACCTGACCGCCGAACTGGCACGCGTGGCAGAGGGCAAGGCGTTCCTGTTGCAGGGCGGCGATTGCGCGGAAAGCTTTGCCGAGTTTCATCCGAACAACATCCGCGACACGTTCCGCGTCATCCTGCAGATGGCGGTCGTGCTGACCTTTGCGTCCAAGCTGCCGACGGTGAAGGTCGGGCGGATGGCGGGCCAGTTCGCCAAGCCGCGTTCGGCCAATACCGAGACGATCGATGGCGTCGAATTGCCCAGCTATCGCGGCGACAATGTCAACGACATCGCCTTTACCCCGGAAGCACGGATCCCCGATCCGCAGCGGATGATCCGCGGCTATTCGCAATCGGCGGCGACGCTCAATCTGCTGCGCGCCTTTGCCGGCGGCGGCTATGCCAATCTGCATCAGGTGCATCGCTGGACTCACGATTTCATGGGCAAGAGCCCCTGGGCAGAGCGGTATCGCGACGTGGCCGACCGGATCGGCGAGGCGCTGGAATTCATGGCGGCGTGCGGCATCGATTCGGACAGCGTACCGCAGCTGAAGGCGACCAGTTTCTATACCAGCCATGAGGCGCTGCTGCTCCCGTACGAACAGGCGATGACGCGGCAGGATTCGCTGACCGGCGACTGGTACGACACCAGCGCGCACATGCTGTGGATCGGCGACCGGACGCGGTTCGAGGGATCGGCCCATGTCGAGTTCCTGCGCGGGATCGGCAATCCGATCGGCATGAAGTGCGGACCGAGCCTGGAGCCGGATGCGCTGCTGCGGCTGCTCGACGTGTTGAACCCCGGCCGGGTGCCGGGGCGGATGACGCTGATCACCCGATATGGTCATGACAAGATCGAGGCCGCCCTGCCCGCGCTGGTCCGCGCGGTGAAGCGCGAGGGGCATCCGGTCGTGTGGAGCTGCGATCCGATGCACGGCAACGTCATCAAGGCCGCCAATGGATACAAGACGCGGCCGTTCGACCGCATCCTGGCCGAAGTGCGCGGCTTTTTTGCGGTCCACCGGGCAGAAGGCACCCATGCCGGCGGCATTCACACCGAGATGACGGGACAGAATGTCACCGAATGCACGGGCGGCGGCGTGGAGATCACCGAACAGGGGCTGGCCGACCGGTACCACACCCATTGCGACCCGCGCCTGAACGCCGGACAGAGCCTGGAGCTGGCGTTCCTGCTGGCCGAGATGCTGAACGAGGAAATGGGGCAGCGGCGGCGGGCTGCCTGAGCGTGTCGTGTTGATCGTCATTGCGAGCGTAGTGAAGCAATCCGTTCCTGTCGCCGGATTGCCTCGTTGCGCTCGCAACGACGAAGGTTGGAGAAACCATGCCGCTATACGCCATTGACGGAAAGGCCCCGGTACTGGGCACGGATGCCTGGGTTGCGCCGAGTGCGGACCTGATCGGGGACGTGCAGCTGGGCGATGGCGCGAGTTTCTGGTTCGGCGCGGTGGCGCGCGGCGACAATACGCCCATCCTGATCGGCGCGCGCAGCAATGTGCAGGAGGGCGCGATGCTGCACAGCGATCCGGGCGCGCCGCTGACCATCGGGCAGGATTGCACCATCGGGCACCACGCCGTGCTGCACGGCTGTACGATCGGCAACCGCGTGCTGATCGGCATGGGCGCCATCGTCCTGAACAACGCACATATCCCGGATGATTGCATCGTCGGCGCAGGCGCGCTGGTGACAGAGGGCAAGAGGTTCGAACCCGGCACGCTGATCGTCGGTTCCCCTGCCCGTCCCGTGCGGACGCTGGACGATGCGGCGCGGGCCGGGCTGATCGCGTCGGCCGCGCATTATGCTGCACGCGCGCGGCATTATGCGGCGGCGCTGACGCAGGTGGATTAGCCATTCCGTAACGGAGTCGACAGCCCCATCCGGCGCGCTATCCTTGCCCGATGGCTCTTACCTCGATCTTCGCTCGCTTGCGGCTTCCGGTGATCGGTTCGCCGCTGTTCATCATTTCCGGCCCCGATCTGGTCATCGCCCAGTGCAAGGCGGGGATCGTGGGGTCGTTTCCCGCGCTGAACGCCCGGCCGCAAAGCCTGCTGGACGAATGGCTGCACCGGATTACCGAGGAACTGGCGGCATGGGACCGGGACCATCCCGATACGCCCGCCGCGCCGTTTGCGGTCAACCAGATCGTCCACCGGTCAAACGACCGGCTGGAGGCGGATCTGATGACCTGCGCCAAATGGAAGGTGCCAATCGTCATTACATCGCTCGGCGCGCGCGAGGAGCTGAATACCGCTGTGCATGGCTGGGGCGGCATCACGCTGCACGACGTGATCGACGACCGGTTCGCGCACAAGGCGGTGGAAAAGGGCGCGGATGGCCTGATCCTGGTCTGTACGGGTGCCGGCGGCCATGCCGGGCGGCTCAACCCCTTCGCCTTTACGCAGGAGGTGCGGCAATGGTTCGACGGGCCGGTTGCGCTGTCCGGTGCCATCGCCAATGGCGGCGCGGTGCTGGCGGCACAGGCGGCGGGCGCTGACCTTGCCTATATCGGTTCGCCCTTCATCGCCACGACTGAGGCCAATGCGGTGGAGGCGTATAAGCAAGGCATTGTCGACGGCCGGGCGTCGGACATCGTGTACACCAACCTGTTCACCGGCGTTCATGGCAATTACCTGCGCCAGTCGATCGTTGCGGCGGGCCTGGACCCCGATGCGCTGCCCGAAAGCGACCCCAGCGCCATGAACTTTGGCGGGGGCGCGGCAAAGGCATGGCGCGACATCTGGGGTTCCGGACAGGGCATTGGCGCGGTGACGGCGGTGGAAAGCGTGGCGGACCGGGTTGCGCGGCTGTCCGCGGAATATCAGGCGGCGCGGGCGCGGGTGTGCGCGGGCTGACCAGTCGGCAAGACCACTGGCGCGGGCACCCGGCATGGGACTAAAGACCATGGGGTCATGTCCATTGTCTGCAACGTCCAGTCCTCTGTCCTTGGCCAGCCGTGGCGCTGGCGATCCCCGGCCAATGCGGCCGATCAGGGATTTTCGCCCGACGATCTGACCACGCGCCTGCTGATGGCGCGGGGATGCGTGCGCGAGGATGTGGAGGCGCACAAGTCGCCGTCGATTCGCGGGTTCATGCCCGACCCCTCCATCTTTCGCGACATGGACCGGGCCGCCGAGCGGCTGGCCGATGCGGTCGAACGGCGCGAACAGGTGGCGGTGTTCGGCGATTACGACGTGGATGGCGCAACATCGGCCGCGCTGCTGATCCGCCTGCTCCGCGATCTGGGGCTGGCCCCGCGCCCCTATATCCCCGACCGGCTGATGGAAGGATATGGCCCGTCGGGCGAGGCGCTGGTCCGGTTGAAGGGCGAAGGGGCGGACCTGATCGTCACGGTCGATTGCGGGGCACAGGCGTTCGACGCCCTGGCCATGGCGCGCGATGCCGGGGCGGAGGTGATCGTGGTCGATCACCACAAATGCGCGACCGAGCTGCCCGCCGCCTATGCGCTGGTGAACCCCAACCGGCTGGATGAGGGCGAAGGGGCGGCGCACGGGCATCTGGCGGCGGTCGGCGTCGCGTTCCTGCTGGGTGCGGCGCTGGTCCGCGTTCTGCGCGCACGGGGATGGTTCAACGGGCGGACGGAGCCTCGCCTGCTGGACCTGCTCGATATCGTGGCGCTGGGCACCGTGGCCGATGTCGCTGCGCTGCGCGGCCTCAACCGAGCTTTCGTGGCACAGGGGCTGAAGGTGATGGCCGGTCGCCGCAACATCGGCCTGAATGCGCTGATCGAGGCATCGCGGCTGACGCGGGCGCCGACCTGTTCCGACCTTGGCTTTGCCCTGGGGCCGCGAATCAATGCGGGCGGGCGCGTCGGGCGGGCTGACCTGGGCGTGCGCCTGTTGACCACCACCGATCCGGCCGAGGCGCGCCGGATCGCGGAGGAGCTCAATCAGCTGAACGAGGAACGTCGCGCGATCGAGGCGATGGTTCAGGAAGGTGCAGAGGCAGAGGCCGCCCGGCACGGCAGCGGCGCGGTTGCCGTGATTGCGGGCAATGGATGGCACCCCGGCGTTATCGGGATCGTCGCGGGGCGGCTGAAAGAAAAGCTGAACCGGCCGGTCATCGTGATCGCGGTGGACGAATCGGGCATCGGCAAGGGGTCGGGGCGCAGCATCGCGGGCGTCGACCTGGGCGCGGCCATCCTGGCGGCGAAGGATATGGGCATCCTGATCGCGGGCGGCGGGCACGCCATGGCGGCGGGCGTGACCATCGCGGCCGATCAGGTGCAGGCGCTGGCCGATTTCCTGCACGAACGGCTGGCGGTGGCGGTGGAACGGGCGATGGGCGAGCGCGCGCTGCTGGTCGATGCGATGGTTTCGCCGCGCGGCCTGAACCCAGCGCTGGTCGATGCGCTGGAGGCCGCCGGCCCCTATGGCATGGGCTGGCCCGCGCCGCGCGTGGCCACCGGCCCCGTGCGCATCGTGCGGTGCGACGTCGTCGGCAACGGCCATGTCCGGGCGATCATCAGCGGCGAGGATGGCGCGAGCCTGAAGGCGATGGCGTTCCGATCTGCGGACACTCCGCTGGGTCAGGCACTGCTGGGGGCGCCGACGCACCGGCGGCTATGGCTGGCAGGACGGGCGAAAACCGACGATTGGGGCAGCCGACCGGCCGCAGAACTGCACGTGGACGATGCGGCATGGGCCAATTGAACGAAAATTTCGCAAGACCGCTTGACCCCCGCCCGCCCCTCGCATAGTGAGCGCCTCCGTCGTCATCGACACGGCCCCTTCGTCTAGCGGTTAGGACGCGGCCCTTTCACGGCTGAAACACGGGTTCGATTCCCGTAGGGGTCACCAAAATCAAGCAAAACGTGTCAGTTTTGCGTGGTGTTGGTACGCGCAGGCTATATCGAGCCGCCATTTCGTCCCACAGTCTGTTTGCGCTTCTACGGGTCATTGTCGACCGCTCTGACGCATTTTGACATCGCGGGCTCGACGGGTTGCTCCAGAGATTCGACGCTCAATCTGTTGGAATTGACCCAGATGGTCAGGCCTAATCCATCCCCCAATAGATCGGGTTGTGCAGCCATTCATTGATGGCCGATTCCCGCCAGCCCGAACAGCGCTCCGCGATCTTGATCTGTTTGGGGAAGGTCCCTCTCCTGATCTTCCGGTAAAGGGTGGCCCGCGACAGGCCAGTGCGCTCAAGCACCTTTGGCAGGCGAAGGATTCGGTCGGGGGCGGTCTGGGTCATGTGCTGATCATCCAATGGTTGTGATGCCCTGTTCCGGGCAGCTTTTGGATGATGCGAGCGGCCGTCAATTCGATGAGATTCTGCGGTTTCTACGCTGCGGTGACAGGTCGTTGCCTGGCCTTTGCCAGTGCTTCCCGGACTGCGACCAAATATTTTTGCCGCTGGTCAGCACGAGCCGGAACGGGTGTCCCCTGCCCTCATGGCAACCGCGTCTGTTGTGCCGGAATGCCGGTGGCGGTCGCTGGCTGCTAGCCCCGCCCTTGCCAGCGGGGCTTGCGGGCCTGCTCCTGCCGCCCCCCGGCCATCCCGGCGCCGGACCTGGGCGGTTCTCGCAGGAAAACATCATGGGCAAAGCGAACCGGATTGATCGCAAGGCAATGCGGCGCATGTCGCCCTTGGCGCGACAGCTCATCCTGGCGCTGCGTTCGGACCCCTCGCTCAGCAACGAGGCGCTGGCGATGATGTTCGGGATCAGCGTGGGGAGAGTAGAGGCCGCGCTGGTCGAGGCGCTGAAGCGACTCATCGAGGCAGATCGTGAACCCGATCCAATCTGGCGGCGTCTTTGGCCATGGTGAGCCTTGCCAATGACTTGCCATCCCCGATCAAGCCCTACAGGGTGAGGAGACCATGCGCAGCGATATCGATCATCTACCGCCAGCCAAGCAGCGCGAGCTCGAGCGGGTGGTGCAGATCCTGTTCGAGGAGTTCGACGATGCGCTGGCGCTGGCCAAGCATGAGTGGAAGAAGGAGGGCCGCATCCTCAAGGTGATCCTCTATGGCAGCTATGCCAGAGGCGGCTGGGTCGATGAGCCGCATACCGCAAAGGGCTACAAGTCGGACTTCGACCTCCTGGTCATCGTCAACGACAAGCGATTGACCGACCGGGTCAGCTACTGGCTGAAGCTCGAGGACCGACTGAACCGCGAGCTTGGCATCACCCACACGCTGAGCACCCCGGTCAACTTCATCGTCCATACCCTGCAGGAGGTGAATGACGGCAAGCTCGATCAGCTGACGGGTGCGTTCGCGCCGCTTCACTTGCCAGTCCCGATGATCATGCCGCGCCTGGCTGGCCTGGGTCCGCGCGATCTGTGCCTTGATCCTGCGGCTCGCTGCCTGGCTGGTCCGCAGCGCTTGCCCGAAACTGGTCGCGCTTGCCTTGAAAGAACGCCTCGCCGCGCCGCCGCCACGCCTCCCGCTTCGTGCGGTCGGTGGTCTGAGCAAGCGCGAGCAACGCGCCGGCCAGTTCGTCGGGGCTGAGGCTGTCCGCACCAGTTGCAATGACGAGCTCGCCCAGCTGGCTCTGCTTTCTGGTCCGAAGCTGCTTTGCCCGCTCGGTCAGTGCCTTCAGTTCGGCATCGAAGTCCCGCGGTTTGCGCATGGGATGTCCCTTCTGTTTGGCGTGGGGACCCTCCAGTTATCGGGCCGCTCGATCAGCAGCAATGCGTTGATCTTTGGTGAGATTCCCGCGTCCCGAGAAAGATGAATTCTTTTGAGGGCGCGCTTATACGTCGTGCCGACGTACGCTTTGCGGTGTAGATGGATGGCCGTCATGGCGATCTACCATTTCTCGGCAAAGGTCATCTCGCGGGCGGTCGGCTCATCGGCCGTTGCCGCGGCCACCTATCGCCCGGCCGGGCGGCTGCGCGACGATCGCCTCGACCGCTCCCATGACTTCACCAACAAGACCGGGGTCGTGCATTCCGAGGTGATGCTGCCCGACGGCGCACCCGAGGCTTGGGGCGACCGCGAGCAACTGTGGAACGCGGTCGAGGCTGCCGAGCTGCGCAAGGACGCGCAGCTTGCCCGGGAGGTCGAGTTGGCCATTCCCCGTGAGCTGACTGTTACCCAGGGGATCGAGCTCGCCCGCGACTTCGTCCAGCGCGAGTTTGTGAGCGAGGGCATGGTCGCCGATCTCAATGTGCACTGGGACATGGGCGTCGATGGCCAGCCCAAGCCACATGCCCATGTCATGCTGACCATGCGCGAGGTCGATGAGGACGGGTTCGGCCGGAAAAACCGCGAATGGAACCGGACCGATGTATTGGAAGGCTGGCGCGAGCGCTGGGCCGGACATGTCAACGAGCGGCTGGCCGCGCTCGATATCGATGCCCGCATCGATCACCGGTCGCTGGAAGCCCACGGGATCGATCTCGAGCCGAAGAACAAGATCGGCCCCGCCGCCTCGCGCATGGCCGTCGAAGGCAGGGACTGCGAGCGGCTGGTCGAGCACCATGCCATTGCCCGGTCCAATGGGGAGAAGATCATCGCCGATCCGCGGATCGCGCTCGATGCGATCACCCATCAGCAATCGACCTTCACCACCCGAGAGCTTGCGATGTTCGTGCATCGCCACAGCGAGGGAAAAGACCAGTTCGATCAGGTGATGGCAGCGGTGCGCGCATCGCCGGAGATCGTGAAGCTTGCAAGCGACGGACGGCGCGATGAGCGGTTCACGTCGCGCGCGATGCTGGAGACCGAGCAGCGGCTCGGGCGGGCCACCGCATCGCTCGATGCGCAGCGCTCGCACGGGCTTTCGCCGCGCCATCGGGACCATGCCTTGGCTGCTGCCCAACAACGTGGTCTGCACCTCTCGCTCGAGCAGCGTGGCGCGCTTGAGCATGTGACCGGTGATCACGGGTTGTCTTCGGTGGTTGGCTATGCCGGGACCGGCAAGAGCGCGATGCTCGGCGTTGCGCGCGAAGCTTGGGAGCGTGCCGGCTTTGAGGTGCAGGGTGCTGCCCTGTCGGGCATCGCCGCCGAGAACCTCGAAGGCGGATCGGGCATTGCGTCGCGGACCCTGGCCAGTCTCGAGCATCAATGGGGTCAGGGGCGCGACCTGCTGACCGATCGCTCGGTGCCACTCGAGCGCGCGGTGCAGCGTTATGCCGAGGCAGCGAAGGTAATGATCGGGATGCAGCGCCAGGGGCTCGAGCCGCTGGTCGAGCAGCGCCGGGCGTTCACCCGCGCCTGGGATGCGCTTGAGCAGGTGCAGCCGGGCGGGGCGGAAGATCTGCGATCGGCGATGAACAAGACCCCTGGCCTGGTTGACGAAGCAGCGGGCGGGCAGACCCGGCGCGCGATCCGGGCGATGCTGGTCGAGGGCGAGCTCTGGGTTGAGCTTGGCGAGCGGGCCAACCGGTTCGTCGCTGACTGGCGGCATGAGGTAGTAGGCGTGTTCCCAGACGTCATTGCCCAGGATCGGCGTGCCCTTTGTCTCAGCCACGTCCATAAGCGGATTGTCCTGATTGGGCGTCGAGGTGATGGCGAGCTTGCCGTCCCTGCCGACGATCAGCCACACCCAACCCGATGATAAGGGCAAGCAAACGCATTCTGGCAAACCTTTCGAAGTTAGAGGCGGGCGCTGAGGCCCAGGCGGACGTCCCTTCCGGCAAGCGGCGCATAATCCTTGAGGAAGCTGGCATGGCGTCGTGCCTCGACGTCGAACAGGTTGCTGGCGCTCACCGTCAATCGAAGCTCGCGCGCTGCCCAAGGCTTCCAGTCGGCGGAGAGGTTGACCAGCGTGAAGCCTGGGGTTTCGGTTTCGAAACCCGTCGTGCGGCGCTGGCGGGTCGTCCGTTCGGTCTCGAAGCGCATGCCCCAATGGTCACCCCGTGCTTCGATGCCGCCGCCGAACCTCAGCGGAGGGATGCGCGGTGCAGGCCCGAAATCGTCGATCGTTGCCTCGACGGCGTCGATCAGCGCATCGACGCCGATCCGGACCGGCCCGTCGATCACGCTGGCCTGTCCCTCGACCTCGAACCCGCGATAGGTTGCATCGCCTTGGGCAAAACGGAACACCGGGAGCGCGTCGATCACCTCACCCGTTTCGAACTCATAGATGTACCCGGAAAACCGGGTGCGATAGGCGGATGCATCGACGCGCCAGCCGCGCCCGGACAGGCGGGTGACCAGTTCGATGCCGCGTGCCCGCTCGATCCCGAAGGTCGGATCGCCAATCTCGTAGCTTTGCGTGCCGACATGGGGGCCATTAGCCAGCAGCTCTTCCGCTGCGGGCGCACGCGCCGTGCTGGAGAGGTTGAGGCCGAATTTCGCCCAGGAGGCCGCAGTGACGAACGCGCCCGCTGCCACCGACCGCGCCATGAAGCTGCGATCAAAACCGACGGATTGCGAGACGATATGGCTGCGCTCGATCCTGCCGCCAGCTTCCAGCCGGACTGGCCCGACCGTCACTTCCTGCAGCGTGAACAGCCCCATCTGCTCCGTCTGGTTGGGCGGCACGAACGCTTCCGCCCCGACGGCCAGAAAGTCGCGGGAGAAGAACTGCGCGCCGCTGACCCCCTGCCATCCGCCGCGCCTCGCCTGGTTCAGCTCCACGCGCCCTTCGATACCCTCATTGGCGAACAGGGTGCCGATGCCGCCATCGCCCTCGCGCTCGACATGGGCATAATCGGCATAGCCTGCCCGGAGGGACAGCCGGTCGAGCCAGTCACCGCCAAGCGCGACCGACGCGCGCATATCGGCACGCCATTGTTCGGCCTCGATCGAAACGCCTTCCTGCTCGGCGCCGGGGTTGAGGTCGAACCGGATGGGCAGACCATAGGTGCTTTCATAGCGGCTGATCGCCAGCCCCAGATCGCCGCGCTCGTCGATCACGGCTGCGCCCAGATTGGCAGTGCGGGTCCGCGATCCGCTGTTTGGCAGACGGCCGGACAAGTCGGCCAGTGCCCGCACGCCCGGATCGCTGCTGGCCCGCGCCATTGCCCGAAGGGGTGCCGACAGCAGCGGGCCGCCAACATGCAGGTCATCGGTATCGGTCAAGCTGCCGCCACCCGACACGACCACCCGGTCAGCAACCCGCACAGCCACATTGGCACCGGCCGAGCGTTCCTGAGCCGCGCTCGCCAGGCCCGCCCGTGCCTGCCCGCCCAACGATGTTTCTGGCACCTCGATTGGAATCCGTCGATCGAGGACGTTGACGACGCCGCCGATGGCCGATGAGCCATAGCGGAGCGAAGCCGGGCCGCGCAGCACTTCGATCCGCTCAGCCAGCAGCGGATCGATGGCAACCGCATGATCCGCCGAGGTATTGGACACGTCGAACGCACCGATCCCATCGGTCAGCACCCGCACCCGCTCGCCGGCCAGACCGCGCAGGATCGGGCGCGAGGCATTAGGCCCGAAGCTGCTGGCCGATACGCCGGGCTGACGGGCCAGCGCCTCGCCGATCTGCGGACGCAGGTCGCGCTCCAGCTCGACCCCCGCCACGACCGACACCGGAGATGTGCTCTCGCGCGGATCGCGGCGGAACAGGCCGGTTACGACGATCTCGTCCTCGGCCCCTGGCGGTTCCGGTTCATTTGCCGGTTCGGCCGATGCAAATGCCGCAAGGGACAGGACCAGCGACTTCATTTCAGGCCGCGGTTTTTCAGCAGCGCATCGGCATTGGGCAGGCGCCCGCGAAAGGCGATGTAGCTTTCCGCCGGGTCGCGGCTGTTGCCCCGTTCCAGCACTTCCCGGCGCAACTTCCCGGCCAGTGCCGTATCGAAGATGTTCCCGGCTTCCTTGAACGCTTCGAACCCGTCGGCGTCCATCGCTTCGGCCCAGCTATAGGCGTAATAGCCCGCCGAATAACCACCGTCGAAGATATGGCTGAAGTGCGCGAGGCGATGGCGCATCCCGATCGCGTCCGGCACGCCCAGTTCCTTGAGCTGTGCCGCTTCCCAGGCGCGCGCATCGAAATCGGCGGGCAGTGCCGACAGCGTGTGGAGTCGCATGTCCAGGATGGCGGATGAAAGCTGCTGCACTGTCACATAGCCCTGATTGAAGGTCCGCGCCTTGAGCAGGGCCTGCAGCATCGGCTCCGGCATCGGTTCGCCCGCCGCATTACGGGCGTATTTCCGCAGGATTTCCGGCTCCGTGATCCAGTGTTCATAAACCTGCGCCGGGAATTCGACGAAGTCGCGCGAAACCCCGGTGCCCGACAGCGAGGGGTAGCGCACCTTGCTGAGCAGGCCGTGCAGCCCGTGCCCGAATTCGTGGAACAGCGTCTCGGCCTCGTCGATCGAGATCAGCGCCGGCTGACCTGCTGCCGGGGGCACGATATTCTGGTTGTTGACCACCACCGCAATCTCGCCGAACAGCCCATTCTGGTCGCGCAGACTGTTCATCCATGCGCCGGGCCGCTTGGTCGGCCGCGCGAACCAGTCGGCATAGAACAGCCCGACCTTGGTCCCATCTGCTTCGCGGATTTCCCAAACCCGCACGCCATCGGCATAGACGGGAATGTCCTTTCGCTCATGCGCGGTGAGGCCGTAGAGCTTGTTGGTCGTTTCGAAGAGGGCGGCGACCATGCCCTCCAGCGGCAGATATTGTTTCAACGCCTGCTCATCGAGCGCGAAGCGGTCCTGGCGCACCTTTTCGGCATAGTAGCGCCAGTCCCACGGCTCGACCTTGGTCACGCCATCCTTGGCGGCATAGCTTTTGATATCACGCATCTCTTCCTTGGCGCGGGCCAGGCCCGGCCGGTAGATTTGCATCAGCAGGTCCATGGCAGCGGTCGGCGTCTTCGCCATGGCGTCTTCCAGGACGAAATCGGCATGACTGTTGGCGCCCATCAGCTTGGCGCGTTCGATGCGCAGCGCCACCAGCTGCTTGATCGTCTCGCCCGTGTTGTTCGCGTTGGCATTGTCGCCCCGCATGGCGAACGCCCGCCAGATCTTCTCGCGCGCCGCGCGATTGGGCGATGCGAACAGGAAGGGCTCGGCGGCCGAACGCGTGGCCGGGAACAAAAAGCTGCCATCCTGGCCCGCCGCCTTGGCCGCAGTCGCCGCCGCATCGCGCTGATCCTGCGGCAGCACCTCCACCTCGGCGGCGGTCAGGACGACGCCGTTCGCCTTCTGGTCGGCGAGCAGCTTCTGGCCGAATTCCACACCCAGTTTGGCCAGCGCCTCGTTGATCGCGGCAACGCGCGCCCGCGCTTCCGGGCTCAACGCCGCACCGGCGCGCACGAAACGTTTGTGCGTTTCCTCAAGCAGCCGCGCCTGTTCGGGCGTCAGGTTGAGGGTCGAGCGCGCCTTCCATACCGCATCGACCCGGGCGAACAGCTTCTGGTCCAGCAGCGTCTCGTTCGACAGCCGGGTCAGCTTCGGCGTCACCGCTTCCTCGACCTTCTGGATCGCATCCGTCGCATCCGCCGAAGCGACGTTGAAAAAGGCGCTGGCCACCAGCCCCAGGGGACGGCCTGCGCCTTCCATCGCCTCGATCGTGTTGGCAAAGCTGGGCGGTGCTGGATCATCGGCGATGCGGCGATAATCGGCCCGCGCCTGGGCGATCGTGCTGTCGAACGCAGGTTCGTAATGCTCTGGCCGGATCTGGTCATAGGGGGGCACGCCGTCGGGCGTCGACCATTTGGCCAGCAACGGATTGGCAAGGCTGGCCTGAGCGAGGGCTGGGGACGCGATCAGCGCAATTGCAGTGGCGATGCCAACGATACTGGTGGCAGCAACAAACATCGGATGCATGGTCATTCCTGAAGGTAGAAGAGGAATAGGGAAGCGCTCAGTCGCGGGCCGCCGGATCGATTACGAGCAACAGCCTCAATTCGCCGGCCGCCTCGATCGGGGGCGAGCGATGCAGCACGACCGGAGGGTCTATCATCACCCGGCCCGTGAAGATGGCGACATCGCCTGCCGATAGCTGCTCGATCCGGTCCGGTTTGTCGGCGTGGCACCACTGTGTCGCCTGTCCGGCATAGGTGGTGAGCAGCCGGCGGGTAACGTAATCGGCATGGAATTTTCGGCAGGAATCGGTTTCGACCACCTGCAGCCGCATCGACAGCGCATTCGACCCGGTTGCGCGGGCCTGCACCATGGCGAGAGCAAGGATATCCTCGGCCAGCGCGTGCGCCGCAGCGGACGGATAGCCGCTGACGGCCAGGTTCAGCGCCAGCGTGTCGACGCCGACCGGGAGGTCGAGCGTCAGTTCGACATCGTCGATCGCCTCCCAATCCAGCCCGCCCAGCGCGTCCTCGACCGCTTTGGGCAGGACGCGTTGCCCGATGGCAAGGGCCGCCCCGGAGCGGGCCGCGATAGCCATATGATCGAGCGACGGCAGGCATTGGACCGCCCCGTCCAGCACATCATCGGCCAAGGTCGCCATCACGCCGTCTCAAGCGCCGATTGCTGGCCCCATGCCGGGAAGGGATCGCGAAGGTCGCGCCATGCGTCGGGCGTGAACCCATCCGCTTCGATCAAACAGGCGTCGAGTGCGACACGGATCGTCGCCTCATCCATGTCGATGCCGATGAACACCAGCTCCTGACGGCGGTCGCCCCAGGTGAAGTCCCAGTGATGCGCAACGAATTCCTCGAACCGCCCATCGGCCGGCCACTGATTCTTTGGGATGGATGCCCACCAGCGGCCCATGCGCGAGGTCGTGGTCTGCCGCCCGGCAACCGCCAGTTCGCCGACCCAATCGGGGCGAGTGGCCAGCCAGAAATGGCCTTTGGCGCGAATGACATGCTTCAAGCCGCCATTCGTGAGGAAGCGATAGAAGCGTGACGGATCGAACGGGCGGCGCGCGCGATAGACGAAGCTCTCAATGCCATATTCCTCGCTTTCCGGGCGATGGCTTTCATAGCCGTACAGCTCCTTGGCCCAGAGCGGATGCTGGGCGGCCGCCTCCTCATCGAACCTCCCGGTTGCCAGCACATCGTCCATCGGCACGCGGGACTGATCGGCCGTCAGGATGCGTGCGTCCGCGTTCAGCGAGGCGACGAGCTGCTTCACCTTTGCCAAATGGTCGGGGGATACGTCGCCAGCCTTGTTGATGATGATCGTGTCGGCAAACTCGATCTGTTCGACCAGCAGACCGACCAGGCTGCGATCATCCTCTTCACCCATCGATTCGCCGCGATCGGCCAGGAAATCCTCGCTGGTATAATCGGCCATCAGGTTCACGGCGTCGACGACGGTGACCATCGTATCGAGCCGCGCGACATCGCCCAGGCTCTCGCCCGTCTCGTCGCGGAAACTGAAGGTGGCGGCAACCGGCAGCGGTTCCGAAATGCCGGTGCTTTCGATCACCAGATAATCGAACCGCCCCTGTTCGGCGAGCGTGCGAACCTCTTTCAACAGGTCGTCGCGAAGCGTGCAGCAGATGCAGCCATTGGTCATTTCGACCAGTGCCTCTTCGCTGCGCGACAGGGCCGCTTCGCCGCCGCGCACCAGGTCGGCGTCGATATTCACCTCGCTCATGTCATTGACGATTACGGCGACCCGGCGACCTTCGCGATTGGTCAGGATATGGTTGAGCAGGGTTGTTTTGCCGGCACCGAGAAAGCCCGACAGGACCGTGACGGGCAAACGATTGTCTTTACTGGCCATGCAACACCTTGACTGCAATGTGATGGTATATCATTGCACGACGTAGCAGGGCGGCGCGCCGCTTGTCCAGCGGGCAACGGAGAAAAGGAATGGCCGCCATTTCACGGCAACAAAAGCTGCTCGACAGTTTTGCCATCGGCGCATCGGCGCTTTGTCTGGTCCACTGCCTGTTGCTGCCTGCTCTGCTGATCGTGGCTCCGGCGCTGACGGCGTTCGTTGCGCTGCCCGAGCGTTTCCACCTTTTGATGTTCATTCTTGCCGTGCCGATGAGCCTGTTGGCGCTGGCTGCCGGCTGGCGACGGCACCGCCGTGCCGAACCCGCGCTGATTGCATGTGCGGGATTGTGCCTGATCGGTGCAGGCGCCTTGCTGGCCGAAGGCGAATGGCTGGAGACGCTGTTGACCGTCCCGGGATCGCTGCTGCTGGCCCTCGGTCACGCCGTCAACTGGAGGGCGATGCGGCATTGAGTGAAGTGATCACGATTTCCGACCTGACGCACCAAATGGGCGGGCGCAGCCTGTTCGAGGCCATGTCGCTCCGCATGGCGCGCGGTGAACACAGTCTGCTGCTCGGTCCATCGGGATCGGGCAAGTCGACCCTCATCAACCTGATCTGCGGGCTGCTCACTCCCGATTGCGGCAGCATTCTGATCGCCGGCGATCCGATGACCGGCATCGGTCCCTCCCGGCGCGATGCGCTGAGGCGACGGCGCATCGGCCTGGTCTTTCAGTCGCTGCGGCTCGTGTCCGCGCTCGATGTCCGCCAAAATCTGTTACTGGCCCAGCGGCTCGCCGGCGCGCCGCATTCGGTGGCAGCGGTCGATACGCTGATCGAGGCGGCGGGGATATCCCATCGCGCGTATGCCCGTCCCCGCGATCTGAGCCAGGGCGAGGCCCAGCGCGCTGCGATTGCCCGTGCGTTGGTCGGCACGCCCGACCTGCTGGTTGCCGATGAACCGACCAGCGCGCTGGACGATGCGTCGATGGCGCGCATTGCCCGACTGATGATCGAGCGGGCGGATGCCTCCGGCGCCACGCTGCTGGTCGCGACCCATGATGCGCGCCTGCGCCCCCTGTTCGGCCGGGTGGTGACGCTGTGATCGGCCTGACCTTTGCCTATCTGCGCGACCGTGCCGGAACGACCGTCCTGAACATGCTGCTGCTGGCGCTGGCGGTCGCATCGCTGGTGCTGCTGCTGATCGTGTCGACCCAGCTTGGCAGCCGGCTGGAGCGCGATGCCCAGGGCATCGACCTCGTGGTGGGGGCCAAGGGATCGCCGCTACAGCTGATCCTGTCGTCCATCTATCATCTCGATCAGCCGACCGGGAACATTCCGTTGTCGAGTATCGAGACGCTGCGCGCCAACCGCGCGGTCGCGCGCGTCGTCCCCCTGGCGCTGGGCGACAATTTCCGCGGCTATCGGATCGTCGGCACTGAGCCCGAATGGCTGGATATCTATGCCGCGAGGATCGCGCAGGGCCGGGTTTTCGCCAAATCGGGGGAAGCGGTGATCGGCACGGATGTCGTGCGCACGACCGGGGCTGCGATCGGACAGCGATTTCTAGGCAGCCACGGCGCGGGCGAGGATGGCGGCGAACATGCCGGTCATCCCTTTACCGTCACTGGAATTCTTGCCCCGACCGGCACGGTCGCCGACCGCCTGATCCTGACCCCGGTCGAGAGCGTTTGGGACGTCCATGGCATTGCGCATGCGGCGCATGACGAGGGGACCGGGGCACATCACAGCGACCATGCCGACGACAATCACGACCACTCGGATGAAGCCGCCGCGCCGGACAATCCGCACGCAATGGACCCGGAGGTAACGGCGCTGCTGGTCACCTATCGCTCGGCCTTCGGCGCGGTCAGCGTGCCCGGCTTCATCAATCGTCAGACCGAGATGCAGGCGGCGGTTCCCGCTGTCGAAACCGGCCGGCTACTGTCACTGTTCGGTGCGGGGGTCGAGGGCGCGCGCTTGTTCGCCTGGCTGCTGGCGGGAACGGGCGGCCTCGCCATCTTCGTTGCCCTGCTCAATGCCGCGCGGGCGCGTGAGGGCGACCTGGCGCTGCTGCGCGTCATGGGTGCGACGCCGGTTCAGGTGTTCGGGACAATTGTTCTTGAGGGCGTGCTGACCGCACTGGCGGGCGCGCTGGTCGGCATCGCGGCCGCGCACGGCATCATCGCAATTGCAGTCGACCGGTTCCGCGCCCTGGCGGAAATCGGCATTGATCCACTTCGGTTCGATCCGGCCGAGCTGGGCATCCTCACGGCCGTGCTTGCTATCGGTGCTTCGGCCGCGCTGGTCCCGGCGCTGCGCGTGTTCCGTATCGACCTCGCCACCACCTTGTCCCGCAATTGAGGGCCGAAACCATGAATGCCGAAACACTCCAGAAACTCAGCCGCCGCACATTGCTGACAGCGCCGATCCTGGCCGCGCCGATGCTGTTCAGCCCGGCCCGCGCGATCGAGGTATGGCTGCCCGCGCCGACGCCGCCGGGCGGGATATCGTGGAAGACACTCGAACTGACCAAAGAGACGACGCGGACGGTGAAGGGCGTCATCTATTCGAAGCCGGTGTTCTCACCTGCGGTCAAGGCGCTGGCTGGCAAGCAGATCAAGGTCGCCGGATGGATGATGCCGCTGGACGCCAAGCCCAAGCAGTCGCGCTTCGTCCTGCTCGCCTATCCGCCCGGTTGCCCGTTCCATTTCCACGCGATGCCCAACCAGTTTCTTGAGGTGATCGCCAGCACGCCGTTCCCGCTGGACGAGGAAAAGGTCCATATCGTCAGCGGCACGCTGAACCTGACTGGCCAGGACGAAAGCGGCATTTTCTATCGGTTGACTAATGCCCGGCCGAATTAAGCCGTCGCTGGCCGATCGCGTCTATGACGTGCTGATCGAGTGCAAGCGCCCGGCCTCTGCCTACACGATTGCCGGGTTGCTGGCCGCGCGCTGCGGTCGGGTCGTTCATGTCAACAGTGTCTACCGCGCGCTGTCGACGCTTGAATGCCGCAATCGCGTGACCAGTATCGTCAGCCTGAAGGCGTGGGTGGCGAATTCCAGCCAATATCAGTTGATCCTTATCTGTTCGGAGTGCGGCGCGGCGACGCTTCATCCGCTTGCCGACGTTTATCATCGGCTCGGGCAGATCTGTCGACAGGCGGATTTTCACCCGGCCCGCTATCATGTTGAACTGCCCGGCCATTGTTGCCGATGTGTCGGAGACGGCAGAACAAGCTCGATGAACTCTCCGCCTTCGGAAGTGCTATCATGCCACAACTGACGACGCATGTTCCTTTGGTTCTGATTTACGCATTGCATCGATTTGCCAGTCGAAGTGACGTCTGCTGTTGAGTTGACCGACCGCATGTCGCATTTACGAACCTATGTCCGGCTAGGCTGCCTGTCGCCTAGCAGCCAAATGCGGTTGTTTCCTTTGCACCGAGCGAGGCCGGGGTCCAAACGCAGCTTTGCCATAAATGCTGTCCGCGAACAGCAAGTCCGTAGCCGGCCCAATTACAGAGCCTCTCGGCGTTAGCGAGGGGCTCCACAAAAAGCGTCTGCTTTGCCGCCGTTCCGCCTAGAACCCGCCTGACCGCAATCGGCCCAGAACCCGCCTCTTTATGCTCTACCCTTAAGCCACAATAGGACAGAATCCGCTATCGCGAAATCTGTCGGCGATTGGAATTTCGTGACGCTTTGCGTGCGATACGTTGGACCTCCTTTGACCAGGCAGCCAATGCTATTCGCTTCTCTTCAAAATAGTTGTGCCGCTGGTATACGCCGACGATGCCGGAACGCGAGCCGGACACATGGTTCAATACCGCCTCGGTCACCTCAAGCCGGACACCGAGCCGCTGGAGGCCGGTTGCCATCGTTCGGCGCAAATCATGGAGCGTCCAGTGTGGCACCGGCTCACCGAGCCGTCCCGCCAAGGCAGCCCGAATGCGGCGCATTGCTTTGCTGAAGCCGCTCGGCCCTGCTTCCGGGTTCCCGCGGGCTGGGATGAGCTTATCGCTTCGCTCATCATGTACGAGTGCACTAATCGTATCCAACACTTGGGGTGATAGCGGCACCAGATGCGCAACGCCGTTCTTGGCGCGGTCAGCCGGGATAGTCCACAGCCGCCGCTCGAAATCGAACTCCGCACGGTCGGCCTCGAATACCTCATTGCGGCGTTGGCCCGTCAGCAGCAGCAGCTTGATCGCCGGGCCGAACGGGGCAGCCTCGTCATGGAGCACATGCCACAACGCGCCTATCTCACGGTCCGACAAGACGCGCTCGCGTGCCTTGGGCTTTGGCGGCCGCCCGGCATCGCGGCACGGATTGGCCGGCAATCGGTTGAGACGCGGCAGTGCCCAGGTGTAAAAGGCTGAGAAGTCAGACAGTACGTTGCGCGCCATCACTGGCGTCTTTTCGGCGATCTTGTCGATGAACCTGGTGATCTCGCTGCGCGCAATCGCATCGGCAGCGCGATCGCCAAATTCGGGCAGGATATGGCGGTTAAAGACGCGCTCGATCTCGTCGATCTTTCGCAGGTGCGCTTTGGCATTGCGGTAGTTCGGCCAAAGCTCGCGCACGGTATAACCATCCACGCGGCGCACGCGCGGCTTTGGCAAGGCTGCAACCGGGTCGGCCTTGTACTCCACGTCCGACAAGATCTGTCGCGACTTCTTGCGCGCCTCGGCAAGCGGCAGGCGTTCCGAGTAGCGACCAAGCGTGATGGTGCAATATTTCCCCGCAACGCGCTTGCGCAAAATGAAGCTCTTGGCGCCCGACACGCCAATCCGCACGCGCAGGCCTGGCACCAGCGTATCGCAATATTCCACCTGCCCCGCCTTGGGCGGTCGCAGCGCCCGGATTTTGGCTTCGGTGAGCAGCAGGCTGCTCTTCTCCGGCGTGCTAGCTGGCGTCTTCGCGGGTCGCCCGACCATTTGATTTCCTCTCAAATGTAGGTTCCCTGGGTGCTACCTTAGGTAGCATTTAACCAGAAATAACCTGAAATTGATTGGATCGTCATGACACAGAAGTGTCGGCAATCAATACGTCGCGAGATACGCACGAACCCATATGGTTCAGCTCTTAATCAGCGGGTCCTAGGTTCGAGCCCTAGTGCGTCCACCATTTTCCCCGGCGATTGTACATACTGCAACGAAGGCAGAACCCTTGGTTCGCCGCAGCGCAGTCGGCAATACGGACCTCGATAGCTGTCCGTCTGCTTGTCGTAAAATGACTGTGCTGACGCGGCCTGAAGCAGTCAGCCGAACAGGCGGCTGAACGCCAGAAACAGGGTCGCTCCGCCGATCGGCGCGACCAGCAGCAGGACGATGTTGAAGGCAACCGCCTGAAACAGGCGCTTTTCCTGTTGCCGGTCGATCCGGCGCAACGGCCGGCGGCGCGGAGGCGGCGGCGGATCGTAAGGCGGAGGCCAGTCGGGGTCGAAGCTGACGAACATCCCGACCCCTTACTGCTGCTTGCCGAGTTCGCGATTGAGCCACAACGCGGCCAGCGTGGCGACAGAGCCGGACAGCAGATAGGTACCGGACGCGATCAGCCCGTAGTTGGCCGACAGCCACAGTGCCGCCAGCGGCGCGAAACCCGCCCCGAACAGCCAGGCAAGATCGGACGTCAGAGCAGACCCCGTGTAGCGGCGCTTTTGCGTAAAGCTGGCCGACAAGGCACCCGACGACTGGCCGAATGCCAGACCGAGCAGGATGAACCCGGCAAACATGAACACCGCCTCGCCAATGCCGCCGGCATCCAGCAGCTGCGGGGCAAAGCCGCTGAACGCCGCGATCGCAACGGCCGTTGCGGCCAGCACATTGCGGCGACCATAGCGGTCGGCCAGCTTGCCCGACGCCAGGATGGCCAGCACGCCCACTGCAGCGGCGGCCGCTTCAATCAGCAGGAACCGGACGGGGGATTCGTTGGTGAACAGGAATACCCAACTCAGCGGATAGACGGTTACCATGTGGAACATGGCAAAGCTGGCCAGCGGCGCAAATGCGCCCAGCACGATCACCCGCCATTCGGTGCGGATCGTCTGGATCACCGGCGCGGGCTGAAGCGTGCGCTTTTCGAACAATTCGCCATATTCGGGCGTCACGACAATGCGCAACCGGGCGAACAGCGCCACCACGTTGATCGCAAAGGCGACGAAGAAGGGATAGCGCCAGCCCCAGGCGACGAAATCCTCCGCAGGCAGGGCAGCGATCAGGAACGCGAACAACAGGCTGGCAACGATCAGGCCAAGCGGCGCGCCAAGCTGCGGGATCATGGCATACCATCCACGCCGATCCTCGGGTGCGTTGATCGCGAGCAGCGATGCGAGCCCGTCCCAGGAACCGCCCAGCGCCACGCCCTGACCCATGCGGAACAGCGCCAGCAACAGCGCCGATCCAACGCCAATGCTGGCGTGACCCGGCAGAAACGCGATTGCCGCAGTCGATCCGCCCAGCAGGAACAAGGCGACGGTCAGCTTGGCGCCGCGACCATAGGCGGTGTCCACCCAGGTAAAGAAAGCCGTGCCGACCGGCCGCGCCATGAATGCCAGCGCAAAGACGGCGAACGACCACAAGGTGCCGGACAGCGGATCGAGATAGGGAAACACAAGTTTCGGAAACACCAGCACCGATGCGATGGCATAGACGAAGAAGTCGAAAAACTCCGACGTCCGGCCAATGATGACGCCAATGGCGATTTCGCCGGGCGCAATGCCGTGGCCGCCCGTATTGACTTCGCGGGCGTCGCGCTCTGCTTCGGTGGTCTGGGCGGCGGTGGCGGTCATAAGCGGGTTTCCACGGGCTGACTGGCAATATTCCGGGGTGTTGCGAACCATAACGCATCACGACCGTTTTGGTGCTTTGCCGTTTTATCGGCGTGCGCGGTATTGGACAAAATGTCCAATGTCGCTGTTCGCCGGACCAGCATAGATGGACCGTCATGACCCTGAATCCGTCATTGCCGCGCTCCGCCCGCGCGATCCTTCCGCTCCTCGCCCTGCCGATGCTGGGCGCTTGCAACCTGATCGTCCTTGATCCGGCGGGCGATGTCGCCCGGCAACAGGGCAATCTGGTGATGATGTCGACGGCGCTGATGCTGCTCATCATTGTGCCGGTCATGGCGGCGACGGCAGTTTTTGCGTGGCGGTATCGCGCGGGTAACAAGGCCGCGACCTACAAGCCCGATTGGGACCATTCGACGCAGCTGGAACTGCTGATCTGGGCCGCGCCGCTGATGATCATCATCTGCCTTGGCGCGCTGACCTGGGTCGGCACCCATCTGCTCGACCCCTATCGCCCGCTCGCGCGCACTGCGCCCGGCAAGGTCGTTGCCGCGACCACCGCGCCGATGGAGGTGCAGGTGGTGGCGCTCAACTGGAAATGGCTGTTCATCTATCCCGAACTGGGCGTCGCCAGCGTGAACGAACTGGCGTTGCCGGTCGATCGGCCGGTGCAGTTTCGCATTTCGTCCTCGTCGGTGATGAACAGCTTTTACGTGCCTGCAATGGCGGGTCAGATCTATGCGATGCCCGGCATGGAAACGAAGCTGCACGGCGTCCTGAACGAACGCGGTAACTTTACCGGATTTTCCGCCAACTATTCCGGCGCCGGCTTTTCGAACATGCGCTTTGCCGTGAAGAGCCTGGACCAGGCCGGGTTCGACGCCTGGGCCGCCGGCGCGCGCGGCAGCAGCCTATCGCTCGACCGTGCGGCATATCTGAAGCTTGAAAAGCCGAGTGTGAAGGCCCCGGTGATGCGGTTCGCCTCGGTCGAGCGCGGCCTGTTCGACCGGATCGTCAACCTGTGCGTCGAGCCGGGCAAGATGTGCATGCACGACATGATGGCGATCGATGCCAAGGGCGGCATGGGCCGCGCCGGCCTCTATAATGTTCGCCAGCTCGAATATGACAAGGCGCGTGCGCGGGGTTCGAATGACCAGCGCACCGCCGCTACGGAGACCAAAGCCTATGTCGCCGAGCTTTGTACGAACCCCGATATGCTGGGCAAGGGCGTTGCCGCCGCAATGGTCCGCCGGGTCGATCTGACCCCGCTGATTGGTGCCGGGCTGCCGCGTCCGCGCGCTGGGGCTGCCAATGGCCCTGCCACCGCCCAGATCAATCCTGTTCCGCTTTCCTGAACAACGGTGCTGAGATGACCATTTCGACCTCCGCCGCAGAACCGACCTTCCTCCTTGGCAAGCTGTCATGGAATGCCCTGCCGCACGACCCGATCGTGTTGACCACCATGGTGGTCGTCATCATCGGCGGCGTCGGCCTGCTCGGTCTGATTACCCGCTATCGCCTGTGGGGCTATCTCTGGAAGGAGTGGTTCACCACCGTCGATCACAAGAAGATCGGGATCATGTACATGATCCTCGGCCTGGTCATGTTCCTGCGGGGCTTTGCCGACGCGATCATGATGCGGCTGCAACAGGCGATGGCCTTTAACGGATCGGAAGGCTATCTGGACGCGCACCATTACGACCAGATCTTCACGGCGCACGGCGTCATCATGATCTTCTTCGTAGCGATGCCGTTCATCACCGGTCTGATGAACTATGTCGTGCCGCTGCAGATCGGCGCGCGGGACGTCAGCTTCCCGTTCCTCAATAATTTCAGCTTCTGGATGACGGCCGCGGGCGCTGGCCTGACCATGGCGTCGCTGTTCGTGGGTGAGTTCGCCGCGACCGGCTGGCTTGCCTATCCCCCGCTGTCGGGCATTTCGTACAGCCCCAGCGTCGGTGTGGATTACTATATCTGGGCGCTGCAAATCGCGGGGGTCGGCACGACCTTGTCGGGCATCAACCTGATCGTCACGATCCTGAAGATGCGGGCACCCGGCATGGGCCTGATGAAGATGCCCGTGTTCACCTGGACCTCGCTGTGCGCCAATATCCTGATCGTCGCCAGCTTCCCGGTGCTGACCGCCGTGCTCGCCCTGCTGGGTCTGGACCGCTATGCCGGCACCAACTTCTTCACGAACGACTTTGGCGGGTCGTCGATGATGTATGTCAACCTCATCTGGATCTGGGGCCACCCGGAGGTGTACATCCTGATCCTGCCGCTGTTCGGCGTGTTCAGCGAAGTCGTCTCGACCTTTTCGGGCAAGAAGCTCTTCGGGTACACCTCGATGGTCTATGCGACGGTCGTCATCACGATCCTGTCCTATGTCGTGTGGCTGCACCACTTCTTCACGATGGGATCGGGCGCCAGCGTCAACAGCTTCTTCGGCATCACCACCATGGTGATCTCGATCCCGACGGGTGCCAAGCTCTTCAACTGGCTGTTCACCATGTACCGCGGCCGCATCCGGTTCGAACTGCCGATGATGTGGACGGTTGCCTTCATGCTGACCTTTACGGTCGGCGGGATGACCGGCGTGCTGCTCGCGGTGCCGCCGGCCGACTTCGTGCTGCACAACTCGCTGTTCCTGATCGCGCATTTCCACAATGTGATCATCGGCGGCGTACTGTTCGGCATCTTTGCGGCGATCAATTACTGGTGGCCCAAGGCGTTCGGCTTCAAGCTGAACCAGTTCTGGGGCAAGGTCAGCTTCTGGTGCTGGGTCCCCGGTTTCTGGGTCGCCTTTGCCCCGCTCTACGTCCTTGGCCTGATGGGCGTCACCCGCCGGATGCGCGTGTTCGACGATCCGTCCTACCAGATCTGGTTCGTCATTGCCGGCATCGGCGCGGCGATGATCGCGGCGGGTATCGGCGCCATGCTGGTCCAGTTCGCGGTCAGCATCTGGAAGCGTGAGGAATTGCGCGAGGAAACCGGCGATCCGTGGAACGGCCGGACGCTGGAATGGGCGACCAGCTCGCCCCCGCCGGCCTATAACTTCGCGTTCACGCCCCGCATCCACAAGCTGGACGCATGGTACGACATGAAGGCCGCTGGCGTGGAACGGCCGGTCGACGGGTACAAGGACATCCATATGCCCGCCAATACCGGTGCAGGCGTCGTCATCGCCGGGATCAGCGCGGTGTGCGGCTTTGCCCTGGTCTGGCACATCTGGTGGCTTGCCGCCGCCAGCTTTGTCGGGATCATCGGGGCGGCCATCGTCCACACCTTCAACTATCGGCGGGATTATCACATCCCCGCCAGCGAGGTCGCGGCGACAGAGGGCGATCGTACCCGTCAGCTTGCCGCTTTGGAGGCGTAAGGGCGATGAGCACCACCACGATCCCGGCGGGCGGCGAACGGACCGAATATTTCGAGCTGGACGAGCATCCGCATCCCGAAGGGCACAGCACCATGCTGGGCTTCTGGATCTATCTGATGAGCGACTGCCTCATCTTTGCGATCCTGTTCGCCTGCTACGCCGTGCTCGGCGGCAATTTCGCCGCCGGGCCAGCCCCTCGCGATCTGTTCGATCTGCCGCTGGTCGCGCTCAACACCGCGATGCTGCTGTTTTCGTCGATCACCTATGGCTTTGCCATGATCCAGATGCAGGCGGGGCGCGTACGCGGCACGCAGACCTGGCTGGCGATTACTGGTCTGTTCGGTGCCGCGTTCCTAGCGATCGAGCTGTATGAGTTCGCCCACCTGATCCATATCGGCGCGACGCCCCAGCGCAGCGCGTTCCTTTCCGCCTTTTTCACGCTGGTCGGAACGCACGGCCTGCACGTCACCTTCGGTCTGATCTGGCTGGTAACCCTGATCGTTCAGCTGGGCGTTCACGGCCTTAATCCTGCCAATCAGCGCCGTGTGGCGTGCCTCAGCCTGTTCTGGCACTTTCTGGATGTAATCTGGATCGGCGTCTTCACCTTTGTCTATCTGATGGGAATGCTGCGATGAGCGCTGAACCTGTTGCCGTCCATGGCGATGATGCGAACGAGCATCATGGCATCGAAATCCCGCACGCCACGATGCGCGATTATGTGACCGGATTTGTCCTGTCCGTCCTGCTGACCGCTATCCCCTTTGGCCTCGTGATGACCGGCGCGCTATCGCCGGCCGTTACAGCCGTCACCATCATGCTGTTCGCGGTGGCGCAGATCATCGTCCACATGATCTATTTCCTGCACATGACGCCCAAGGCAGAGGGCGGGTGGAGCCTGACCTCGCTCGTGTTCACCATCATCGTGGTGTTCATCATGCTGGCCGGGTCGCTGTGGGTGATGAGCCATCTGAACAGCAACATGATGCCGATGCCGCAGGGGATGGAGATGACGCCCGACACGACGAACCCGGTCCCGTGACGATCCGGCCCGCCACTGCCCGTTTCGGGCTGGCAGGCCTTTTGATCCTGCTCGCCATTGCCGGGGTTGCGCTGGGCATATGGCAGATCCAGCGGATGGAGTGGAAAGCGGCCCTGATCGCGTCGGTCAATGCGCGCATCGCGGCCGCTCCGGTTGCCGCGCCGGGGCCGGACAGCTGGCGTAGGCTTACCCAGGCGGCCGACGCCTATCGCCGGGTGGTCGCCACCGGTCGCTTTCGCCACGACCGGGAAACGCTGGTCCAGGCGGTGACCGATCGCGGTGCCGGCTATTGGGTGCTGACCCCGCTGGAAACCGGGCGCTTTACCCTGATCGTCAATCGCGGCTTTGTGCCGTCCGACCGGCGCGACCCGGCGACCCGGCTGAACGGCAATCCCGGCGGACCCGTCACGGTCACCGGCCTGCTGCGCCTGACTGAGCCGGGCGGCGGATTTCTGCGCAGCAACGATCCCGCCGCCGACCGCTGGTATTCACGCGACATCACCACAATCGCCCGTGCGCGCGGGCTTGCCAATGTCGCCCCCTATTTCATCGACGCCGACGCCCGGCCCAATGCCGGCGGATATCCGGTCGGCGGGCTGACCGTCGTGCGATTTTCCGACAACCACCTTGTTTACGCCCTGACTTGGTTTGCGCTTGCGCTAGGATGCGGCTGGGGTGCCTGGCTGGTCCTGCGACGGGTTGCCGGCCCGGCCTCCGCTGACTAATGATCAGACAAATGAGCGGGCGAGGCTCCGCTATCGGGGGCAAGGGTGTCGCGGATCCAACTGGAAATCTGTGTCGATGGACTGGATGGCGCGCAGGCCGCGATTGACGGCGGGGCCGACCGGATCGAACTGTGCAGCGCGCTCGCGCTTGGCGGTCTGACGCCCAGCATCGGCCTGGCTTCGCTGGTCGTCCCGCTGGCGCAGGCGGCGGGGGTCCGGGTTCATGCCATGGTTCGCCCGCGCGGCGGCGATTTCGTCTATTCCCCCGCCGAACGCCGGACCTTGATGGCCGAGGCCGCTGGGCTGATCGCCGCCGGGGTCGATGGCCTTGTGTTCGGGGCCCTGGACGGTGCTAAACTGGACGATGGCCTGCTGGCCGAATTCGTTGGCGCGGCGCGCAGGGGCCGGCCTGATCTGACGCTGGCCCTGCATCGCGCGGTGGACCTGCTGCCCGATCCGGTCGAGGCGGTCGACATGGCCGCGCGGCTGGGGTTCGATCATATCCTGACATCGGGCGGCGCGGAGCGGGCGATCGACTCGCTGCCCGTGCTGCGCAGCATGGTGATGCGGGCGGGCGATCGCATCGGCATTCTGCCCGGTTCCGGCATCCGGGCGGACAATGCGCGCAGGATCCTTATCGAAACCGGCGCGTCGCAGCTTCATGCCTCCGCCAGCATGGACGGCGATGCACCGGACCCGCGCGTCCTCGCCCTTGGCTTTGCCAGCGGGCCGCCCCGGATCACCAGCGTGGACGCGGTCCGCAACCTACGAAAGGCGATCGACGCGTGACGATGCTCAGCCGCCGCACCTTGCTGCTTTCCACCGGCGCGCTTGGCCTCCCGCTGCCTGCCCTGGCCCGCCATTCGGGGGCATTGGGATCGAAATTCGCGGATGAACCGCTGCTCCACGGTCTGGCCCCGGTCGATGCCCTGCCCCAGCCCCTGCCGGTGACCGAGCCGGGCCGCCGCCTGCTCAACCGCGGCTGGCTGTTTCATGAAGGGGACATCGATACCCCGCCGCCCGTCAGTCACAACGACACCTATGGCAATGCAAAGGCCGGCAATGCGCGCGGCCCCGCCGCCGTCAACTTCGACGACAGCGACTGGCAACCGGTGACGCTACCCCATGACTGGGCATCGCATCAGCCGTTCGTTCAGACCGCCAATGTGTCGCAGGGGTATCGCCCGCGCGGCATCGGGTGGTACCGCCGGACGCTGCGCCTTGATCCGGCACAGCGCGGGAAGAAGCTGGAACTGCAATTCGGCGCCGTCGCGACCGAGGCGACGGTGTGGATCAACGGCAGCCGGGCGGCCCGCAACTTCTCCGGCTATAACGGCTTTACCGTCGACCTGACCCCCTATTCGCGGTTCGGGGACGACCTCAACCAGATCGTGGTCAAGGCGGATGCCGTGCCCATGGAGGGGTGGTGGTACGAAGGGGCCGGCATCTACCGTGACGTCTGGCTGGCCGTCCGGCCGCCCATTTCGATTGCCACCAATGGCGTCCATTGCGACCCCCGCCTGATCGACGGGCAATGGCAGGTGCGGGTTACCGTGACGCTGGAAAGCGTGGCGGATGCGCCGGGCGCTCAGACGGTGACGGTGGAATTGCGCGATCCGGACGGCCGCCTGATCGTCAGCGACAGCGTGTCGGCTCAGGTCCCGGCGCTTGGCACGGCCGAAGCGCGGCTGACCCTGAACCCAGGCACCATCCGCCTCTGGTCGATCGAACAGCCGACGCTGTACACCGTCACCGTTATCGCCGGAGAGGATCGGCGCGTGATCCCCATCGGGTTCCGCACCATCCGCTTCGATGCCGACCGGGGCTTTCTGCTGAACGACCGGCCGGTCAAGCTGAAGGGCGTGTGCCTGCATCAGGATCATGCCGGAACCGGCGTCGCGGTGCCCGACACGCTGCTGGAATGGCGGCTTCGGCGGATGAAGGACATGGGCGTCAACGCCATCCGCTGTTCGCACAATGCGCAGGCAGAGGCGTTCTATCACCTGTGCGACCGCATGGGCTTTGTCGTCATGGACGAAAACCGGGTATTCAATCCCGCGCCCGAAAATCTGGCTCAGCTGACCTGGCTGGTCCGCGCGCACCGCAATCACCCCAGCATCATCCTGTGGTCGGTGTTCAACGAGGAACCGATGCAGGGCACCGCCTCTGGCGTCGCCATGGTGCGCCGGATGCAGGCAGCGGTGCGTGCGCTGGACGACAGCAGGCCGGTGACGGCGGCGATGAACGGATCCTTTTACGATCCGGTGAATGTGTCCCAGGTCGTCGATGTCATGGGCTTCAATTACTATCAGGGCGATTATGACGGCTTTCACGCCGCCAATCCGCGCCTGCCGGTGACGAGTTCGGAAGATACCAGCGCCTTCATGACGCGCGGCGCCTATGCCACCGACCGCGCGGCGCACGTCATGTCATCGATGGATGATGAGGCCGCCGACTGGGGCGCCACGCATCGCAAGGCATGGGCGGCGATTGCGGCCCGCCCCTTTGTCGCCGGCGGCTTTGTATGGACCGGGTTCGACTATCATGGCGAGCCGACGCCGTTCGAATGGCCGACAACGTCCAGCTTTTTCGGCATCCTCGACCTGTGCGGTTTTGCCAAGACCGCCTATGACATCCACCGCGCGCACTGGATCGACGATCAGCCGGTCGTCGCCGTCGCCCCGCACTGGACCTGGCCGGGGCGGGAGGGAAAGCCCGTCGACCTGCTGGTCACCAGCAATACGGAACGCGTCCGCGTGATCGTGAACCGCCGGATCGTGGGCGAGGCGGCGTGCGACCGGATCATGGGGAACAGCTTTACGGTGCCCTATGCCCCCGGCACGCTGGAGGTTCAGGGGCTGCGCGGCGGGCGCGTGGTCACGCGTTCCGTCCACCGCACTGCCGGACCGGCGGTTGCGCTGCGTCTGACGCCTGCACGGACGCGGGTGCGCGGGGATGGTGAGGATGCGATGCCCGTCACCATCGATGCCGTGGATGCCGATGGCAACCATGTGCCCACGGAAAACCGGATGGTCACCCTGTCGCTGAATGGCGCATCCATCATCGGCCTTGGCAATGGCGACCCCAATTCGCATGAGCCGGAAAAGGGCAATCGACGCTCGCTGTTCAACGGCCTGGCTCAGGCGATCCTGCTGGCAGACGAGGGCGCGGGCCGCATCGTCCTGAAAGCAAGTGCAGACGGTCTGCGTCCGGTAACGCTGACCCTGCCCCGCATCGCCAGCGAGCCGCGCCCGTTCGTCCCCGTGCAGCCGTCGGTGATCAGCATCCGCAACTGGAGACGCTCGCCGGCAACCGCAGCGATGCCTGACCCCGCATCGCGCCCGGCGGATGGCGACAACAATCTATGGGCGTTCGTGAACAGCGGCACCCCCACACCGCCCGATCCCACCCCGCAATGGCGCGTCTATCGGGCAGAGCTGCCGCTTCGCCGCCGGATCAGGGAACGGGGCGGCGTCGTCCGGTTCGCCGCTGTTGCGGGCAATGCACGCTTTTATGCCGATGGCGTGCTGGTGGCTGAACGAACGGGCCGGGCGGACGGGCCGGCCGAACTGACCATTCCGCCGGGCACCCGGTTCCTGTCGGTGCTGATCCAGTCGGTGCCCGGAACCCCGTCCGGCATTACCGGACGGGTATCCCTGTCCGCGGAATGATCCGGGGGATCAGCGGAACCCGTTGATCCCCGCAATGGCGATGCGCGGCGCTGCCACCGCCGGAGCCGGAAAGCGCAGCCGCAGATACCGGGCCTTGCGCGGCTGGATAAAGGCCGGGCGCTGCGTGGCGCGGGCATAGTTGATGTTCGAAAACTCGCCCTCGCCCGCCGCGGTCCATGCTTTGCCGTCCACGCTCGTCTCCGCAATCCAGCGCGACGGCGGTGCGGCCTCCGGGTCGATATGCCGCGTCGGGGTCAGCGTGAAGCCGCGCAGCATTTCCTCGCGCTGCAGGTCGAACGTGACTTCGGCGGGCGCGGCGGATTGCCATGCGGTCTTCGCATTATCGTCCATCAGCGCACCGTTCCCCGCTGCGCTCGCCGCAACGACCTTCCATCCGCGGCTGGGGATCAGGCTTGGGTCGTTCGATACCGCCGGCGGCAGTTCGGCGGGCGCCACCGACCGGTACAGCCCGATGCTGCGCAGCGCAGGCCCGGCCTCTGCCTCCACCGTGCGAAAGCGGACGCGGCGCGGCGCAATCGGCGCGGCCAGCCGGACATGGCGCTGCGGCCCGACCATCGCCTTTTCGGCAATGGCCCGCCACGTGGTGCCATCGTCGGAAACATCGATGGCAAAGCGGGTGACGCGCAGACCCAGCGGCAGCCATTCCTTCAACTCGATTAGGTCGAATGCACGCCCCGGTGGCAGGTCCAGCGTCAGCGTCGCGTCCTTCGCATCGGCGGGCGCGCACCAGAAACTGTCGGGATTGCCGTCCACGACATTGCCGGCCGTGGATCCGATATCGGCGCTGGCGGTCACCACCGCCCCCTGGGCAAGGTCCGTGGCAAAAGTAGCGCGAAGGGCATCGCCGAACGCCTTCAGGCTGGCGACATCCCGGTCGGGGATGCGGCCGCGCCGATCCGGCGGAATGTTGAGGTGAAACGTCGTGCCATGGCCCACCGACCGGTCGAACATCTCCATCAGCGTCGCGGGCGTCTTGACGTGCGCATCCTCGTCCGCGTGATAGAACCAGCCGGGGCGGATCGACACGTTGGTTTCGGCCGGCCACCACAGCTCGCCACCGCGAACGCCGGGATAGCCGTTTTCCTGAGTATAGGGGATGTTGGGCATGGTCGGCCAGCACGGGTCGCCCGCATGCCCCTCCTCATTGCCGACCCAGCGGATGTCCGCGCCCAGCGGGTCGAAGGTGCAGGCATCGGGCTGAAGCTCGTGCACCAGCTTCACGATCGACGGCCAGTCATAATAGCGCGGCGCATCGATCCGCCGCGTCTCCCGCGCCCCGCCATAATAGCCGTCGCCCCCATTGGCGCCGTCGAACCAAACCTCGAACAGCTTGCCATAGCGAGTGCACAATTCGGTCAGTGTCGCGCGGTAATAATCGATATAGGCCGGGCGGCCATATTCGGCATAATTCCGGTCCCAGGGCGACAGGTACAGCCCATAGTTCAGCCCCGCCCGGCGGCATGCCTCGCCCAGTTCGCCGACGATATCGCCCTTGCCATTCCTGTACGGCGTATTGCGGATGCAATGTTCGGTCAGCATCGTCGGCCACAGGCAGAACCCGTCATGATGCTTGGCCGTCAGGATCAGGCCGGTCATGCCCGCCGCCTTGGCCACGCCCGCAATCTGATCGGGGTCGAAATCGGTCGGGTTGAACAGCGCCGGATCCTCGTCGCCGAACCCCCATTCCTTGTCGGTGAAGGTGTTGATCGAAAAATGGACGAAGCCGTAAAAGCGGCGATCATGCCATTTCAGCTGACGGGCGGACGGCACCGCGCCCCATGGCGCGGGCAGCGGAGCAGCGCCGCCCGCACTGGCAATTCCGCCGGGGCTGCACGCGGCGGCACCGCCCATAGCCATGCTGCTGGCCAGCAACGCGCGGCGGGATAGGCTGGGGTTCATGGTTTGGCTCCTTGATCGGGATTTCGGGATTGGGGGATCAGCCACACCTCGGCGATCTGTCGCCCGCGCCCGCCGCCGCCAATGCCGGGCGGGCGATGCCATTCCAGGGTCAGTTCGCCGTCAGCGGTTGCGTCAAGGGGCAGGTCGATGTCGACCAGCTGCGGATTGGTCTTGCGCGGCATGAACGGGATCAGTTCCTTGCCATTGGCCATCAGCCGCAACGGCAGGGCATAATCCTCTCCCGCCCAGCTATAGCGAAGGCGATAACGCCGGTCCCGCTCCAGCCCGGCATAGCGCAGGGTCAGCGGATGCTCGAACAGCGCCTCGGCATAGCTGAGTTGCGCCATCCGCCACTTCGCGCCGGGCACCGCATCGGCCACGCCGTCGATGGCGCTGACCAAACCCTGCGGATCGGCCGGATAGCCTGGTCCGCGCACCAGATGCGGCTCGGCATCGGGATCGCCCAGATCGTCATACAGCGCCAGCTGCCCCATGCCCCAACGGTCGCCAATCGCCAGGATCGCGGCGCCGCGCTCCGGCTCGGGCTGCGCCATCGCCGCCGTCAGATCGGCCTCTACGGCCTGCCGGTCGTTCAGGTCGATGTCCGCCCGGTCCAGATTGGCGCCCCGCTCCCAGTTGGATGCGCCATATCGAGCCACCGACAACTGCATCCGCGCGCTGCGCCACAATGCCTCGGCCAGCTGGTCCAGCCGGGCGCGCAGCGGGGCAACGATACCGGGTTCCGGCCGGGCATAGGCGGCGCGGGCCGCGGCAACCGCTGCCTCCGCGCCGATCGCCTGCACCTGCCGCAGCGAATAAAGCGCCTCGGCCTGCCGCGCCTCAGCCGCGCCCAGACGGTGCCGGACCAGCGCATCATAGACCGCGCGATAGCGATACAGGTCGATGCGCCAGTCCGCCCATCGTGCCGGTTTCAGCGAGTCGATCCGCGTCAGTGTCTCGTTGATGCCCGCATTGCCCGCCGGATCGCCGCGCCAGTTCGCCTCCAGCCGCGCCGGGATATCGGCAAAGGCCGGATCGCCGACGAACATCCGGGCATAATCCGCCGCGACAGTCGCGCCATCGACCGCCGGGTTCCATCCCATGGCCAGCCAGTGATGTACGTTCCAGTCGTCGTTCACCCCTTCGGAATAGGTCACCGCCCCGCGCATCCCTGGCGTCATGACGGCGAAGGCCGCAGCCATGGCTGCTGGCCGGGGGTTTACCGGCTCCCGCCCCTGCGTCAGGGCAAAGGCGGGATGCCAGTTCAGCACCGGCAATTGCGCGTGCATGGCATGGGCAGTGTCGGGATAAAGTTCGACCGGAAACCGGCCGGCCAGCCGGCGGATATGTTCGGCAGCGGTGATCCGCGTCTGCGGCCCGACGAACACCGCGCTCAGCCAGTCGGGGCGGGCATCCGTCTCCCGAAAAAACGCATCCAGCCGCGCGGCATCGAATCCCTGTGTCGATATCAGCAGTTCGGCACCGGGAAAGCGCCGCCGCATCGCCCCCGCCAGCCGCTTGGCCAACGGAAACAGCCGCTCCGGGCTGGTATGACCAGGATCGCCGCCGGGCAGATAAACGGCGTCCAGCGCGGGCATCGATGCAACCAGCGCATCGAACCGCGCCACTTCGGCATCGTCCACCGCTCCGCCGTCATAGTCGCCGAGCAGGGGATAGAAGATCGCCGCATCCAGCCCCAGCCGGTCGCTGGCCGCCGCCATGGCGCGCACCGCCTGTTCCGGTGGCACCGGGAACAGAGGCGATGTTGCGGCATCGTCGCTAACCGGGGCAACAATCTGGATGCGGTTCGCGCCCCACAGGGCGAAATCCTCGATCCGCCGCTCCAGCATGGCGGGGGTCCAGGCATCATAGCTGTTGTTCTTGAACCGGTATCCGATCTGCGTCCCCCGCACTGGCTGGACCGGTGACTCGCTGATCGCGGCGGTCATCGCCAAGGAAAGCCCGTCCGAACGCCGCAGCAGCCACCCGGCCGCATAGACATGGCCCCGGCGCTGCGCTGCGCTGACCGTCAATGCCGTGGCGCCGGTCCGTTCGATGCGAAACCCCTCGCCCGTCCCGGCCTTCTGCCGGAACCGGATGGTTGCGCTGCACGCGTCTGCCTGGCCCGCCAAGGCTCCGCGTTCGGTCAGCCGCCGTTGCAGCAGCGCACCCGCTACTGCGGCATCCCCCTTTGCCTCGATACAGGGGCGGGACAGATCGATCGGCATTGCCGGCGCGGCAGCCGCCAAGCCAGCGATCAGCACACCGGCAATCACGCCCGCTGGCCCGGCCGATCCTGCGGCGCGGCGGCAAAGGCGCGGTTCGGCGTCCGCCCCATCTCGAACCGCAGTGTTCCGCCCTGCATCAGCGTCGCATGGTCGATCCAGCCGCGCGTCCATGGCTGCCCGCGCCAGCGCACCGACTGGACATAGGGCGCATCCGGTGCATTGCCCGCCGCCTCGACGATCAGCCGCCTGCCATTGCCCAGCCGCAGTTCTGCCCGATCGAACAACGGGCTGCCCAGCACATATTGGGTGCTGACCGGATCGACGGGATAAAATCCGAGTGAGGACAGAATGAACCACGCGCTCATCTGTCCGCAATCGTCATTGCCAATGATGCCGTCCGGCTTGGCGGCATACATTTCGGTCAACAGCCGCCGGACCATCGCCTGCGTCTTCCATGCCGCCCCGCAATAGGCATAGAGATAGGCGACGTGGTGGCTCGGTTCATTGCCATGGGCATATTGCCCGACCAGTCCCGAGATATCCGGCGGCGCATCGGCGGGCAGAGTGGATGGCCCGTTGAACAGGGCGTCCAGCTTCGCCTCGAACGCCGCATCGCCGCCGATTGCCGCGATCAGGCCGGGTACGTCATGCTGGTTGAGGAACGTCGCCTGCCAGCCATTGCTTTCGGTGAAATCACGCCACCGCTTGGAATGGCCAAAACCGATGGGATCATAGGGTTCGGCCCAGCGGCCATCAGCCATGCGGCCGCGCGCGAAACCGATGCTGCGATCAAAGACATTGGCCCAGTTGCCCGATCGCCGCCGCAGCCGCTCCGCCCCCGCCCGGTCCCCGGCGGCATCGGCCAAATGCGCGGCGGCATAATCGTCATAGGCATATTCCAGCGTGCGCGAGACGCTTTCGAAAATCCGGTCGGCGGGCACATAGCCCAGCTCGTCATACGCCTGGATGCCGCGGCTGTTGTCCAGATCGGGCATGGTCCAGTCGAAACTGCGCCGCGCGGTGTTGGGCCATGCCGCAGCATAATCCGCCTTGATCCCCTTGGCCCTCGCCTCGGCCATTGCCGATACGCCGTGCCAGCCGATCATGCAGCCCGTCTCCACCCCCTGAAGCGGCCAGACCGGCGGCCCGAACGGACTTTGCTGCGTCTGCCGGATCAAGTCCGCGATCATTCGCCGCGTCCGCTCGCCACCGATCAGCGTCTGCAAGGGGTGAAAAGCGCGATAGGTATCCCACAGCGAATAGGCGCTATAGGCGCGCTCGCCCGGCTTTAGTTGATGCACCTTGCGGTCCAGCCCGACGGTGCGGCCGTCGACATCGGAAAACAGCGTGGGGCCAAGGCTGGCGTGATAGAGCGCAGTGGCAGCAATCGTCCGCTGGTCCGCCGTTCCGCCCGCAACCTTCAGCACCGAAAGCTCGCGCGACCAGGCTTTTGCGGCAACCGCGCGATACCGGTCGAACGACCAGTGCTTCGCCTCCGCCCTCAAATTGGCCCGCGCTCCGTTCAGGTCCACGGCCGAAATGCCGCTCCGGATCACGATCGGATCGGCGCCGGCATCGTCGAAATGCAGTGCGACCTTCAGCCGCTTGCCGGTGACGCCGCGCCCGTCGACCGGCCGGTCGCCATCGCCGTAAAACTGCACCCGGTCGGGCGTGCGAGACAGCTGCATGGCGAAAAAGATGCGCCGCCCCTTGGCCCATCGGAACATCCGCCGCGTGCCCGTCAGCGTGCCGTCCGCGTCCAGCGTCAGGGCAGCCTCGTCGATGAACGCGGGAATTTGCGGCTGATCGGCGATCAGGTGCGACAGGTCGATCAGCAGATGACCCGGCCCCGCCGGAAAGCGATACCGATGGATGCCCGTCCGCTCGGTCACGGTCAATTCGGCGCGGACGCCGTTTTCCAGGCTGACCGCATAATAGCCGGGCTCTGCCCGCTCGTCCGAATAACGCTGGCGATATCCTGCATCGGGGTTTTCGCGCGGCCCCGGCTCCAGCAGCACTGGCCCGGTGGCGGGCACCACCAGCACGTCCAGCATGTCCCCGATCCCGGTGCCCGACAGATGGGTGTGGGAAAACCCCATGATCGATCCGTCATCGACATGGTATCCCGAACAATTCTCCCACCGTTCGACGCCGGTGTCGGGCGACAGCTGCACCATCCCGAACGGCATGGATGCGCCGGGAAAGGTATGGCCGGTGCCGCCCGTACCGATGAACAGGTCCGGCGCAGCAACCGCCGGCGGCGCTGCCGCATCGGCTTTGGTGGACGGTGCAGCGCCCGCCAGCGCCAGCCCGCCCGCACCGGCCATCAGGTCCCGGCGCGTGACCCTCACAGCGTCTGCCCCAGCAAATGCGGCTTGCGCTTCGCAAGGTCGAGGATCAGCTCACCGAACAGGCCGTTGGCCCAGGCGAACCATTCGCGGGTGAACTTGGCCGCATCGTCCTTGTCGAACGCCTCGTGCATGAACCCGGTATCGGCATGGGTCCGCTTCAGATGGCGCAGGCAGCGGAGGATTTTGGCATCGTCGCTGCTGTTCATCGCGCACATGACGATCGCCATGGGCCAGATCGTGCCCTCGCCCGAATGGGGGCTGCCAATCCCTTCGGCCGCCCTGCCCGACTGGAAATAGGGGTTGCGCGGGCTCCATGCTGCGGCGGTGCTGCGCTGCCAAAGCGGATCGTCGCGCCCGATCGCGCCCAGATAGGCAAGTCCGGACAGGCTGGGCACATTGGCATCGTCCATGAAATGGGCATTGCCGAACCCGTCGACCTCATATGCCATCAACCGCTCGCCACTGGCCGGGTCGATCATCGTGCCATGCTGCGCCAATGCTGCGGCGACCTCATCGGCCAGCGCGCTTGCATCACTGGCCAGCGCAGCATCGACGCGCAGCGCGCTGACCATCGTCGCCAGCTTGCGCAGCGCCGATACGGCGAACCAGTTGGCCGGGATCAGGAACGGGAACAGGCAGCTGTCGTCCGATGGCCGGAACATCGAATGGATCAGCCCGACCTTTCGCGTCGGCGCGCCATAGCCGTTGAGGATCAGCGTCTCGCTGGCCAGCCGGTCGCGGCGCAGGAACCGGTACGGCCCCGGCCCGTCCTTACGCTGCTGCTCCCGGAACGTCCGCACCGTCGCGCGCGCTGCATCGTGCCACAGCGCATCGAACGGCACCGTATCGCCCGTCGCGCGCCAATAATCATGCGCCATGCGGATGGGGTAGCAGAGCGAATCCACCTCCCATTTCCGTTCGGCGACGCCCGGCTTCATCTCGGTATCGTCGGCCAGCGCCCAGGACAGGGTCGTGCGCGCCGCCGGATCGCGCATAAAGGCGTTGGCATAGGGATCGATCAGGATCGACCGGGCATGACGCGCGATCAGCCCGCGGAACAGGTCGCGCAGCGCTGCATCCCCGCGCGCTAAGTGCAGATAGGGATTAAGCTGCGCTGCACTGTCCCTGAGCCACAGGCACTGGATATCGCCCGTGATGACGAACGCATCCGGCCGGCCATCCACCCGGTCCATGAACACGGTGGTATCCAGTGTGTTGGGATAGCAATTCTGGAACAGCCAGCGCAGTTCGGGATCGGCGATCCGCGCGCTTACCCGCGCAATCTCCCGCTCGACGGCCCGACTGGTGAACCGCCGGTCGGCGGGGGCCGGCCGCTTGCTGGCAAAAGCCGCAGGACGGGCCATCGCGGGCATCGCCGCCGTTGCCATGGCGCCAAGGCCAGCCGCCATCGCCGTGCGCCGCGTCACCGTCATTTCGGCAGCGCCTGTTCGCCGGTGATGGTGAAGCGCAGTTCGCTCCCTGCCGCCATGCCGGGCTGACCGCCGCCAATGAACAGCCGGTATTCGCCCGGCCGAACCGCGCGGTTGCCCGCGACATCGACCGTGCTCAATCGGCGCGGGTCGAGCGTGAAGCGTACCGTTCCGCGTTCACCCGGCTTCAGCGTGATCCGCTGAAACCCGACCAGGCTGTGCCGCAGCACCGGATCGTTGAAACTGCCGATGCGGTTCAGCGCATCCGGCGCGATCAAATAGGCCTGCACCACCTCGTCGCCCGTCCGCTTTCCCTGATTGGTGACGCGCGCCGTGACCGTCAACGTCTCGCCCGCTCGCAGGTTTGCCGGGCCGGACGGCGCAGCATAGCCAAAGCTGGAATAGCTCAGCCCATGGCCAAAGCCCCACAGCGGCGTTCCGCTGAAATAGCGATAGGTCCGCTCGCGCATGTTGTAATCGACAAAAGCGGGCAGGTCGCGGGTCCGCGCATAAAAGGTCACCGGCAGGCGACCCGACGGGTTGGCGGTTCCGTCCAGCACATCGGCAATCGCCGTTCCCCCCGCCTCGCCGGGATACCATGCGGCCAGCACCGCATCCGCATTGGCCTTGGCCCATTCCATCGCCACCGCGCTACCGGAAAGCAGCACGACGATCAGCGGCTTGCCGCTGGTCTTCACTGCCTCCAGCAGCGATTGCTGCGCAGCAGACAGGCCGATGTCTGTGCGGTCGCCGCCGGAAAATCCCGGCACCTCGATCTGCAGCGCCTCGCCTTCCACCGCCGGGGACAGGCCGACGAAGGCAACGACGGCATCGGCGTCCTGCGCCGCGGCCACCGCCCGCTCCCGCTGCGCCGCGGCTGGCGCAACCCAGGTCAGGCGGACGCCCTCATCCTCGCCGCGATGGGCCAGCTCCATGCGGAACCGGTGCGGTTTCGTATCGGCAAAAGTGTAGCGGACCTCCACACCCTTGCCGTCGCCGCTATCCGCAATCACCGGCTGATCGTCGATCCACAGCCGAACCGCGTCGCGGCCCGTGCACGCATCCCAGCACCGGGGAATATCGACGCGCAGCACGTGCTCGCCTGGCCCCTCGGCCGCGAGCGTCCCCGTCCAGCGAACGCCGTAGCGATTGTCTGGCAACGATGGCAGCGGCGGCGCACGGTTCCAGTCGAAATCGACCGTCCGATGCTTTGCCGTCCCCATCGGCGTCCCGGCAAGATCGGGATCGGCAAAGAATTCCGCCGTCAGTCCATCGCCAAATGCTGTCGCCGGCACCACCACCGGCACGCCATCCGCCAATGTCGCGCCCTGTGCGTATCGGACGTCGAACCGTGCGTTAAGACCAGCCAGCGGCGTCACCGGGCGCGCAGCCGTGCCGTGATAATTCGCCTGCAGCACATCCACGCTGTCGGCATTGGGGCCGATCACGGCAATCCGCGCCCCGGCCTTCAGCGGCAGGACACCCCGGTTCTCCAACAGGACGATCGACTTGCGCGCCGCCTCCAGCGCCAGCGCGCGATGCTGCGGTGTCCCCACCTGATCGGGGCGGATGCTGTCCCATCGGCTTGTGGTGCCAAAGGCATCGCCCAGCCGCTTGCGCCCCATCAACACCCGGCCCAGCGCGCGGTCCACCGTCGCCTGATCGGTCAGCCCATCGGCCAGCGCCTTGTCCAGCGCGGCAAAGCCGGTTCCGCAATTCAGGTCCATGCCCGCAGCGATGGCCAGCGCCGAACCCTCGGCATTGTTCCGCGCATAACGCTGATAATGCGCGATATTGCCGATGGCGTCGCAATCCGAAACGACGAACCCGGTAAAGCCCCAGTCGCGCCGCACCCGGTCGTTGAGCAGCCATCCGGCGGCGCAGGCCGGCACACCGTGTATGCCGTTATAGGCGCACATCACCGACTGCGCCTTGCCCTCGGTCAGCGCCTGACGGAACGCGGGCAGATAGGTCGCCTCCACATCATGCGGGCTGGTCTGCACGCTGAAACTGTCGCGCCCCGCCTCCGGTCCGCTATGCGCCGCCAGATGCTTTGGCGTGGCAATGACGCGCGGTTGTTCCGGGTCCGGGCCTTGCAGGCCGCGGACATAACCGACGGCCAGCGTCCCGGTCAGCACCGGATCCTCGCCATAGGTTTCCTGACCCCGGCCCCAGCGCGGATCGCGAAAGATGTTGATGTTGGGGGACCAGATGGTCAGGCCCTGATACCGCTTTCGGTCGTCGCCGCTCAGCGCGTTATACTTCGCCCTGGCCTCGGTCGACACCGCGGTGCCGATCCGCTCCATCAACGGTGCATCCCAGGTCGCGGCAAGGCCGATGGCCTGCGGAAACACCGTCGCCACGCCGTTGCGGGCCAGGCCGTGCAGCGCCTCGTTCCAGTAATCATAGGCGGGCAGATCGGGCGAGGATTGCGTCACCTTCGACTGAAGCTGCGCTGCCTTTTCCGCGGGCGTCATGGCTGCGATGCGCGCCGCGACATCGGCATCCACCGGTGTTTCCTGTGCGGCGGCAAGTGCCAGCACGAGCGCGATCATCGCCCTCCTCCTGAACCCAGATGGCGCAGGTCCAGCGCGCGGCGCAGCTTTGCGATGCTGGCCGTACCCGTGATGCCGACCGTCACCGTTTCACCGGGCAACAGGTCGATGAAATTGTCCGATGCCGCCGCATCCAGCGTGCCAAATCCGATCCACAGGCCGCGGGTCAGCCGCTCTGCCCGGATGGTCAGCCGTGCCTTGCCATCCGGGCCAGCGGACCATGTGGGCGTCAGCCCCGGATCGGGCAGCGCCATCGCCTTTTCGGGCACCGCCGCAACCATGGCGCGCGACACGCGCTGACCATCGACCGTCATGTCGACGACGGCGACCGTCCGGCTGCGGTCGGCCGTGCCGAACAGGGCAGCATCGTCATAGGTCGCAACCGGCGTGGCGGACAGCGGGTCCAGCCGTGCAGTGCCCGACGCGATCGGCGTTTCGCGCCCGTCCACATCGACCAGCCGGACCGACCATTGCGCGTCGACAGCGCGCGTGAGGTCCGAAATCAGCGCGACGTTCGTCTCACCATTCTCCCGCCGGCCGGCACTGACGGCCAGCGGCGCAAAGGCCCGACGGGCGGCGTAATGCAGCGCCTTCCACCGCCCATAATAATCGACGCTGGACCAGCTGGCACCGGGCCACACATCGTTCAGCTGCCAGTACAGCGATCCCATCGTCACCGGTCGACAGGCGCGGTGGTGCAGCGCGCCCAGTGCAATGCCGTCCGCCTGCATCGCCTGGCTCAGATAGACGAAATCCGCGAAACTGGCCGGATCGCGATAGCGCAGGCCAATGTAATAGAGGAGGCGCTCCTGCCCCTCGCCCTTCAGGAATTTCTGGTGGACGCGCATCACCGGCGACGTCACGCTCATATCGCCCGGCCTGGCATAGCGCGCGATGGTCGGCATCCCTGGCATCGCCTGCAACCCATATTCCGACATGAAGCGCGGGCAGCTTTCGAGATAGGCGCTGGCCGGTTTCTTGCCGCCCCAGACGTCCCAGTAATGGCGGTCGCCATCGCCATCCACATCGGGCTTGCCCTCGTAATTGGTACTGGGCGATCCCGGCCAGTATGGGACATCGGCATCCCGGCGTTCGGCGGCATTGCGCAGCACCTGATTGAACAGGATCGCCATGCCGGTGCCGACCCGCTCCTGCTCGTCCGGCCCGACATTCTTTTTGAATGCCACCCGGTCGCTCCAGTTTTCCCAGCCGGACAGCACTTCGTTATTCCCGGCCCAGATCACGATGGACGGATGCGCCTGTACCCGGTCGACCTGCTCCTCCGCCTCGATCCGCACATTCTCGCGGAAATCCCGGTCATAGGGGGTGATCGCTCCGCCGAACATGAAATCGGACCACACCATGATGCCCATCCGGTCGGCGGCATCAAAGAAGCTGTCGGGCAGATACATGCCCCCGCCCCAGATGCGGACCATGTTCATATTGGCGGCTATTGCATCGGACAGGATCGACGCCATCCGCGCATCGGGTACGCGCGGGCCGAAACTGTCGAACGGGATCAGGTTTGCGCCCTTCATGAACATGGGCAGGCCGTTGATCTTCAGCGTAAAGCCGCGTCCGATCGCATCCCCTTCTCGCACCAGCTCGACGGTCCGCAGCCCAGTGGATCGGGCCGCCTGATCGACCTGCTGTCCGTCCAGCGTCACGCGGGCATCCACGCGGTACAATGGCTGCTCGCCATAGCCGACGGGATACCACAGGCGGGGATTGGCGATGGCGATTGGGATAGCCACCCGGTTGCGCCCGGCGGTGACCTGAACCGTGCGGCTTGCATTGACCGGCATGCCGTCCGGCCCGGTTACGGTCACATCGACCGTCGCTGCCCCGTCCCGGTCGGCGACCACCTCCAGCTCGGCGGCGATGCGCGCTTCGGCGGGCCCGACCGCTTCCTGCTGCACCCGCATGACGTCGATCCGCGCATCGTCCCACAGGTCGAGACGCACTGGACCATTCGGCCCGATATTGAGGATCCGCGGGCCCCAGTCCCATCCGTAATGATATTTGGGTTTGCGGATATAGGGGGATGTCTGGCGCGCCGGCGGCTCGTCGCCGAACATGGAATCATATTCGCCGGGCAGCGGAAACGCGATCTTCTCCACAATCGGCTTCAGCACGCCCAGCGGCGAGCGGAACCGGATCAGCACCGCATTCTTGCCCGGTTTCAGCAGCGGCCTGACGTCGGCCCGCCAGCGGCGATGGGCGTTATTCGCGGTCAGCACCGGCCGACCATTCACCCAGACCTCGGCAAAGGTATCCAGGCCCTCCAGCACCAGGTCCACATGATCGCGCGCCAGCATGGCGCCGCTCGCCTCGATCGTGCCGCGATAGTCCCAGTCGCTGCGCCCGACCCACTGGATCGCCGCCTCGTTCGTGCCAATGAAGGGATCGGGGACAAGCTTTTGCTCGATCAGGTCGGACTGGACATAACCGGGGACCTTTGCCGGCCGCCACCGCGCCCCTGCCGGATGTTCGCGCTCCACCGTCGCCTGGCCCGGCGACAGTCGCACTTCCCACCCCTTGTCCAGCGCCATCGTCTCACGCGGCCCAGCGCCCAGCACGGCCGGGGCCGCTGCCAGCATCAGCCATGCTGCACGATCCCGCCTCATCGGGCGTCCTCCAGCGTCACGCCCTCCACTGCGTAAAAGGGGTGCGACAGGGGTGATGTGAACTGGAAACACAGATCGGCGTCCCCGGCTTCACCCGACAGCGTGCCGGTAAAGCGGAACCGGTTGGGCGCGCTCGCCGGATCGGGCAGCGGATAGGTGCCGACCACCCGGCCCTTGCATCCCCCCGCCGTGACGACCAGCTCGCCAAAGCGGGTGACGGCATAGTGCTCGCGCAGCGCCGATGCCTCATGCGCCAGCCCGTAATGCCGGGGCAGGCGGGCGACATCGATGGCAAAACCCCTGGCCTCGCCCAGCGGCGCCTTCAGCCATTGGGTGCAGGTGTCAAAGATGTTGACGTTGAACGCGGGGGTGTTCGCCGTCTGCATCCCGGCCAGCGGGACGCGAAGGCCAAGCGCGCCCTGCGGACAGGCGGAAAGGTCGCTCGGACCCGCCGAAAGCCATGCCGCGCGCGTTGCCGCATATTGGCGCGGCGCGGCCATGGCCCGTCCATCGGCCGCAAACGGCGCGGCCGTCACCACTGCGCCCGCCTTCACCTCAATCGGCGCCTTGAACACCGGCGACCGGGCGGTGGGCTGCTTGCCATCCAGCGTATAGCGGATCACGCCACGCTTCGTCTGGTTGTCCATGCCCAGCGTGACCATGCCCTGACGCAGGGCATCGCCCCGCCCGCCCGCCGGCCGGAAATTGACGGCAAAGGCACTGTCCGCAGCGCCCACACCCTCCCGCCGATACCGGACCATCTGCGGTTCCAGCCGGGCGACGAACCCGCGCCAGTCCCGCTTTTCCTTGGGCGACCAGGTCAGTTCAGCCAGCGCGGACAGGCGCGGGAAAATCGCGTGCTGCTTCTGCTCCGGCGTCACCAGATATTCGGACCACGCATTGGCCTGTGCGCCCAGCACGTGCTTCAGCTTTGCCGGGTCGATCCCCGGCGGCTGCGGATCATAGCCATAGACCTGTTCCAGCGTCTGGATGCCCAATCGCCCCGGCGGCTCGTCCGACCGATCCGATTGCAGATTGTCGAAATACAGGTTGGGTGCGGGCGAAAGCACCACGTCATGCCCCTTGTTCGCCGCCTCGACCGCGCCCTTGTCCCCGCGCCACGACATCACCGACGCACTGGTCGGCACATCGCCCTCCAGGATCTCGTCCCATCCGATCAGTCGGCGGCCCTTGCTCGCCAGATGCTTGCCCAGTTCGGCGATCATCCATCCCTGCAACTGGTTTTCGGTCGTCAGGCCCAGCGCCTTCATCTGCGCCTGCACCGCGGGCGATCGCTTCCACTGATCCTTGACCGCCTCGTCCCCGCCGACATGGATGATCGGCGACGGGAAAATCTCGACCAGTTCATCCAGAACATTCTTGATGAACGTCATGCTGCGCTCGTTCGGCGCGAAAAGCCACGGATTGACGCCCCATTCGTTGCCGACTTGCGGCCGGTCGCCCAGCACGCCGATTTCCTGGGGATAGGCGGCGACGGCCGCCTGCGCATGGCCGGGCAGATCGATTTCGGGGACAATCACGATCCCGCGCTCGGCAGCATAGGCGACCAGTTTCTTCAGCTCGTCCTGGGTGTAAAATCCGCCCACCTTCTCGCGCGGCGGCTCCCCGGCCGAGGGCGGCGTGCGAAAACCGCCGATCCGCGTCAGGTCAGGATAGCGTTTGATCTCCACCCGCCATCCCTGATCGTCCGACAGGTGCAGGTGCAGGGTATTCAGCTTTTGCGCCATCATCGCATCGACGATCGGGTACAGCGTTTCGACCGGCTGGAAATGGCGGCTGACGTCCATCATCAGCCCGCGCCAGGAAAAGCGAGGCGCATCGCTAATCGTTACGGCGGCAAGGGAAACCGGCTGGCCAGCCTTTGCATCGGGGCTGAGTAGCTGGGCCAGCGTCATCGCCCCCCAGATCATGCCACGATCCCCGCTGGCGGCAATCGTCACGCCGCTGCGCGAGATGGTCAGGCGATAGGCCTCCTCACCCGTCACCGTATCATCGCGTACGATGCGGATGCCCCCGCCATCCTTGCGGTTCAGCGTCAGGCCGCGGTCGGTGCGCACCTGGGCAATCAGCAGATCGGCCGCGCGCGCCGCGCCAGCATCTGCCGGATCGACGGCAACGCCGGTTGCTGCGGTCACCCGATAGCGTCCGGCGGCCGGTGCGACATCGGCCGGTATCGGAATGACCGGAATGGTTTGGGAAAAGGCGGGGTCGCTGGCGATGGCCAGAGCGAGGAACGAGACCATCCACGCGGTTCTGACCATCATCTGCTAACCCCTGTCCGTCAGTGTTACGCGGTGCCCGGAACGGCTGGGCGGTGCCCCGGGCGACTGAAACATGGCTGCGGCTGAACCGCAACCGACCGTCCCCGCTCCCTGAAAAGAGGCCGGGAACAGGGATGCTGTTCCCGGCCGAGGGGAGGGTACGATGCTACGCCTTACATCCGGAACTGCGCGCTGAGCGAGAAGACCCGGCCATTCTTGTAGATCGACGTCGGTGCGTTCGGCGTCGAGCTGTACTGGTAATAGGTTTCGTCCAGCAGGTTGGCGGCGGTTGCCACGACCTGGAAGTTTTCGCTCAGCGCATAGCTGATCTGGGCGTCCACCTGCTGATAGCTGTCGGTGTAATCCTGCGACTGCTGACGACCGAAGCGATAGAAATACTTCGACCGGCGGTTATAGCTCAGACGCGCCTGGAACGGCCCACTCTCATAATAGGGCGAGATCTGCAGCGTGTGCCGCGACAGGAACGGCAGGCCGGTGTTGAAGCTCGGCGTTTCCGCATCGGCAAAGGTATAGGCGCCCTGGATGCCGAACCCGGCGAACAGGTCGGTGTTGCCCGACAGCGAGAAGCCGGTCACCTGAGCCTTGCCACCGTTGATCGGCCGCGAGATCGAATATTCAAGCGTCTGGCCGGTGATCGGGTTGGTAAACTCAACCCCGTCCTCGACCTGGTTGCCGACATAGTTCGAGATGTCGCGATAGAAGACTTCGGCCGCCAGGAAGCTGCCCGGTGCAAAATACCATTCGGCGGACAGGCCGAAATTGGTCGCCGCATAGGGCTTCAGGTCCGGGTTGCCGCCACCGCCGCTGCGGGTGGCATCATCAAGCGACAGCGAACCGGCAAGGTCCGAATAGCGCGCACGGGCAATCACCTTTGCCGCCGATGCACGCAGCGTGACGTCCTCGCCCGCATCATAGATGATGTTGGCCGAAGGCAGGAACCGCGTTTCGGAATTGTTGACCTGAGTGAGGGCAAAGGTGCCGTTCGACTGGACATAGAAGTTCGATTCCGTGTCCGTGTTGACCAGTCGTCCGCCCACGTTCCCGCGGAACTTGCCGGAGCTGAAATTGGCCTGCACATAGCCGGCGGCGATGTTTTCCTTCACCAGCCAGTATTCGTTGCGCACGAAGCCGCGATCGTCCGTGAAATTGCCGAACCGCTCCAGCGCATCGATGATGCCGTCCTTGTCCATGCCGACATAGGGCGCGCCGTTCCCGGACGTGCCGAGGCCATTGTACAGGCCGCTCGGCAGAACGTTGAAATCCAGGTCGGCCAGCGTGAAGTTCTGGTTGGTGAACACCGCGTTGCTGAACGACGTGTTGCTGTTTTCATGGGCAACATAGCGCGCACCGAACAACAGCTCGTTGAACGGGCCGAACGACACGTCCCGCTTCACGTTGAATTCGCCGAACGCTTCCTTGTCCTCGGTAAAGCCAGACTGGCGCGGAATGCCGCCGATCTGTCGGCCAAAGAAGGTGCGGCCGTCGGTGGCGGTGATGTTTTCGCCTCCCACGGCAGTGAAATTGCTCAACCACTTGGTCGGATCGGTCGCGGGCGAAGTCCAGTCGACCGTCGTGTTGCGGCCATTGGCGCCCGAGGTGAAACCCATCTGCGTGCGGAAATCGAGCAGATATTCGGGGTCCTTGCCGCCGCTCGCCTTGGTGTAGCCCGCATTGCCGGTCACCGCCCAGCCTTCGGCCGGCTGCCAGTCGAACAGCAGCGAATAGGTGTCGTTCTTGACGCGGGTGCGGCGATACAGCGTATCGAGCTGACCGGTTGCGCCGGTCTGTCCCGCGGGAATGCCGGTGAACGTCGCGCTCGTGACCAGACCATCGCCGAACTGCGCGCTGACCAGCCGCGATCCTTCGAAGCCATAGGTGTACATCGAGTTGGAGACGTTGTCGTAATTGCCGCGGATGATCAGGGCGTTTGCGGTCAGGGTCAGCGTGTCGCTCGGGCGCACCTGGATCGACCCGTTGAAGCCGACGCGCTCGCGCTCCTGCTTGAAGAATTCGCGCGCCAGGAACGATGCAAAGCGCGAGTTTGACAGTTCGGTGCGCTCGGCTGCGGTCAGATTGGCTGCGGTCTTGCCGTTGAAGGTCGCCGTGGCGGGCGCGTTGTCCAGCAGCGCCTGGCCGGTACGATACCAGTAGACGGCGACACCCGCGCGGCTCAGCTGTTCCTTGTCATAGTTGACGGACGCCAGGATGCCGATCGTGTCATCCGCATTCTTCCAGCTATAGAGCGCAGAGCCACGAAAGCTGCCGCGATCGGCGCGATCGTTATATTCGCCGCCAGCGGTGACTGCGATCGTGCCGGAATCAAGGTCGAGCGGCTTGCGCGTTACCACATCGACGCTGGCGCCGATCGCGCCTTCCTGAAGCCGGGCCTCAGGCGTCTTGTAGACAACGGCCTGGCTGATGATCGTGGGCGACAGCAGCGAATAGTTGAACGAGCGGCTCGACCGGTCGGACGGGTTGCCGCCCCAGTCGGCTGACGCGACGGAGTGACCGTTGATGGTCAGGCGGTTCAGCGCAGGTTCGACGCCGGCGATCGACAGCTGCTCGCCTTCACCGAACTGGCGGTCGACGGTAACACCCGGCAGGCGGGCCAGCGAATCGGCGACGTTCGAATCCGGGAAGCGGCCCACATCTTCGGCGCTGATCACATCGACGATGGAATTGGCTTCGCGCTTGCGCTCGATCGAATCGGCGATGGACTTGCGGATGCCGGTGACGACAATGTCATCCTGACCGGGATCGACTGCCTGCGCATCCTGGGCGTGCGCAATGCCGCCCATCGACACGATCGCGGTCGAAGCCATTAGAAAATTACGAACAAGCATGGATGCTCCCCATCTTTTCACTGGCCGGCCAGAGCGGACGACCCCCCTACTCATCACTATCGGGCTCTTGTTGGAGTTATATTGGTCCCGTCAAAAGCCTACCTAACAGTGACCAATTTATTTCGCCAAATCCATCAAAATCGTTCGCTGCGGCGCAGCAATGTAACATTTTTGTGAAAAATGATACGGTTGCGTGTCGCTGAAGCCGTGCAACAAGGCCTTGGGTAAGCTCATTTCCAATAGCTCACACCAAGCAGGGAGGGCATTGCAGGGCAGCCGAATCGTTAGGTTTGCGTGGATAGCGGTCGGCACTGACTGACCAAAAGGGTCATTGGCGAGCAGCCAGCACCGATGAGAATCCGACCGATCCGTCCATCAGCAGCAAAAATCGCGCTTGAACCATACCAGTATATAACCTATCGACAGGTTGTGCAGGAAACATCGCCTCTTTACTCTCTCACCTCCCCCCGTGCGCGAGGTCGTTTGATGAGGTTTTCCGATCGGGTGGGTCGCTTCGACCCAGCCAGCCATTCGCCGCTGTACCTGCAACTGCAGCAGATCGTTCGCGGCGCCATCGAGTCAAAATTGCTGAGCCAGGACGATGCGATCCCGCCGGAACGCGACCTGGCCGAGGAGTTCGGCGTCTCCCGCATCACGGTGCGCAAGGCGATCGAGGGTCTGGTCGAGGAAGGGTTGCTGGTCCGCCGCCGCGGTGCAGGCACCTTTGTTGCGGCGCGCGTCGAGAAAAGCTTTTCGAAGCTGTCCTCCTTTTCCGAGGACATGATCTCGCGTGGCCGTTCGCCCAGCAGCGACGTCGTGCTGCGCGCGGAGGGATTGGTAACCCCTGAAGAGGCGCTGTCGCTGGGCCTGTCGCCGGGCACCAAGGTCTATCGGTTCCAGCGCGTGCGTTATGCCGACAATGTCCCGATGGCGATGGAATATGCGACCATCGCCGGCCATTGCCTGCCAGGCGCAGATGCGGTCAGCGATTCGCTCTATGCTGCACTGGATGCCGCCGGTTGCCGTCCCGTGCGCGCGCTGCAGCGGCTGCGGGCCATTCACTTTCCGGCTGAACAGGCCAAGCGACTGGGGGTCGAAACCGGCCATGCCGGTCTGTTCATCGAACGTCGCGGCTATTCGGCCGACGGCGAAACCATCGAATTCACGCAGTCCTATTATCGTGGGGATGCCTATGACGTGGTCGCCGAACTGAGCGTCGTCTAGCATCCGGAACAGTCGAACTGGGGGAAAATGGTCGAAGTTGAGCAAATGGGAGCCGCATCGTCGCCCTCCCCCACATTGATGTCCACCGAAGCGGGCGAGGCTGCCGACCGGCTGGCTCAGGCGCTGAAGATCAACGCCGGCGCGGTGTCGCGGCTCAGCCGTCATCTGCGCCAGTCCCCGCCGCGCATGGTCATCACCTGCGCGCGCGGATCGTCGGATCATGCCGCAACCTATGCCAAATATCTGATCGAAACCCTGATCGGCACCCCCGTTTCCTCTGCCGCGCCTTCGGTGTCCTCCGTCTATGGTGCGGACATGGCGGCCGAGGGGATGCTGCTGATCGCGATTTCCCAATCCGGGCGCAGTCCCGACCTGCTGGCAACCGTGCGGCGCTATGCCGCGGCCGGGGCAACGGTGGTGGCGCTGGTCAATGACGAACAGTCGCCGCTGGCCGAGATCGCCGACTGGCTGATCCCGCTCAATGCCGGCCCGGAAAAATCGGTTGCCGCAACCAAGTCCTTCATCCTGTCGCTGGCGATGCTCGCTTTCATCGTGTCCGAATGGCGCGACGATGCGGCGCTCAAGGACGGGGTGAAGCATCTGCCCGTGCTGCTGCGGGGTGCCCATGATCTGGACTGGTCTGCAATGGTCGACCTGCTGGCCGATGCGAACAACCTGTTCGTGCTCAGCCGGGGCTATGGCCTGGGCATCGCGCAGGAAGCGGCGCTGAAGCTCAAGGAAACCTGCGGCCTTCACGCCGAAGCGTTCAGCAGTGCGGAGGTCCGCCACGGCCCGATGGCGATTGTGGGTCATGGCTTTCCCGTCATTGCCTTTGCCGGGTCGGCCAGCGACGGCGACGATGTGCGCCAGGTGGCGAGCGAGTTCGACGCGCGCGATGCCCGGATGATCCTTGCCGACGGACGCGCCGGCCTGTCGGGTCAGCTTCCGACATTGCGCGCGCATCCGGCCATCGAACCCCTGCTGATGGTGCAGAGCTTCTATGCCGCGGCAGAGGCGCTGTCCCGGCGGCGCGGCTTCAATCCCGATCAACCTCCGTTCCTGCGCAAGGTCACGGAAACGCGATGACCGGCCTTTCCTTTCGCAACGGCACGGTCCTGGCGGCGGGCCGTGATCTGACTGGCCTGGCGCTGTCGGTCGATCCTGACGGGACCATCGGTGCCATCACGCCGGATTCGCCCGCACCCGACGCCATCGACCTGGACGGCGGCTTTCTGGTGCCGGGGTTCATCGACACTCAGGTGAATGGCGGCGGCGGCGTCCTGTTCAACGACACGCCGGACGTCGCCACGATTGCCAGGATCGGAGAGGCGCATCGCCGCTTCGGCACCACCGCGTTCCTGCCGACCCTGATCAGCGATACGCTCGACGTGATCGAGGCCGCGCTCGATGCCACCGATGCCGCCATTGATGCGGGCGTCGACGGCTGTATCGGCGTGCATGTGGAGGGGCCGTTCCTCAATCCCGTGCGCCGGGGCATCCACGACAAACAACATTTCCGCGCGCTCGACGACCGTGCGATTCGCCTTCTCACCCGTCCTTCGCGCGGCAAGGTGATGGTGACGGTGGCCCCGGAACAGAATGATCTGGACGCCATCCGGGCGCTGGTCGATGCCGGTGTCATCGTGTCGCTCGGCCACAGCGATGCGACCTACGAACAGGCGCGTCAGGCGTTCGAGGCGGGGGCGCGCGGCGTCACGCATCTGTTCAACGCCATGTCGCCCCTGCTGCACCGCGCACCCGGCATGGTCGGTGCGGCGCTGGAGGACGAAACGGTCTATTGCGGGCTGATCGTCGACAAGATCCATGTCCATCCCGCCGCGATCCGCATGGCGCTGAAAACCCGGCCGGCCGACCGCATGATGCTGGTGACCGATGCAATGCCCAGCGTCGGCAATGGCTGCCACAGCTTCATGTTGAATGGCGAGGTGATCCGCGTCGAAAACGGTGCCTGCTTCAGTGCCGACGGCACGCTGGCCGGATGCGATCTCGACATGGCGAAGGCCGTGGCCAACACCGTCGATATCGGCGTGCCGCTGGGTGTTGCCGCCGCCATGGCGAGCGCCAATCCCGCCGCGTTCCTCGGCATTGACGACCGCTATGGTGCCATCGCCGTGGGCAAGCGGGCCGATCTGGTATGGCTTGGCCCGGACCTGAAGGTCCGCGGCACCTGGATCGGTGGCCGTCAGGTCAACTGAACCCGTTCCCGGTCCGGTGCCGTCACCCGGCGCGCCGGACAGACCCTTGTGATTGCCTCCGTGCAGGAATGACCATGAGCGATACCATCATCCTGACGGCACCCTTTTCCGGATGGGCCACGCCCCTGGATGACGTGCCGGACGCTGTGTTTGCCCAGCGGATGATGGGTGACGGGGTCGCGCTGGATCCGGTCGGCGATTGCCTGCACGCGCCCTGCGACGGCGAAGTGCTGACCATCCATGACAGCCGCCATGCCCTGACCATGCGCGGCGAGGGCGGCGTCGAACTGCTCATCCATATCGGGATCGAGACGGTTGCGCTCGGCGGCACGCCCTTTACCCCGCTGGTTGCGCCCGGCGAAATGGTGGAGCGCGGTCAGCCGCTGATCCGCTTCGACCTTGATCGCATCGCCCTTGGCGCCGCATCGGCCGTCACGCCGATGATCGTGACCAATGCCGATCGTTTCGCGGTGGTCCGCACCGAAACCGGACGGATGCTGGGCATGGGCGAGGCGGTCCTGTTCCTGAAGGCAAAGGCGGAACCGCTGCGGATCGCAGCGGATGATGGCGGCGAACTCGTCTCCGATCCATTTCCCCTGCCGATGGTCCATGGTCTTCACGCCCGCCCTTCGGCGCGCATCGGAGAGGCTGCACGCGCCTTTCTGTCCGAATGCTGGTTGGAAAAGGACGATCTGCGCGCCAGTTGCCGCAGCGTCATCGAACTGATGGGCCTGGGCGTCCGCATGGGCGATCCCGTTCGCGTGCGCGCCTCCGGGCCGGACGCCGATGCTGCGATCCGCGCGCTGACCGATCTCATCGCGGGCGGCATGGGCGAAAGCGCCGCTGACGGCCCTGCCCATCCGCCAGTGGCCGAGCCTGCCCCTGTCCCGCAAGGCGCACCCGGCGAAGGCGTGATCCCCGGCGTGCCTGCCGCCCCCGGCCTTTGCGTCGGCACCGCGCAATGGCTGCGCGTCCGCGACGCCATGATCCATGAAGCGGGTGCAGGCGAGGCGATCGAGCGGCAGCGCCTGGCAACCGGCCTTGCCGCGCTGGGCGATCGGCTGCTCGCAGCGACGGCCAGCAATCCCGTTGCCGCCGCGCACCGGGAAATGCTGGGCGACCCCGCTCTGATGGCGGCGGCAGATCCGGTGCTCGTTGACGGCGGGTCCGCCGAACTTGGCTGGCGCACCGCGTGCCGGGCGATGGCGGCGCGGCTGCGGGCCATGGGCGACCGCCGCATGGCCGAACGCGCCGACGATTATCTGGACCTTGAGCGTCAGATGATTGCGCTGCTGATGGGGACGGAGCCGGAAAGCCATGCCTTCCCACCCAATACCATCCTGATTGCGGATGATCTCCTGCCGTCTCAAGTCGCTGCGCTGGATGATGCCGTTGTCGGCCTTGCCGTGCGCGGCAGCGGCCCGACCGCGCATATCGCCGTCATCGCGGCCAATCGCGGCCTTCCCGCGCTGGTCGCCGTCGGGGATGGCCTCGATGCGATCGGGGATGGCGATCGCCTGATCCTGGATGCAGGAAATGGCACGATCGAGTATCGCCCGAACGATGCCCGCTGGGCAGAGGCGTCGGCCGACGCCGATCGGCGCGCTACCCTTCGCGCTGCCGCCGCTCGGCAGGGAAGCGCACCCGCCATCACGCGCGATGGCCGCCATGTCGAGGTTTTCGCCAATCTGGGATCGGTGGACGATGCCCACGCGGCGACGGATGCCGGGGCCGAGGGATGCGGATTGCTGCGCACCGAATTTTTGTTCCTCGACCGGGCATCGCCGCCCGACCGTCACGAACAGGCCGCCCTGTACCGCGCCATCGCGGCGGCAATGCCCGGCCGCGCGGTCATCATCCGCCTGCTCGATATCGGCGGAGACAAGCCCGCCAGCTATGTCGACCTGCCGGCCGAGGAGAATCCCGCCCTGGGCCTGCGCGGCATCCGCGTGGGCTTGGCGCATCCCGACCTTTTGACCGAACAGGTCGCGGGCATCGTCGCGGCGGCGGCGGACCATGATCTGCGCATCATGGTGCCGATGGTCGCGCATCTGGATGAGCTGATCGCCGTCCGGGAACTGGTTGACGTACAGCGGCGGGAACAGGGCGTCGGCCGGGCGATCCCCGTCGGCATCATGGTTGAAACACCGGCGGCGGCGATGACGGCGGCACAGCTTGGCACGGCGGCCGATTTCTTCTCGATCGGTACCAACGACCTCACGCAGTACGCGCTGGCCATGGATCGCGGCAATCCGGCCATTGCTGGCAAGATCGACGGTCTGCACCCTGCCGTGCTTGCCCTCATTGCCGCTACCGTGCGCGGTGCGGCGAATCACGGCCGCTTTGTGGGCCTGTGCGGCGGTCTGGGTGGCGATCCGATGGCGGTGCCCATCCTGATCGGTCTTGGCGTCGATGAATTGTCCTGTTCGCCGCGCCTGGTGCCGGAGGTCAAGGCACTGGTTCGCCGGCTAAGCCTTAGCGGATGCCGCACGCTTGCCGAAGCCGCGCTTGCCGCCGCCTCCCCGGCCGAAGTGCGCGCGCTGGCCACTGCATTTCACAAGGAACTGGGCGAATGAAACAGATCGTCGGGGCATTGCAGCCGATCGGCCGGGCGCTGATGCTGCCCATCGCCGTCCTGCCGGTGGCGGGTTTGCTGTTGCGGCTGGGGCAACCCGATCTGCTCGACGTGCCGTTGCTGGCGGCGGGGGGTAATGCCCTGTTCTCCAGCCTGGGGCTCTTGTTCGCCATCGGTGTCGCCACCGGCCTTGCCCGCGACGGCAATGGCGCGGCGGCGCTGGCCGGGGTCACGGCCTATCTGGTGGCGGTGCATGGCGGGCGCGTCCTGCTCACGATCCCCCCCGATGTGATCGCCGGCGTACCGGAGGCGCTGGTCGCAACGGTCAGCGATGCCTATCGGGCAAAGGCGATCGGGCGGCTCGACGTTCCCCTGGGCATCCTGTCCGGCGTCATCGCCGGCTTCCTGTACAACCGCTATTCGGGGTTCAGCCTGCCCGCCTATCTGTCCTTTTTCGGCGGGCGCCGCTTCGTGCCGATCATTTCCGGGCTGGCCGGTCTTGCCATGGGCGGTGTTACCGGGCTTGGCTATGTCGGGCTGGACCACGGCCTTGATGTTGCGGGCAATGCCATGACCACCGCCGGGCCGGTCGGCCTGTTCCTGTTCGGCGTGTTCAACCGGCTGCTGCTCGTCACCGGCCTGCATCACATCCTCAACAACGTCGCCTGGTTCATGCTCGGCGACTTTTCGGGCACCACTGGCGACCTGCGGCGCTTCTTTGCCGGGGATCCGACGGCGGGGGCGTTCATGGCGGGGTTCTTTCCGATCATGATGTTCGGCCTGCCCGCCGCGTGTCTGGCCATGTACCGCAACGCCCTGCCCGAGCGTCGCCGGGAAGTCGGCGGCCTGCTTGCCAGCCTTGCCGCAACCTCGTTCCTGACCGGCGTGACCGAACCGATCGAATTCACGTTCATGTTCGTCGCGCCGCTGCTCTATGTCGTCCACGCGTTGCTGACCGGCGTTGCGATGGTGGTCATGGACCTCTTGAACGTCCGAATGGGCTTCGGCTTTTCGGCGGGTCTGTTCGATTATGTCCTGAACTACGGCGCGGCCACCCGGCCGCTGATGCTGTTGCCGGTCGGCGCTGCGTTCTTCGTTGTCTATTTCCTGGTGTTCGACATTGCGATCCGGCGGTTCAACCTGCCGACGCCGGGACGGGACAAGGCTGCGGCCGGAGCGACGGGCGCTGCCCCATCGGCAGCCGCGGCCGACCGAGCCGATGGCTTCATCCTTGCCCTTGGCGGTGCGGGGAACATCACCCGCATCGGTGCCTGCACCACCCGGCTGCGCATCGTGCTGGTCGATGGCGGCGCAGTGGACGAAGCGGCGCTGCGACAGCTTGGCGCCCTGGGCCTGGTCCGCCCGTCGGACACTGCGCTTCAGGTCGTGATGGGTCCGGTCGCCGATCTGATCGCCGTCGAAATCAATGCCCGGCTGGAGGCTGGGCCAGCGCCAGCCGCGACCCAGCCCGTCAGAACAGCACCCATTGAACCGGCTCCAGCCATCGCGCCCCGGCCCGGCATCGTCGCCGCGGCTGGCGGCTCCGATGCGATCCGCGATGCCCAGATGGTTGCCGGGCGCTTGCGCCTCGTCCTGGCCGATCCGGCCGCACAGCCCGCTTTTGACCGGGTCGAGGGCGTGCGCGGTTCGTTCAGCGCCGGTGGCGGCGTCTGGCACCTGCTTGGCGCGCGGTCGGCGCTGATCGACTGATCGATCGGCAATTCCGCTATTTCCAGAATGCGCGGCGATCCCCACTATGGGGTGGTGAACACGCTTGCGACCTTGATGGATGACGGGCCGGATATCGGGGTCCCGCCAGCGGCGGATGCTGGGCGGCGCAACATGGTGCTGCTGGTGCAGTTGCGCTGGCTGGCCGTCGGGGGACAGCTTGCGACGATCATCGCGGTACATCGGGGCATGGGCGTTCCCCTGCCGCTCGTCCCGCTGATCGCCGCGCTTGGCTGGCTGGTCGCCATCAACCTGGTGACGATGGCCGTTCTGCGCCGGCGACAGACGGTGTCGCAGCTCGAACTGTTCGGCGTGCTTCTCTTCGATGTCGCGGCGCTGACCTGGCAACTTCAATTCACTGGCGGCCTTGCCAACCCGTTCGCCTCGCTGTTCCTGCTTCAGGTGGTGATCGGCGCGATGATCCTTCGTCCGGCATCCTCATGGGCGCTGGTGGCCGCTACCCTGATCGCGCTTGGTCTGCTCACCATCGATGCGGTGCCGCTGGCTCTGCCTGCGCCCTATGCCAGCGATCCGCTGGCCCTGTATCTGGCGGGCAGTTTCGTCTGCTTCGTGCTCATCGCCGTCCTGCTGACCGCGTTCGTGACCCGCATCGCCCGCAATCTGCGCCAGCGGGATGCCGCGCTGGCCGCGATCCGCCAGCGCGCGGCAGAGGAGGATCATATCGTCCGCATGGGCCTGCTCGCTTCGGGCGCGGCGCATGAACTCGGCACGCCGCTGGCTACGCTTTCGGTTCTGCTCGGCGACCTTAAGTCGATGCCCCGACTGAATGAGGAACACGAGATCCGGGACGATCTGGATGACATGGAATCGGCGGTTCAGCGGTGCAAGGCGATCGTCAGCGGGATCCTGATGTCGGCCGGAGAAGCCCGGGGAGAGGCGGTTGAGCGAACCACCGTCCATGCCTTTTTGGCCGGGATCATCGCCGACTGGCAGGGGACGCGCGGCCTTGAACAGCTCGATTTCGACAATCGCTTCGGGCCGGACATGGCGATTCTGGCCGATCCGGCGCTGCGTCAGGTGATCGGCACGGTCATCGACAATGCAGCGGAGGTATCGCCGCATTGGGTCGGCGTCCGGGCAGACCGCGATGGCGACACCCTGGTCCTGACCGTCCGGGATCGTGGCCCGGGCTTACCCGCTGACATGATCCAAGGGTTCGGGCGACCATATCGTTCGACCAAGGAACGCCCCGGCGCGGGGCTTGGCCTGTTCCTGCTGGTCAATGTGGTGCGCAAGCTGGGCGGAGAGGCGATGGGCGACAATCCGCCCGGCGGGGGCGCACAGGTGACGGTGCGCCTGCCGCTGGCCGCGCTTGCCCCGCCAGACCGGAGCGCGGGCGGATGAGCGCCGAACGGACCCTGTTGATTGTCGAGGACGATCCCGATTTTGCCCGCACGCTGCGCCGGTCGTTCGAGCGGCGCGGCTATCGCGTGCTGTCAGCCGATGGGCATGATGCGCTGGCGGCGCTGCTGGATGACGGGGAGCGGCCCAGCCATGCGGTGGTCGACCTGAAGCTGGCGGGCGGCGCATCCGGCCTTGCTTGTGTCCAGACACTGCGCACCGCCCTGCCCGATGCGCGGATCGTTGTCCTGACCGGCTTTGCCAGCATCGCCACGGCGGTAGAGGCGATCAAGCTGGGGGCCGATCATTACCTCGCCAAACCCTCCAACACCGACGATATCGAGGCCGCCTTTGCCCGAACATCGGGGGATGCCGACGCACCGGTCGATGGCCGGCAATCGTCGATCAAGACGGTGGAATGGGAACATATCCACCAGACGCTGGTGGAAACCGACTTCAATATTTCAGAGGCGGCCCGGCGGCTGGGGATGCACCGCCGGACGCTTGCCCGGAAACTGGAAAAGCGGCAGCTGCGCTGACCGGCCGACCCCGACGGACCGGCCGGTCAGCCTGCGGGATCAGCGCGCCCCGCGCGATGCCGTCGCAGCCTTTACCACCGCGCTGGGCCAGGTCACCGGCTGCTGCGTCTGCGGGTTGAACACCCCGCCCGGATATTGCGCCGCCTTGGCCGCAGCGATTTCCGCCGCGGTCAGCGCCTCGCTCGGCTGCAGCTCCAGCACGTCCAGACCGCGCGTGATCTCGGTCCCATAGATATGGCCGTTATACCAGTAGGCGGACCAGAATCCGCCCAGCACCAGCTGCTGCTTGTCGATCGCACCCCGGTCGAAATAGGCGATTTCCTTTGGCGCGGTGCTGTCGGTGAAATCGATCACCGAAATCCCGCCCTGATACCATGCCTGGACAAAGATATCGCGGCCCGGCACCGGCACGATCGATCCGTTATGGGCGACGCAATTCTCCTTCTCGCCCTGCGGAGCGGGCAGCTTGAACGTGCCCCGCCGGACCAGCTTGTTGTCGATGATGTCGTAGATCGCGTCGGCACCGTAATTGACGGGATCATAGGTGCGGCAGCGCGGCCGTGCGCCCCCGCCCCATTCATCGGTAAAGATCACTTTTGTCCCGTCATTGTTGAACGTCGCGGAATGCCAATAGGCAAAGCCCGGATCGGTCACCGCGTCGATCCGCTTCGGCTTCATCGGATCGGAGATGTCGAGGAGGATGCCGTTGCCCGAACAGGCGCCGGCCGCGATCTTGCGCGACGGGAACACGGTGATGTCATGGCACTGGTCGGTGCGGCTGGTATCCTGTGTCCCGTCGCCATGGTCGCCGCCGCGCCACAGTCCCGCAATCTGGCCTGTGCCCTCATCGGCAAAGACGCGCGGCCGATCGACGATCCGCGCCGCCGCCGGATTGGCGACCGGGATTTCGACGACGTCGATGCTGAACAATGCGGTGCGGTTGTCCCCCGGCACATCACCGATGCATCCCGCCAGTTCGCGCTCGTCCCGGACAGATGCCGTGCCGCTGTTATAGACGATGATCCGCTTGTCATCGGCCGATACGATGGAATGGGTGTGACTGCCGCGACAGGTTTGCACCTGACCCACCTGAACCGGCTGGGCGGGGTTCGCGATGTCAAAGATGCGAAGGCCCCGGAACCGTTCCGGGCTTGCATCGCCCTCCACCCCCTGCAGCCCGCAATCCACCCGGCCGCGGGTCTGTTCGACCGACATGACCAGCAGTTTGCCGACGATCGAAATGTCCCCCTGTCCGCCCGGACACACCACCGAACTGAGCAGCGCCGGCTTGCCGTCCTTGGCCAGGCGATAGACGTTGAACCCGTGATAATTGCCGGTCACCATCAGGTCGCCGGAAAAGGCGATATCGGTGTTCCAGAAGCTGAGCAGCGAGGACCGCGATCCGAACTGCGTGCTCTCCTGTCCCTCCTCGCCCTCGCCCGGCTTGGCGTCCTTCGGCTTGGCCGACGGCACGGGCGGGGCAAGCGCCGCCGGATTGGCGGGATCGAAAAATCCCGCAGGCTTGGGCAGCGATGCCACCAGCCGGATGTTCTTTGCCGCCACCCCGGCATCGGTCAGCCCGGCGCTCAGCGTCGCGCGCGGATCGTCGGACAGCTTGGCCAGCATCCCGCCCATCCGGTTGATCTCGCTCTGCTGTTCGCCGCGCACATCGTTGACGAATTCGAACAGCGCCGGATCATAGGCAGAGCCGGGCTGGTCCAGCAGCTCACGGACCATCGCCACCGCGCCTTCATGATGCGCGATCATCAGCGTCAGGAACTGGCGGTCGAACTCCGTCCCCTTTGCCGCGGCCAGCGCCTTCATCTGTTCCGGCGTGGCCATCCCCTTCATGGCCCCATGCCCGGCCATGTTGTGGTTGCCCATGGTGTGGCCGGCCATGTTGTGTCCGGCGTGCGCGCTGTGATCCATCCCGCCGCCTGCTGCCGCGTCGACGCCCCGCGCCTTCAGCCAGTCGCGCATGAAGCTGATCTCGTCCGCCTGCGATGCGCGGATGCGGTCGGCGGCCTTGCGCACATCGGGATTGTTGGTCCGCCCCTCGACCAGTGCGGCCATCTCACCCGCCTGCTGGTGATGCGGGATCATGCCCTGCATGAACGCGACGTCCGCGGGGGAAAAGGTAGTGGCCGCGATCTTCGTTGCTTCACTGGCGGACAGCGCACGGGTCGGCTTGCCGGGCGCGCCGGGTTGAACGATCCGCGCATCCTGCGCCATCGCTGCCCCGGTCCCTGTCAGGGCAAGGACCGTCAGGCTGCCGGTGCGCAGCAGCGTGGCAATGCTCTTCATGTGTTACTCCCATGCGATGATCTGGCCCGCAGCGTAGCCATGCGGTCGCCGGTGAAAAGAGGAAATCGTGCCACGGACGGAACGGCGGAACGCGCCCCTGTTCGTCCGCGCCCTTTGCGAGCCGAAAAGGGGCGCGGTGGCGATCGGAACGTGGCGAAGGTGACGGCACGTCCCGCTTAAACTGCGACCAGTGGATAGATTGTGGCAACGAACCGGGGCGCATGGGGCGGCCAGGCAGAGGCAAGGGGCCATGCGGGGGATTGAAGCACCGAAAATCCTGCATTGATAGCCGCCCGGAGCAGCCGGCAGCAGGTCCAGCCTGTGCGCCGGACGCGGCCGTCCGCCGGGCCTGTTCCCGCATCCACGCGTCGCCCGATTGCGGTCCTGGGCCGATTGGGTCAGACAGCGGTTCATGCAGCGCATATCCGGTCATAAGCGAAGGATCGTTTCCAGTGCCCGGTGGACCGGCCGCCGGGCAGTAATCGCCGCCCGGATGGCAATGTCGTTCCTGATCGCAATCCTGACCGCGACCATGGTTGTCCCGGCCAATTCGGCGCAGATCCCGACAGAGACCCCCGCTGCGTCACCCCGGCTGGAGGCGATCGACCGGGTCTGGTCGGGGCATTATAGCCGGTTTGCCCTGGTGACGACGCAGCGGCAGATCCTGGTCGCCTATTACGATGCCAACCGGCAACTCAGCGTGGCGACCCGGTCACGAACCGACGGGGCAAGCTGGGTCTATCACCGGCTGGACAGCTGGACCGGATGGGACAGTCACAATTTCATCGCGGCCGCCATCGACGCGGCGGGCCATATCCATATCGTCGCCAATCTGCACAACGACCCCCTCGTCTATTACCGGTCCGACCGGCCGGGCGACCCGCGCACCCTGGTCCGCAGGGCGACGATGGTCGACGCGGCGCGCGAACGGCGCATGACCTATCCGGTGTTCCTGACCGATGCGCTGGGCGGCCTGGTCTTCAAATATCGGGACGGGGGCAGCGGCAACGGCAATGAACTCTACAACCGCTACGATGCGGTGACGGGGCGCTGGACCGCGCTGCTGACAAGCCCGCTGGCCGACGGCGAGGGGCGGCGTAACGCGTATTTCGTCGGCCCGACGCCTGGCCCGGACGGGCGGTTCCACCTCGCCTGGGTCTGGCGGGAGACGCCCGATGCAGCAACCAATCACGATCTGTCCTATGCCGTCAGCCGCGATTTGATCCACTGGACCCGCGCCGACGGATCGCCGCTGGCGCTGCCGATCACGCTGAATAGGGCCGAAATCGTCGATCCGGTTCCCGAACGCGGCGGCATGATCAACAACAACACGGTCATCGGATTCGACCGACTGGGCCGGCCGATCATCACCTATCACAAATTCATCGCCGATGGCTCGACGCAGATCTTCCTTGCCCGGTTCGAGGGTAGCCGGTGGCGGATCGCCCAGGCCAGCGACTGGCGGGGTTTTCGATGGGATTTCGGCGGCGGCGGATCGCTGGACAGCCGCCTGTTCGTGGAGGGCGCGGTGCCAGGCGATCCCGACCAGCTGCGCATCCGCGTCCGCCGCGACGACAAACCGCTCGACCTGATCGTCGACGAGGCCATGCTGACCCGCATCGCCGAGCGGCCCGCCTCTGCGCTGGCCGACCGGTTGGCGCCGATGATCCAGACACCGCCGGGAATGATCCTGCACACGGTCGAGGGCGATGGGGCGGCCATTGCCTGGCCGACCCGGCCGCCCCGCCGCGACATGGCCAGCCCCGACATTCCGGAACCGACCACGCTGCGCCTGATCCTGCCCTGATCCCGGTCGAACCACGCCCCTTCGCCCCGGAGTGCCGCAACCGTCTTTAATCCGTCGCACAGCCGGGCTAGCCGTCTGCGACCGATTCCCGCTTTTCGGAGCCTGTACCATGTCCGATCGTATCCGCAGCCATCGCCTGGACCTGTCCCGCCGCCATATCCTGCGCGGGTTTGGCGGGGCGGCCATCGCCGCCGGGTTCCTGCCCGCAACGCGGCCTGCCCTGGCGCAGGCGGTGTTCGCCACCAACCCGTTCCAGCTTGGCGTTGCATCCGGCGATCCTGCGGCGGACGGGTTCGTCATCTGGACCCGGCTTGCACCGGAACCGATGGAAATCGGCCATGGCATGCCCGGCGCACCGGTCGAGGTGACGTGGGAAGTGGCCGAAGATCGCGGCTTTGCCACCGTCGCGCAAAAGGGCACGGCCGTTGCCCGGCCCGAAATTGGCCATTCGGTGCATGTCGAACTGACCGGGTTGAAGCCAGACCGTCCCTATTGGTACCGCTTCGCGGCCGGGCGGGAGCGCAGCGGCACGGGCATGGCGCGGACCACCCCGGCGGCAGGCGCGCCGCTGGCCCGCGCGCGTTTCGCCGTGGTCGGTTGCCAGAGTTACGAGGCAGGGTATTTCACCGCCCATCGCCGCATGGTCGAAACCAGCCCCGATTTCGTGTTCTGCTATGGCGACTATATCTACGAAGGGCGCGGCAATCGCCTGCGCAACGGGCCGGACGGCATCTACGAAAATGTCCGTCAGCATATGGGCCAGGAAATCTATTCCCTCGATGATTATCGCCGCCGCTATGCCCAGTACAAGATGGACCCGGATCTTCAGACGGCGCACGCCGCCGCCCCTTGGTTCGTCACCTGGGACGACCACGAAATCGACAATAACTGGGTCGCCGACGTCGATCAGGACGGCACCGACCCGCGCATCTTTGCCCTGCGTCGTCAGGCCGCGGCTCAGGCCTATTACGAACATATGCCGCTGCGTGCCGCGTCGCTGCCGGTGGGCGTGCAGATGCAGATTTTCCGCCGCGCCGCCTATGGCAATCTGCTTGACCTCAACCTGCTCGACACCCGCCAGTTCCGCAGCGATCAGCCGTGCAACGACCGGTGGAACACGCCCTGCGATCAGGTGAACCTGCGGGATGCAGAGGTGCTGGGTCGGCGGCAGCACGACTGGCTGATGGCCAATATGCGCGGGTCGGATGCGCGGTGGCAGGTGCTGGCGCAGCAGGTGATGGTGATGGACCTGGATCGCAATCCGGGGGCGGACACCGTCTATAACCTCGACACCTGGGCCGGATATCGCGTGCCGCGCGAACGGCTGCTTTCGGGCATCAAGGCGCTTGGCCGACGGAACACGGTGATCCTGACCGGCGACGAGCATCAGAATTATGCCGGAGAGGTTCAGGTCGACGGAAAGCGGCCGGCGAACGATCCGGTGGCGGTCGAATTCGTCGCCACCTCGATCACCAGCGGCGGCGACGGGCAGGATCAGCGCGCGGAAACCAGCGCGATCCAGGCCGCCGACCCGCAGCTCAAGTTCCACAACGATCAGCGCGGGTTCCTGCTTTGCGACGTGACGCCCGACACCTGGCGCACCGATTACATGGTGCTGGACAAGGTGAGCGTGGCCGGCGGTGCGGCGCGCGTGCGGACCAGCATCACCGTGGAACGCGGCAATCCGCGGCTGTCCATCGCCTAATTTCGGCCAATCCCCTTGCGCGCCAGGGGCATTTGCGCTAGGCGCGCCCCTTTCCGCAGGGGCAACCCCGCTGGAAATCCGTGCGGGAGGCATCCGGGCAACCGGGGCCGCGAATACCGCTAAACTTGAACCGGGCGCGTCCGTTCGCGGCGTGCCCCGCAACAGAGTGAGAGAGAATGGCCAAGAAGATTACTGGCTATATCAAGCTGCAGGTGGCGGCCGGTGCCGCCAACCCGTCGCCGCCGATCGGCCCTGCCCTGGGTCAGCGCGGCGTGAACATCATGGAATTCTGCAAGGCGTTCAACGCGGCGACCGGCGACCTGGAAAAGGGCATGCCGATCCCGACGATCATCACCGTCTATGCCGACCGGTCGTTCAGCTTCGAAACCAAGACCCCGCCCGCGACCTTCCTCATCAAGAAGGCGCTGAACCTGAAGTCCGGTTCCAAGGAACCCGGCAAGGTCCGCGCCGGCACGATCAAGCGCAGCCAGCTGAGCGAGATTGCCCAGGTGAAGATGAAGGATCTGAACGCCAACGACATCGATGCGGCAACCCGCATCATCGAAGGCAGTGCCCGCGCGATGGGCGTCGAAGTGGTGGAGGGCTGATCCGATGGCAAAGCTGAGCAAGAAGCAGAAGGCTCTGTCGATCGACGCTGAAAAGCTGCATGGCGTTGACGAAGCGATTGCGCTGGTGAAGTCCAACGCGACCGCCAAGTTCGACGAAACCATCGAAGTCGCCATCAACCTGGGCGTCGATCCGCGCCACGCCGACCAGATGGTCCGCGGCGTCGTGAACCTGCCCAAGGGCACCGGCAAGACCGTCCGCGTCGGCGTGTTCGCCCGCGGCGCGAAGGCCGAGGAAGCCAAGGCCGCCGGTGCCGACGTGGTCGGTGCCGAAGACCTGATGGAGCTGGTTCAGGGCGGCACGATCGAGTTCGACCGCTGCATCGCGACGCCCGACATGATGGGCATCGTCGGTCGCCTGGGCAAGGTGCTCGGCCCCAAGGGCCTGATGCCGAACCCCAAGCTGGGCACCGTGACCATGGACGTGACCAAGGCCGTGACCGACGCCAAGTCGGGTCAGGTCGAATATCGCGTCGAAAAGGCCGGCATCATCCACAGCGGCATCGGCAAGGCGAGCTTCCCCGCGGAAGACCTGCGCGCCAATTTCGACGCGCTGGTCGATGCGCTGGTCAAGTCGAAGCCGTCGGGCGCGAAGGGCAAGTATGTCCGCAAGATCGCCCTGTCGTCGTCGATGGGCCCGGGCGTGAAGGTGGACGTGGCCGAAGTCGCCACCGCCTGATCGTTCAGCGATCACCAATTCAGGAAAGGCCGGGTCAACGCCCGGCCTTTTTTGTTGCACGCTGCCGCGCTGGCCCGGATCCGTGCCGCAGCTATTGACCGGATAGGCCATGGCTATTTGCCGGGCGCAAATGCAGTGATACGATATCGCTAACAACGATAAAGCGTGGAGAGCCCGTGATGCGCCTGTCCCTTCGCCTGCTGCTTGGCCTTTCCGCGCTTGCGCTTCCCAGCGTTGCCTATGCCCAGGCCGGGATACCCGATACCGTCCCGCATCCCGATGACATTGTGGTCGAGGGCGTCAGCGGGCAGGCCAAGCGCCGTGCCGAGGTTCAGATGAGCGACTGGCGGGTCGCCCGCAGCCGGCATTTCGCGATCTTTTCAAGGGTCGAGGAGGCCAAGTTGAAGGGTCTGGCCGAAAACCTGGAGCGCCTGCATTTCCTGCTCTCGCTGACGTTCAACCGGTTCGACACCGATCAGGAACCCGTCCCGCTGGCCATCACGCTGTACGGGGACGAGGCGGATTTCAAAAACCTTGATCTGGTCAGTCACCGTTGGCAGCAGGGGCCCTATGCCCGGGCATTCCCGTCTGCCCTATACTATGACCCGCGCGATGATGGCGCGGTGCTGGCCACGACCGGTGCCAATCAGGTCGTGATGGTCCGGCCCGGCGTGCAGCTTCAATCGCTGGGCGGCCTGGCGGCATCGGAGCCGACGGCCCCCGGCCAGCAGGCACAGGTCGGTAACCGGTTCGCCGATCAAGGCGGCGCAGCGACGCAGACCAGTGTCGGCGAGGTATCGAGCGCGATGACGGTCGAAGGGCGCGTCTATGCCGCCTATGCCCGCCACTTCCTGATGACCTATTTCCCGGTCGCCTATCCGCGATGGTATCTGGACGGGTTCGGCGAGATTTTCGCCGACTTTCACGTCGCCGCCGATGGCGCGCTGGTTTATGGCCAGCGCCCGCCAAATTATCGGGAGGTGATCGAGGAGCTTGGCCCCTATCCGCTCGGCAAGGTGCTGGACGGAAGCTATCTGACCGACCGAAAGACGCGCTGGTCGCCGTACCGGGCCTGGGCGCTGTCGCACATGCTGTTTTTCAACGAACAGTGGAAGGCACCGCTACTCAATTACCTGGCCGCCTATCAGCGCGGACAGGATCATGCCGAGGCGGCACGCGCGCTGGGCGATGAAGACGCGCTGCGCAAGGCACTGGCCGAATACAGGGGATCCAAGGTCCCTTATGAAAAGGTATCCGTTCCCGCCGGACAGTTTCAGCCGGCAAAGGCATGGCGGCTGACCCAGGATGAGGCCGCATCCATTCTGGGTCGCCTCAAAATGGGCGCGGACATCACCCTGCCCCCGCCGCCCGCCCCCGGCCTGGACCCGGAAACCGCAGCCGACATGAACCGAGCGCGGGAAAAGGCCATGGCCCGGCGCAATGCCTGGCTGAAGGATGCGCGCGCAACCGCCGAGCGATATCCCAAACAGCTGGTCGCACAGCTGTTGCTGGCAGAGGGGGAATGCCGGATTGACGCATCCGCCCCCGGCTGCACCGCGGCCGCAGACCGCGCGCTGGCCATTGCGCCCAACAACGCTCACGCGCTGGGGTGGAAGGGCATGGCCCTGAACGGCCAGGCAAGCATTGCCCCCGCGGAGCAGCGCGAACAGCTGGCCGAAGAAGCGCGCCGCACCATCGTTCGCGCCAACAAGGCATCGACCGAAGATACCCTGCCGCTGCTGGGCTATTATCGCAGCTATGCCGAACTGGGTGTAGAAGCCCCGGAAATCGCGCTGCTTGGCCTGGTCAAGGCGAACAGCCGCGTGCCGCAATCGCCGGAGATCAAGCTGATGCTGGGCGAGGCGCTGGCCAACCGGGGTCAGGGCGATGCCGCGCGGCTGATGCTGCAACCCGTGGCGAACGGCGCCTATGTCACGCCCGAACAGCCAAAGGCGAAGGCGTTGATCGACCGGATCGGCGGGACGACGGGCGCCCGCTGACCCGCTGCACCCTCCAGATATAAACGCGTCATCCGGATTATTCCCGGAGCACTACCCTTGCCTGTGCGTTAATTGCGGATACACGGCGTCTGCCTCTTTAGCGGCAGGCATTGCGCCGTTATAACTGCGGCTTGGAAGGGTGGTAGCTGGTGAAGCGTATTGGCATGACCTCGATTGAACGACTGATATTCTGCATTGCCGCGACCGGCATTGCCGCGCCCGCCATGGCGCAGGTAACGCCCCCACCCGTTGTCCGCACCACACCAGTGCCCGCGCCCGTCGTGCAGCCATTGCCCGGTCAGATCAACGAGCCGCTGCCCGTCCTGTCCGATGCCCAGAAAAAGCAGCTGGGACAGCTGCTGCGTCAGGCATCGTCGGCACAGGGCCTTCGCCGTATCGACAGCGAAATGCCGCTGCCGACGGACAATGACGGGCTGGTGCGTGCCGCGCTGGATTACGCGCGTGCGGTGAATAACGGCCGGTTGGCGGAGGAGGATTTTGCCGGCGACTGGGGGATGCGGCCCCCGGCCTATGACCCCTTTCCCGCGTTCAAGAAGGCCGTTGCCGACAATCGCCTGAGCGCGTGGATCGCAACGCTGCCGCCGCCATGGACGGGGTATGAATCCCTGCGCGAGGGATTGGAAAAATACCGGCAGATCGAAGCGCTGGGCGGCTGGGCCACGCTGGCGGCGGGGCCGGACTTGGGGATCGGTGCCACCGGCCCGCGCGTCGTCGCGCTGCGCAAGCGGCTGGCGGCAGAGGACATGCTGGTCAAGCTGGAGGGCAACAAGTTCGATGCCGAGCTGCAGGCCGCGGTCAAGCGGGCGCAGAAACGCTATGGCCTGAACCAGAGCGGGCTGGTGTCGACGCAGACGCTGGCGGCGCTGAACGTTCCCGTGCGTGACCGGATCCGCCAGATCATGGCGAATATGGAGCGGTGGCGCTGGCTGCCCGCGCAGTTGCCGCCAAAGCGCATTCAGGTGAATGTGGCGACGGCTCAGCTGACCGTGTTCGAAGGGGACAGCCCCGTCGCGTCCATGAAGGTCGTCACGGGCGCGCCGACCACGGCGACGCCGATGCTGTCATCGACCATTCATTCGATCGTGCTCAATCCGCCATGGAACGTGCCGTCCAGCATCGCGAACGGCGAATTATGGCCCAAGGAACGGTCCAGCCCCGGCTATCTGCGGCGCAACGGGTTCAGGGTGATCGAGACGGAAGGCGGCGGCAAGCGGCTGCAACAGGCCGCGGGCCCGCAAAGCGCGCTTGGCCGGTTCAAGTTCGATTTCGACAATCAATATGCGGTGTACCTGCACGATACGCCCAGCCAGTCGACCTTCACCCGGTTTGACCGGCTGGCCAGCCATGGCTGCGTCCGGTTGGCCAAACCGCGCGAGCTGGCCGACCTGTTGCTGGCCACCAGCCCGGAATGGACGCAGGAAAAGATCGACGAAACGCTGGCCAGCGGCAAGACGGTGCGCGCCGCCCTGCCCGAGCCGGTGGCGGTCTATCTGCTGTACTGGACCGCTTTTGCGTCCAGCGATGGCAGCGTCAGCTTTCGCGGCGATCCCTATGGCTGGGACAAGCAGCTGGCGGAAAAGATCGAGACACGGGCCGACAAGGCCCAGTTTGCAGCGCGTTGAGCGGGGATGAGGGACATGAAGGCAATGATGATGCGCAGCCGGGTGCTTGCGCTGGTCGCACCGATGGCGCTGATCGCCGGCTGCTCCGGCGGGGATGAGCCTCCGCCGCCGGAACCGGCCAACGATTATGACATGGAATTGATCAACGAGCCTGCGCCGCCGCCGGTCGAGGAACCCGCCCCGGCACCGACCGCCGAGCCAGCGCCGCCGCCGGTTGCGCCGGAATCGGATTTCCGCGATTCCCAGCAGGTTCAGGAAGATGCCGAGGCGACGGGGATGACCAGCCGGATCGACCGGACCGCGCCGCCCCCGGGCGAGGGAGAACCGCCGGTCGTCGACGATGCCGAGCCCAAGGATCAGTAACGCCATCGTCGCTGCCATTCAGGAACCGGAACGGCAGCGCAACGTTCAAGGGGCATGAACGCCGATACTTCCACCGCCACCGTCCCAGCCGTTCGTCGGCCGGGACGGGCGCTGCGCATTGCCGTCATCATGGCGGCTGTGCTGATTGTCCTGCTCGCCATGCTGGCTGTAGCTGCGGCGATGTCACCTGTCGGCTGGGCGCGCGAGCGGATCGAGGCTGCACTAAGCGAGCGCGTCGGCGCACCCGTGAACCTTGGCAGCGTGGAGCGGGTGGAGGTCTTTTCATACACCCCCACCATCGTGCTGCGCAACCTGCGTATGGCTCAGCCGGACTGGGCCGGGCCCGGAGATCTGCTGACCGTTCGCGAGGTGCGGATGCGGGTGCCGGTTCTGCCCGCTATCTTCCGGCAATCGATCGAGCCGGGCGGCATCGTGATCCGCGGCATGACCGCCAATCTGGTGCGGACAGCGGAAGGGCAGTGGAACTGGCGCCGGGAAACCAAGGCGCCGGACGAGGGGCAGGACAATGATCGCGGCATGGGCATTGCCGGCCTGACGATCGAGGATAGCCGCTTCACGCTGAAGGAAGCCAAGCGCAAGCTGGTGCTGGCCGGTGCGATGTCGGCGGATGCGCGCCAAGGGGTGCGGATCGGCGGCACGGGGACGTTCGACGGTGCGCCTGCGCGGCTGCAACTGAACGGCGCGCCGGTGACCAGCACGGGCGGCGACGCGCCTTACCCCTTCACGCTGGATTTCGCATCGCCGCTGCTGACCATGACGGCAAAGGGCACGATGCGCGGTGCGCTGAACGTGCGGGACATGCGGCTGGCGATGGCGGCTAAGGCGCCATCGCTCGCCCGGCTGGATGACCTTATCCAGGCAGGCCTGTTCGGCACGGCGCCCATCGACCTGAAGGCAGAAGTGCGCCGCGATGGGCGCGACTGGTTCATCGAGCGGATGTCCGGTTCGATTGGTCGGTCGCAGCTGGTCGGGCGGATGGACGTGTTGAAGCGCGATGGCCGGACCAAGATCGACGGCGATATCCGGTTTTCGCAGTTCGATTTCGACGACCTGTCCGATGCAAGGGGCAAGGCGCGTGCGGCGGCGCGCGAGGCGCAGACCGGTGAACGTGTCCTGCCCGAAACGCGGATCAACCTTGCCAAGATCGGCCCCACCGACGGCACGCTGCGCGTCAAGGCGCAGCGGCTGCTGTTCGGTCAGACCACCACGTTCCGGACCCTTGCGGGCACCATCACGCTGGAGGGCAAGAAGCTGACGATCAGCGATATCCGGTCGGAACTGGTGCAGGGGGTAATGACCGGGCGCATGACCGTCGATCATCGCACCGGGGCAAAGCCGATGCTGAACATCGACCTGATGGTTCAGGGCGGCCGGCTGGGGCCGCTGGTCAATGCCGCCGACCGGTTCGATGCGCCCTATCGCGCGCGGATCGTGCTGGGCGGGCGCGGCGATACCATCCGCGAGGCGCTGTCCCGTGCCGATGGCCATGCCGGGATCGTCGCGGTCAACGGCAAGGTGGACCGGGTGGTCGCCGCCGTGCTGGGCCAGGATCTGGGCCGGACGGTGAAGGCGGTGGTCAGCGACCCGGATGCACAGGTGCCGCTGCGCTGTATCGCGGTGGGGTTCGAGGCGGACGAGGGCCGCCTGACCGCCACGCCCTTTGTCATCGACACCGACATCAGCCGCAGTCGGGGCGTCGGCATCATCGACCTGGAAAGCGAGCGGATCGCGTTGACCATCGGCGGCGCATCCAAGCGCAAGGGCGGGCTGCGCATCATGGAGCCGATCCGGATCAACGGCACCATGAGCCGGCCGTCGGTCAGCGTGGCGGGGTTCAACAATCCGCCGAATACGGGCGACGTGATCGGCGCGGTCGTGGGGTCGATCGGCGGTGCGCTTGGCCTGCGCAAGAAGGAAGGCCCGGTGGTCAACGGGACCGGCGCGGTCGATTGTTCCGGCATGGCGCGGTCCATCCTGCGCGCCACGAAATAAGGATCAGCGCGTCAGGGAGGCGAGGTCCGTCCCGTCAATGGTCAGCGTTTCGTCGCTGGGGGGCGGCGGCAATTCGGCGCCATGTTCCTGCGCGGCATAAACCTGCCGCATCCAGTTGCGCGTCACCGTTACCCGGTCGCCCACGCGCATTTTGTTGAACAGGGTCTGGGCGAACTCGTCCGGCACGCCGATGCAGCCATGGGTGGCATAGCGCGGATCAACGTCGCTGCTGTGGATCGCAACCCAGCTGCGCGTCAGCTGAAGCGACCAGGGCATCGGCGCGTCATATTTGATCGAATGCTTGTTCGCGACCTTTGCCAGCACCGGAAACGTGCCCATCGGCGTCGGCTTTTCATCCGAGCCATAAACCAGGGTCGAACGGCCGATTTCGACACCGCCCTGATAGACGTACAGCATCTGGGCCGCGATATCGACGACCACCCAGCGGGCGGCAGCGGCATCGGTGCCGCTTTCGTCCCAGGCGAACTCACCCGGATTGAGCGGGGCGTCCAGCTCCATCACCATCGACACCGGCTCGCTGGCCCGGGCCAGCACGGGTGCGGTCAGCAGCGCGACACTTAGCGCCAGCAGGACCCAACGCACGAATGTGCCCCGGGGCAATTGGTTAATGCGGGTGATCAGTTGCTGTGCCATGGGCGCTATATCTTACGCTTTGGCCATCAGGAAAAGCCAGGATTTCGGCGTGTTCCGCGTCGGGACAAAAGCCGCAGCGTTAACGATGAACAGGGTTAACGGGGTCAGGCAGCCGCGTTCGGACACGGGATGCCCGGCCATGCTTGCTTGACACATCGTCCGGTTTCGCTATGGACCTGCCACTCCGGCACGGGCTTGCCCGAACCGGAAACCGTCCGAGACAGCGGGTGGTGGGGTTTGCCCACCTTAATCTCCCGCCAAGACGGGGACAGAAAATACCGCTCGGCCCGCCCATGCGGCGCGTCGGGTGCAGCCAGTCGGTTGTGCTGGCCGCGAACCCCCTGCCCCCTTTGGACGAACACCCCCGGCCCGCTTTGCGGAACCGGGATTTCCCCGCGTCATGGCCCCATTGCCATGGCGCAGTTTTGAGGAGAATGGCATGGATCGTTCGCAGAAGGCCGATGCCGTTGCCGAGCTGAACCGCACCTTTTCGGAGGTCGGCGTCGTGGTGGTCACCCGCAATCTGGGCATGACCGTCGCGCAGTCGACGAACCTCCGCAACAAGATGCGTGACGCCGGCGCGAGCTACAAGGTCTCGAAGAACCGTCTCGCCAAGATCGCGCTCGAGGGCACCGAGTATGCCGGCATTGCCGACCTGCTCACCGGCCCGACCGCGCTGGCCACATCGACCGATCCCGTTGCCGCCGCCAAGGTGGCCGTGGATTTCGCCAAGACGAACGACAAGCTCGAAATCGTCGGCGGCGCGATGGGCAGCACGGTGCTCGACGCGGAAGGCATCAAGGCGCTTGCCTCGATGCCGTCGCTGGATGAACTGCGCGCCAAGCTGATCGGCCTGATCCAGGCCCCGGCACAGAAGCTCGCAAGCATCACCCAGGCGCCGGCCGGGCAGCTCGCCCGTGTCTTCAAGGCCTATAGCGAGAAGGAAGCCGCGTAATCCACGCGGCCTTCGATACCGGAATATACCGACTTTAACCCGATTGATTGGAGTTTATCATGGCTGACCTGAACGCGCTGGTTGACCAGCTGTCCGAACTGACCGTCCTGGAAGCGGCTGAGCTGTCGAAGCTGCTCGAAGAAAAGTGGGGCGTTTCGGCCGCCGCTGCCGTTGCCGTTGCTGCTGGCCCCGCCGGCGGTGGCGCTGCCGCTGCTGCGGTTGAAGAAAAGACCGAGTTCGACGTGATCCTGACCGGCGACGGTGGCAAGAAGATCAACGTCATCAAGGAAGTCCGCGCCATCACCGGCCTGGGCCTGACCGAAGCCAAGGCGCTGGTCGAAGGCGCTCCGAAGCCGGTCAAGGAAGGCGTCAACAAGGACGAAGCCGAGAAGATCAAGAAGCAGCTCGAAGAAGCTGGCGCGACCGTCGAGGTCAAGTAATCGGCGCGGGAACCGGTTCGCCCGGTTCCCGACCCTTGCTTCTGCAAGAAAAAGGGCGGCGCTCCCCATCGGGAACGCCGCCTTTTTTTTCATTTACCGGCCGGCCGGATCAGCTCTGGCCAAAGGCGGGCTTGAAGCTGCCGGGCCATCCGACCTGCTTGATCACCCGCGGCCGTTCGACCTCCTGTCGCGGCGCGGCACCGACCGGCTGAGCCGCAGGGGCGGCCGGGGTCCGGGCCGGCGCAGCCGCCGCCGCATCCACCAGGCCCATCCGCTCACGCTCGTCATAGAAGCGCGCGCGCTTCAGCCGGGCCCGGCGAGTCAGGAACGGATTGTCCGCCGTCGGACCGGCAAGCGCAGCCCGTTCGTGACGGCCCATGCCCTCATGACCCGGCTTCAGCACCGCCGAATGCTCGTGATGCGTCGCAGGCGAAACGCCGTGCGCGACCAGCGGTGTGGCGGTCGCCGCCATCGCTGGCGCGTGCTGAACCGGCTCGACCGTCGCAGCCTGCGGCGTGGCGACCGTCATCGGGCGGGGCTCGATCGGGCGAGGCTTCGGCTCAATCGGGCGATTGACCTCTCGATTGGCCACGACCGGATCCGGGGCAGCGCGGCGGCGCCGGGTCGCGGCCCATGCAAGCAGCGCAAAGGCGGCACCGATGCCGGCCACGCCAACGATCCACGGCGTCCAGTCGGTCGAACTCTCTGCCGTTGCCGGCGCGTCGAAGCCGCTATCGGCGGGCGGTGCAGCTTCCGGCGCGGGCGTTGCCGCGACGGGCGGGGGCGACTGGACCGCGGGATCGACCGCCGGGGCCTCATTCAACGTGGGAGGCGGCGCAACCTCGGCTGCCGGAGCCGCTTCTGCCCGTGCAGGTTCGTCGCTCGCTGCGGTGTTGGCGGCAGACCGGCGGGCCTGAGCCTCCCGATTGCGCTGTGCGGCCTCACGCGCTGCTGCCTGTTCCTGTTCGACCTGAGCCAGTGCTTCCGGCGCGACAGTGGCGCTCGGCGCGGACTGGGCTGCGCTCGGGCCGGATTGGGGGGTCGCGGCGGGAATGGACGGGGCGGCCGTCGTCTGGGTCGGCGCGGGCGCGGCCTGACGAATGATGACCGGCGCGGTCGTCGTCGGTGCGGACGTCGTCGGTGCGGACGGGGCCTGAACCGGCTGGACCGGAGCGGGCGCGGGTGCGATGTCCTGAGCAATTGCGGGGGCAGCCAGCGTGGCAATCAGCGCCAGGGTGGCCGTGCGAGCGATGAGGCGATTTTTCTTCATAGCAGGACGCCAACGCCCCGACCCGCCCATCCGGTTTCATTGCGAACCCGGAATCAGCGACGGGATGACAGAGCAGGACGACGGGGCGATGCCGTTTATCTGAGGTTCATCAGGCATTTATCCCGCGTTCATGTATCCGCCGCCGCTCGCCGGGTATCCGCCATGCCGTTTGACATGACCCGGCGCTGCGCCTATATCGCCAACACCGTCCGATCGGGAAAGGTTCGCCGTCGCGCAGCGTGCCAATGAATGGATCAGCCGGGCTCATGACGCCGCAAAGCCGCCATCCTCGCCACGGGGCGATGGACGCGCGGCTTTTTTGGCGTCTTTTGCGTGCCCGATCCGGTGGGTCACCGGGTACGAATTCTGATTGAACTACCTTTTGATAGAACAAGGGCAATCCTCAGCTATGGCAACCAAGGCGATCGAGAGCGGCACGATGAAGCGCCGCATCCGCAAGGTGTTCGGCGACATCCATGAAGTGGTGCAGATGCCGAACCTGATCGAGGTTCAGCGCGAATCCTACGAACAGTTTCTGCGGTCCGATCCGTCCATCGGCTATGTTTCGGGTCTGGAAAAGACGCTGCGCAGCGTGTTCCCGATCCGGGACTTCGCCGGGACGGCCGAACTCGACTTCGTGAATTACGAGCTGGAGCCGCCCAAGTTCGACCAGGAAGAATGCCGTCAGCGGGGCATCACCTATGCCGCGCCGATGCGCGTCACCCTGCGCCTCATCGTGTTCGAGGTGGATCCGGATACCGAAGCCCGCTCGGTGCTCGATATCAAGGAGCAGGACGTTTACATGGGCGACATGCCGCTGATGACGGAGAACGGCACGTTCATCGTCAACGGCACCGAGCGCGTGATCGTCAGCCAGATGCACCGTTCGCCGGGCGTGCTGTTCGACCATGACCGCGGCAAGACGCACGCATCGGGCAAGTATCTGTTCGCCGCCCGCGTCATCCCCTATCGCGGGTCGTGGCTGGATTTCGAATTCGATGCCAAGGACATCGTCAACGTCCGCATCGACCGCAAGCGCAAGCTGCCGGTCACCAGCCTGCTCTATGCGCTGGGCCTGAACAGCGAGGAAATCCTCAACCACTTCTACAACCGCGTGACGTTCGTCCGCGGCCAGGGTGGCTGGCAGATCCCGTTCGCGGCGGAAAACTGGCGCGGCCAGAAGCCGATGTTCGACATCATCGATGCCAAGTCGGGCGAAGTCATCTTCCCGGCGGGTCAGAAGATCAGCCCCCGTGCGGCCAACAAGGCGGCGAAGGACGGGCTTGAGACGCTGCTGATCCCGACCGAGGAAATCTATGGCCGCTATTCGGCGTTCGACCTGATCAACGAAACGTCGGGCGAAATCTATGTCGAGGCTGGCGACGAAATCGGCGCCGAAAACCTGGAAAAGCTGGACAAGGCCGGCATCGACCGGATCGAGCTGCTCGACATCGACCATGTGTCGACGGGCGCATGGATCCGCAACACGCTGAAGGCCGACAAGGCCGAGGAGCGCGAACAGGCGCTGTCCGACATCTATCGCGTGATGCGCCCTGGCGAGCCGCCGACGCTGGAGACGGCGGAATCGCTGTTCGCCGGCCTGTTCTTCGATCCGGACCGCTACGACCTGTCGGCGGTGGGCCGCGTCAAGCTGAACATGCGCCTCGACCTCGACTGCCCGGATACGGTGACCACGCTGCGCACCGAGGATATCCTGGAAGTCGTCAAGACGCTGGTGAACCTGAAGGACGGCAAGGGCGAGGTTGACGATATCGACAACCTGGGCAACCGCCGCGTCCGTTCGGTGGGCGAGCTGCTGGAAAACCAGTACCGCGTCGGCCTGCTCCGCATGGAGCGTGCCGTGAAGGAGCGGATGAGCTCGGTCGATGTGTCGACGGTGATGCCGAACGACCTGATCAACGCAAAGCCCGCCGTTGCGGCCGTCCGCGAATTCTTCGGCTCGTCGCAGCTGTCGCAGTTCATGGACCAGACCAACCCGCTGTCGGAAGTGACGCACAAGCGCCGCGTGTCAGCACTTGGGCCGGGCGGTCTGACGCGTGAGCGCGCCGGCTTCGAAGTCCGCGACGTTCACCCGACGCATTATGGCCGTATCTGCCCGATTGAAACGCCGGAAGGCCCGAACATCGGTCTGATCAACTCGCTGGCGACGTTCAGCCGCGTGAACAAGTATGGCTTCATCGAAACGCCGTACCGCAAGATCATCGACGGCAAGGTGACGAACGAGGTCGTCTATCTGTCGGCCATGGAGGAGCAGAAGCACACCGTCGCGCAGGCGTCGGCCGAGCTGAACCCCGATGGCTCGTTCGCTGAGGAACTGGTCTCCGCACGTCAGGGCGGCGAATTCCTGATGGCGCTGCGCGATCAGATCACGCTGATGGACGTGTCTCCGAAGCAGCTGGTTTCGGTTGCCGCCTCGCTGATTCCGTTCCTGGAAAACGATGACGCCAACCGCGCGCTGATGGGTTCGAACATGCAGCGTCAGGCCGTGCCGCTGGTGCGGGCCGAGGCGCCGTTCGTCGGCACCGGCATGGAAGAGACGGTTGCCCGGGATTCCGGCGCGGCCATCGGCGCCAAGCGGGACGGCATCGTCGATCAGGTGGACGCAACCCGTATCGTCGTGCGCGCCACGGGCGATGTGGATGCCACGGAAAGCGGCGTCGACATCTATACCTTGATGAAGTTCCAGCGTTCGAACCAGTCGACCTGCATCAACCAGCGTCCGCTGGTGAAGGTGGGCGATGTGGTGAAGGCCGGCGACATCATCGCCGACGGCCCGTCGACCGAGTTCGGCGAGCTGGCGCTGGGCCGCAATGCGCTCGTCGCGTTCATGCCCTGGAACGGCTATAACTACGAGGATTCGATCCTGATCTCCGAACGGATCGTGAAGGACGACGTGTTCACGTCGATCCATATCGACGAGTTCGAAGTGATGGCCCGCGACACCAAGCTGGGGCCGGAAGACATCACCCGCGACATCCCGAATGTCGGTGAGGAAGCGCTGCGCAACCTCGACGAAGCGGGCATCGTCTATATCGGTGCAGAGGTCGAGCCGGGCGACATCCTGGTCGGCAAAATCACGCCCAAGGGCGAAAGCCCGATGACGCCGGAAGAAAAGCTGCTGCGCGCCATCTTTGGCGAAAAGGCAAGCGACGTGCGCGACACCTCGCTCCGCCTGCCGCCGGGCGTGTCGGGCACGATCGTCGATGTGCGCGTGTTCAACCGCCACGGCATCGACAAGGACGAGCGCGCGATGGCGATCGAGCGCGAGGAGATCGAGCGCCTGAAGAAGGACTCGGACGACGAGCGCAGCATCCTGAACCGTGCCACTTGGTCGCGCCTGCGCGAAATGCTGGTCGGCCAGACTGCCACGTCGGTGCCCAAGGGCCTGAAGAAGGGCGTGGACATCACCGAGGCGGTGCTCGAGGAAGTCGAAAAGCACGAATGGTGGAAGTTCGCGGTTGCGGACGACGCCGTTCAGTCGAACCTCGAAGCGGTCAAGACGCAGTATGATGAGGCCGTAAAGCGCATCAAGGACAAGTTCGACGACCGCCGCGAAAAGCTGGAGCGCGGTGACGAACTGCCGCCTGGCGTGCTGAAGATGGTCAAGGTGTTCGTCGCGGTGAAGCGCAAGCTGCAGCCGGGCGACAAGATGGCCGGCCGTCACGGTAACAAGGGCGTCATCAGCCGCATCCTGCCGCAGGAAGACATGCCGTTCCTGGAGGACGGAACGCCCGTCGACCTGGTGCTCAACCCGCTGGGCGTGCCGTCGCGCATGAACGTCGGCCAGATCTTTGAGACGCATCTGGGCTGGGCCGCGCGTGGCCTGGGCCAGAGCATCGCCCACAAGCTGGAGGAATGGCGCGAAGCCAATCCCGACGCCAAGGGCGGCGCGATGCCGGAAGCGGTCAAGGACCGGCTGAAGGAAGTCTATGGCGAGCATTATCTCGACGAGATCGAGGCGCGGACGCCGGATCAGATCATCGAACTGGCCGGCAACCTGAAGTCGGGCGTGCCGATGGCAACCCCGGTGTTCGACGGCGCGGTCGAGGCGGACGTGTCCGCGATGCTCGAGCTGGCTGGTCTGGACGCTTCGGGTCAGTCGACGCTGTTCGACGGTCGCACCGGCGAGGCGTTCGACCGCAAGGTGACCGTGGGCATCATCTACATGCTCAAGCTGCACCACCTGGTCGATGACAAGATCCACGCCCGGTCGATCGGCCCCTACTCGCTCGTCACCCAGCAGCCGCTGGGCGGCAAGGCGCAGTTCGGCGGCCAGCGTTTCGGGGAAATGGAGGTCTGGGCACTGCAGGCGTACGGCGCTGCCTATACGCTTCAGGAAATGCTGACGGTGAAGTCCGACGACGTGGTCGGCCGTACCAAGGTCTATGAGGCGATCGTCAAGGGCGACGACACGTTCGAGGCCGGCATTCCCGAGAGCTTCAACGTGCTTGTCAAGGAAATGCGGTCGCTGGGCCTCAACGTCGAGCTCAAGAACGAGCTGGACGCAGAGGATGGCGGCCTGGCCGAAGCGGCGGAGTAATCGAAGGGACCACGGCACATCGGTCGTGGTCCCCTTCCTCCCCTGCCGACCCAAGAATTTGACCCTCCTGAGGGACTGAAAAAATGAACGAACTGACCAACTTCGCGAACCCGGTGGCCAAGCCGGAGACTTTCGACCAGATCCAGATCGGCATCGCTTCGCCCGACCGCATCCGGTCGTGGTCGTTCGGCGAGATCAAGAAGCCGGAAACGATCAACTATCGCACGTTCAAGCCCGAGCGTGACGGCCTGTTCTGCGCGCGCATCTTTGGCCCGATCAAGGATTACGAGTGCCTGTGCGGCAAGTACAAGCGCATGAAGTACAAGGGCATCGTCTGCGAAAAGTGCGGCGTGGAAGTGACCGTTTCCAAGGTCCGCCGCGAGCGCATGGGCCATATCGAACTGGCCGCGCCGGTTGCCCATATCTGGTTCCTGAAGTCGCTGCCGAGCCGCATCGGCCTGTTGCTCGACATGCAGCTGAAGCAGCTTGAGCGCGTCCTTTATTTCGAAAGCTATATCGTGATCGAGCCGGGCCTGACCCCGCTCGACAAGTATCAGCTGCTGACCGAGGACGAGCTGCTCGACGCGCAGGACCAGTATGGCGAGGACGCGTTCTCTGCGGGCATCGGTGCCGAGGCCGTCAAGCAGATGCTGATGGACCTGGACCTTGAGGGCGAGCGCCGCGACCTGCTTGAGGAACTGGCCGTCACCAAGTCCGAGCTGAAGCCCAAGAAGATCATCAAGCGGCTGAAGGTCGTCGAAAGCTTCATCGATTCCGGCAACCGCCCGGAATGGATGATCCTGGACGTCGTGCCGGTCATTCCGCCGGAACTGCGCCCGCTGGTGCCGCTGGACGGCGGCCGCTTTGCGACGTCGGACCTCAACGACCTGTATCGCCGCGTCATCAACCGCAACAACCGTCTGAAGCGGCTGATGGAACTGCGCGCGCCGGATATCATCGTGCGCAACGAAAAGCGCATGTTGCAGGAAGCCGTCGACGCCCTGTTCGACAATGGCCGCCGCGGCCGCACGATCACGGGTGCCAACAAGCGTCCGCTGAAGTCGCTGTCCGACATGCTGAAGGGCAAGCAGGGCCGGTTCCGTCAGAACCTGCTGGGCAAGCGCGTCGACTATTCGGGCCGTTCGGTCATCGTGACCGGGCCGGAACTGAAGCTGCACCAGTGCGGCCTGCCCAAGAAGATGGCGCTCGAGCTGTTCAAGCCGTTCATCTATGCCCGCCTTGACGCCAAGGGTCTGTCCATGACCCTGAAGCAGGCCAAGAAGTGGGTCGAGAAGGAGCGCAAGGAAGTCTGGGACATCCTGGACGAGGTGATCCGCGAGCATCCCGTGCTGCTGAACCGCGCGCCGACGCTGCACCGTCTGGGCATTCAGGCGTTCGAGCCGGTGCTGATCGAGGGTAAGGCGATCCAGCTGCACCCGCTCGTCTGCTCGGCCTTCAACGCCGACTTCGACGGTGACCAGATGGCCGTGCACGTCCCGCTGAGCCTTGAGGCGCAGCTGGAAGCGCGCGTCCTGATGATGTCGACCAACAACATCCTGTCGCCCGCCAACGGCAAGCCGATCATCGTGCCGTCGCAGGACATGGTGCTGGGCCTTTATTATCTGTCGATGATGAAGGAAGCCGAGCCGGGCGAAGGCATGATGCTGTCCGACATGGCCGAGGTGCATCACGCCCTGGATACCGGCGCGGTCACGCTGCACACCAAGATCATCACGCGCGTGGCGCAGACCGATGAAGACGGCAACGTCTACATGAAGCGCGTCGAAACGACGCCGGGTCGCCTGCTGATCGGTGAAAAGCTGCCCCAGTCGCACCGCGTGCCGTTCGAAACGATCAACCGGCTGCTGACCAAGAAGGAAGTCGGCGACGTCATCGACACCGTCTATCGCCACACCGGCCAGAAGGAGACGGTTCTGTTCGCCGACGGCATCATGACGCTGGGCTTCCGCCACGCGTTCAAGGCCGGCATCTCGTTCGGCAAGGACGACATGATCATTCCGGATTCCAAGGTCGCTCTGGTCGATGAGACCCGCGCCCTGGTGAAGGATTTCGAGCAGCAGTATCAGGACGGCCTGATCACGCAGCAGGAAAAGTACAACAAGGTGATCGACGCCTGGAGCCGTTGCGGCGATCAGGTGGCGGCGGCCATGATGGACGAGATCAAGGCAGTGAAGAAGGACCCGGAAACGGGCCGCGAACTGCCGATCAACTCGATCTACATGATGGCCCATTCCGGTGCCCGCGGTTCGCAGGCGCAGATCAAGCAGCTGGCCGGGATGCGCGGCCTGATGGCCAAGCCGTCGGGCGAGATCATCGAAACGCCGATCATCTCGAACTTCAAGGAAGGTCTGACCGTTCTTGAATACTTCAACTCCACCCACGGCGCCCGCAAGGGTCTGGCCGACACCGCGCTCAAGACGGCGAACTCGGGTTACCTGACCCGCCGTCTGGTCGACGTGTCGCAGGATTGCGTCGTGATGGAGATCGACTGCGGCACCGAGCGCGCGCTGGAAATGCGGGCGATCGTTCAGGGCGGCAGCGTCATCGCATCGCTGGGCGAGCGTATCCTGGGCCGCACCACGGCCGAGGACGTCGTGGATGCCAAGACGGGCGAAGTCGTGATCCCGACCGGCACGCTGCTGGACGAAGCGATGATCGCGCAGATCGAAGCCATCGGCATTCAGGGGATGAAGATCCGCTCGCCGCTGGTCTGCGAAGCCAAGATCGGTGTCTGCGCCAAGTGCTATGGCCGCGATCTGGCCCGTGGTACGCCGGTGAACATCGGTGAAGCGGTTGGCGTTATCGCCGCCCAGTCGATCGGTGAGCCGGGCACCCAGCTGACGATGCGGACGTTCCACATCGGCGGCGCGGCACAGCTGAACGAACAGTCGAACCTGGAAGCGCCCGTCGACGGCACGATCCAGCATCGCGACCTGCGCCTGATCACCGATCAGCGTGGCCGCCGCGTCGTTCTGTCGCGGTCGGGCGAACTGGCGATTGTGGATATGGAAGGCCGCGACCTGGCGGTCCACCGCATCCCCTATGGTGCCTATGTCATGCACGACGACGGCGCCATCGTCAGCAAGGGCGACCGGCTGGCCGAATGGGATCCGTTCACCATGCCGGTGATCACGGAAAACCCGGGTATCGTGAAGTATCAGGACCTGATCGACGGCAAGACGCTGACCGAACAGGTGGACGAAGCGACCGGCATCGCACAGCGCGTGGTGATCGAATATCGCGCCGCTTCGCGGTCCAAGGAAGATCTTCGTCCGCGTCTGACGCTGCATGACGATGCCTCGGGTGAGGCCGGCCGCTACATGCTGGCACCGGGTACGGTGCTGTCGGTGGAGGATGGCGCTCAGGTTCAGGGCGGTGACGTTCTGGCCCGTGCCAGCCGTGAATCGGCCAAGACCCGCGACATCACCGGCGGTCTGCCGCGCGTCGCCGAGCTGTTCGAAGCACGCAAGCCCAAGGAAAACGCGATCATCGCGAAGGTTTCGGGCCGCGTCGTGTTCGGCAAGGATTACAAGGCCAAGCGCAAGATCGGCATTCAGCCCGAGGACGGCGGCGAGGTCGTGGAATATCTGGTGCCGAAGTCGAAGGTGATCGACGTTCAGGAAGGCGACTACGTCAAGCGTGGCGACAACCTGATCGGCGGCAGCCCCGATCCGCACGACATTCTGGAAGTGCTCGGCATCGAGCCGCTGGCCGAATATCTGGTCAGCGAAATCCAGGAAGTCTATCGCTTGCAGGGCGTGAAGATCAACGACAAGCACATCGAGGTGATCGTTCGCCAGATGCTGCAGAAGGTTGAGATTACCGATGGCGGCGACACCACGCTGCTGGCCGGCGAACAGGTCGACCGGGACGAGATGGACGCGATCAACGCCAAGCTCGAACCGGGTCAGCAGCCCGCTCAGGGCAAGCCGATCCTGCTGGGCATCACCAAGGCGTCGCTGCAGACCCGCAGCTTCATCTCGGCCGCCTCGTTCCAGGAAACCACCCGCGTTCTGACGGAAGCGGCGGTTCAGGGTAAGCAGGACACGCTGATCGGCCTGAAGGAAAACGTCATCGTCGGCCGTCTCATCCCGGCGGGCACCGGTGCGGGCATGAACCGCATGCGCATCGCAGCCACGTCGCGTGACGCGGCACTGCGCGTGGCGCAGCGGCGGATGCAGGAAGCATCGCTGATCGCGCCGGCATCGGCCGCCGAAGAGCACGCCGCGGAACTGGCCCGCAGCCCGCGGGACTCGGCCGGCACTGGTGACGATCCGCTGGCAGCGGTCGTGGCCAGCGGCCATGGCACCGATGCGGATGCCGGTGACTATCTGAACGATTGATCCCGATAACGGATCAAGAAATGCCGCCGTCCGGAGCGATCCGGGCGGCGGTTTTTTTGTGCTTCAGATGCCAAGGAGCAGAACGGCGACGACGGTGAACGCGATCAGGCAGCCAAGCAGTCCCACCATGGTGACCAGCGCCCCCCGAACAGGGCCGATCTTCAATCGCTGGCGATACCAGCGCCACTGCACCACCGCGAACCACAGCAAGGTCGCGCAGACCAGAGCATAACCCAGCGCGGCCAGCCATGGCCGGCCCGGTGCTTCCGGCAAAAGGGTACCGACGCCAAGGCCAAGCGCCAGCAGGCCGGCCGGATAGCATTGGGCATAAAAGGGAACGCGCAACGTGTCGCGCGTCAGCCGGATATGCTGCCGATTGATGGCATGGACCGCGAGGATCAGGGGACACAGGCTGAACAGCAGCAGGCGCAGCAGCAACAGCGTCGTGTTGTCGCTGACCAGTCCGGCAAGGCCCGTCGTGCGCGTCACGATCTCGCTCTGCCCCACGACCATCAGTTCGATCGAATGGGAAATCAGCAGCGTGACCAGCAGGAACTGCGGCGGACTGAGCGCGTCATTATACTGCCGCTCGACGGTCTCGCCCAGTTCCCGGTCGGCATAGGCCATCGTGCCCAACGGACGGGTCAGCGCCCGCCACAGCGTGACCGGGTAAAACACAAGCCAGCTCATCAATTCATAAAGCAGGTCGTCGAGCGACTTCAGGAATTGAAGAAAGACCATAGACCAAGAACAGCAGGTTCTGACCCAAAGCTCAATCTATTCCAGAAAAAACGGATAATATGCCATCCATCATTCGCGCATGGTGCATTTCATGATAGCCTTGCCCACACAGCCAATAATTCGCGGGACAATCATCATGTATTCGGCCCATAAACTGTTACTGGCCGCGCTGATGGGCTCGGTGTGCGGCGGTGTCGTGCTGGCCAAGCAAGTTTCCGAACTCAGCGACCTTATCGGCGCACGCGCTGCTGGTGGCGAAACGCAGATGGAGGCACGTGGATACCGCGTCACTGGCGGCAACACTGTGCGGGATCAGCGCTTCACCTTCTGGTGGAACGATCGCAAGCAGGAATGCGTGTCTGTCTCGACGGTCGATGGGCGCTATGCGTCGATCCAGCGTATTCCGCCGGGCAACTGTGATGCTTCACCAGCGCAAAGCCAGGCGGCGCGGCCGACCTATCCTGAACCTAGATCGGATGCCGGATCCCTGGTCCTGGTGTGTTATGGTGCGGGAACTAAACCCAGTGTCACCACCCAGCCACGCTATTCGTGGAACAGCAGCAAGCACAAATGGGAATGGAGCAACGATGTCGTCGGGACGACGCAAGGGTTCGGATCCGACGTCCAGATCGAACTATATGGCGATCACGGCCGCATCCATCTTGGTCCCAATCTGGTCCCGCCGATCCATTCGGGCGGTGCCAATGGCTGGTGGGATCTCGATAATCTGGTGGTCAGCGGCGACCGGATCAGCGCCAGCTATCGGCTGAACGGCATGAATAAACCCCGCCTGACGGTTGATCGGCGCAGCGGCCGCATCACGATTCAGGCGATCACCAATTTTGAAGGCCAGTGCGACATCGGCAACTGGAGCGCAGGCCAGCGGCGATTCTGAGTCCGCTTCCGAACACGCCTGCCGGCCAGGAGGGGGGGGTAAAGCCGGCAGGCGTGCCGACCGGGCGTCAGGCAATGGGATGGACGACGCCCGGCCTGAACGGATTACGGCATCACGACCGTGTCGATGACGTGCACAACGCCGTTCGACTGAAGCACGTCGGCTGTCGTCACGGTCGACGTTCCACCCTTGGCATCGGTCAGGATGACCGACTTGCCCTTGAGCGACGCGGTCAGCTTGCCACCCTGAACGGTGGTCAGCTCGGCCTTGCCACCGCCAGCCTTGATCGCCGCAACGATCTTGTCAGCGGTATAGGTGCCCGGCACCACATGATAGGTCAGGACAGTGGTCAGCGTGCCCTTGTTCTCCGGCTTCACCAGCGTTTCGACGGTGCCGGCGGGCAGCTTGGCAAAGGCGTCGTTGGTCGGCGCGAACACGGTGAACGGGCCAGGGCTGGCCAGCGTTTCGACCAGACCGGCGGCCTTCACGGCGGCGACCAGGGTGGTCAGGTTCGGCGCGGCCGAGGCATTTTCCGCAATCGTCTTGGTGGCGTACATGGCGGCGCCGCCGACGGTCGGGTTCGACTGGTGATGGTTGGCCACGGCAGCCGTTCCGGCAACCGCCATCAGCGTGGCGGCAACGGGAAGCATCAAACGCATACGTGCATTCGGCATTGGTCATCCTTCCTGAAACGCACCCGATAAGATGGGGGAATTTGGGTGCGGACCAGCTACGAAACGACCGTCGAAACGGATGCAGAATTTTTTCGGGGGTCAGGCCGGAAAATCAGATCGTCGCCATCCGGCCAACCGCAACGGGGCTGCTGCTGGGTGCCGGATGCGGGGTCGCCGATTGCTTTTCGATGGTGATGGCCAGCACGGCCCCATCCTGCATCAGGCGGCGCAGGTCGATGGGCACGACAATCCGCGACGTCCCATCGGCCGCAATCTGGCCCAGCGACTGCGGCGCGGCGCCATCCGGGATGACCCAGAGTTCGGGCGCAAGCGCCGCGCCCGCCTGAACATTTTCGGCACGGATGGCCAGCGCACCGTCGCCCGGTTCGTAGCGGACGGTCAGTACCGGTCCCTCCTCCTCGCCGCTCAACTGGGCCACGGCAATGGCGCGAGCGGTTTGGGTCGCAACCTGAGGCGGCCCGACCGGTGCGGGCGCGGGCCGCGTGACCATGACAAGGGCAAGGGCGGCAGCGACGCTGGCTGCTGCAACCGTACCCGCCCGCCAGCGCGCAACGGACCGCCGCAGCGACAGGTCGCTGACCGTTGCCGATGCGCCCCGGTCGGTCAGCCGCGGTTCCACCCGTTGCCAAAGATCGGCGGGATCGGCGGCACTCGCCGCTTCGCTCAGCGGCGCAAGCACGGATTCCCAGCGTTCCACGGCCGCCGCGAATTCCGGGTCGGACAGGCGCAGACGCAACGCCTCGGCCCGCTCTGCCCCGTCCAGGACACCCAGCGCCAGTTCCCCGGCCAGCAGGTCCAGTTCCTCAGTCATCGCCGACACAGCCCCTCAGCCGCATCAGCCCGCGTCGGACCAGGCTTTTGACGGTGCCCAGCGGGGTATCGGTCCGTTCGGCCAGCGCGGCATAGGTGACGCCATCGAAATAGGCCGTGCGGATCAGGTCGCGCGATCGTTCGTCCAGTTCGTCCAGACACGCATGAATGCGGCTCGACATCTGCGCCTCGACAATCCGGTCGGGGGCAAGCGGTGCAGCATCGGCAATGTTCGCTGCGGCTGTTTCGGGCAACAGGACGCGCGTGCGTGTCGAGCGGACCCGATCGATCGCCGTATTGCGGGCAATGGTCGCCAGCCAGGTAATCGGGCTTGCCCGCGACGGATCGAACCGCCCGGCCGAGTGCCACACCTTTACAAAAACGTCCTGCACAACATCCTCGGCCGCTTCCCGCTCTCCGCAGATACGCAGGCAGATGCCGAATAGTTTCGAAACGGTCCGGTCATAGACTTCGCGCAGCGCCGCGCGGTCTCCCGCCCCCACGCGCGACAATGCCATGGCAAGGGCGCTCCGCGCATCGTCAGGGTCGCTCATGCTTGCCACGATGCGCAGCCTAGTCGTTCGAACCCGGCGTGGCAACGATCCGCGTTGCTGCGGCCGCACGCGCGACCCATCCGGGCGCAATCCCGGCCAGCGCGAACAGGGCGCGCCGGGCAATGGGCCGCTCCGTCCCCCAGCGCAGGGCCTGGGCAATGGCCAGCGGACGCTGCGCCGTTCGGGCAAAGCCGGACTGGAATGTCGCGCTATCCCCGCCCCCAATCAGCGCATTGGCGGCCATCACCCCGCTATTGAGGGCAATCGCCATGCCGTCGCCCACAATGGATGCGATCACCGCGGCCTGATCGCCCAGGCGATAGGCCCCATGCGCCGGGCGGCGGGCGCGCCAGCCATAGGGCACGTCCGCCACGCTGTTCACCGGCCCCAGCCGTTCCCGGTCAAGCAGTGCCGCAAAGCCGGGCTGTTCCGATGCCAGTTCGCTCAGCAGCGCGTCCGTGCCGCCGGCATCGCGCAGCCGGTCCTGGGCCACGGACAGACAGACATTCGCCGTGCCGTCACCGCGCAGCAGAACCCCGGCATAGCCATGCCGAAACGGGATCAGGTCAACCATGCCATCCAGCGCGGCCAGAAGGGTGCGGTCCGGCCGGATTGTCCAGCGAAGCCCCACCGCCCCCCTGCCGGCTGCATCCGCCCGTCGGGGCGATCCGCGCAGGCCATGCTTGCCGGTGGCCAGCATGATCGCATCGGCGGCCAGTTGCTCACCGCTGGCCAGCCGTGCGCCCGACGCATCCAGCGATCGGACAACGCCCGCCCGGACCTCAGCCCCGGCCAGACGGGCACGATCCATCAGCAGGGTGTCCATCACGGCCCGCGAAATCCCGTGCGCGGTAAAGGGCAGCGCAATCGACCTGTTGTGGCGGCCATCCGACACGCGCACCGCCCGGATCGGACGCGCATCGATATCCGCCGGTCTGATGCCCAGTTCCGCGAGCGCGGCCATGCCGTCCGGCCCTAGAAAGCCGCCGCACACACCATCGTCCATCGTCCGGCGCCGCTCGACGACCGTGACGGCATGATCGGCCGTCGCCAGCCGGATCGCGGCCGCGCATCCGGCCGGCCCGCCCCCCAGGATCAGCGCGCCCGTTCGACGCATAGCCGGAACGGAAGATACCATCGGATCTTCGTATCTTCTGAAGGGATCCCCGCATCGTTCAGCAGGACGCGCCACTCTTCCGGCCGGAATGACCGGGCAATGGAAAGCGTCCCGTCCTGCCGCACCACGGGATGGACGCGCAGCAACCGCGCCAGCAGGGGATATCCACGATAGGCGACGGCATGGCGATGCAGGTCGCCGATCATCCACCCACGGGTGGCCCGCCGCTCGCACAGCTGAAGGAACGCGACCGCCTCTGCATCGGTCATATGGTGCGTCACTTGGGACGCGATCCAGAAATCGTGCGGTTCGGCCACCGCTGCTGCATCCCCGGTGCGATAGTCGATGACGCTGCCGTCTGGCGTTGCTGCCCGCGCCACCGGTTCGCTGCGCGGATCAAGGTCGATGCCCGTCAGCCGTGCCGCACTTCCGCGCTTGTCCGCCCAGGCAGCGATGACGCGCAGGGCATCGCCGTGCCCAAAGCCGACGTCCAGCAGCGAAAATGGCTGACCGGGCGGAATATGCCGGTTCAGGAATGCCAGGATCGGCCGCACGGTCATCGTCCAGCGATTGATCCGGGCCAGATCGGTCAGCACCGCCTTGAACAGTTCCGGCGACATGGCCGGATCGTCCATCTGCTCGGCGGCAAGGCTTCGCTTCGCCAGGGTCATGCGGCGGGTCCGAACCGGAACCCCTCGGCCGCAAGCCCGGGACCAAAGGCGATGGCAATGCCCGGCCGCTGCTCCCGCGCCGCCAGCACATCGGCCAGCACGAACATCAGCGTCGCGGACGACATGTTGCCGGATCGGGCAAGGACCGCACGTGACCGGTCGAGCGCATCCTCTGGCAGCCCAAGTCCAGCGACAACCGCATCCAGAATGGATCGACCGCCCGCATGAACCGCCCAGACCAGGGCATCGGCAGCATCATTGCCCAGGATATCCGCCCGCACGGCCGGGTCCGCCAGCGCGGCGCCGATGCGGCCCGGCACTTCGCCCGACAGGTGCATGGCAAATCCGGTATCCCCGACATGCCACTGGATCAGATGCTCGCTGTCCGGCAGCGTCAGGGCAAAGGGCGCGCCAAGGCTCAATCCTGCTGGCTCGCCCGTTACCCAGGCGGCGGCTGCTCCATCACCGAACTGCAGCATGGCCAGCAACGGCTCGATCTCGCTATCCGGTTGCAGATGCAGGGTCGACAGCTCAACCGTCACCACCAGCACGCGCGCCTCCGGTTCCGACCGGACGATCTGGCGTGCGGTTCGAAGGGCCACCACCGCGGCATAACAGCCCATGAACCCGATCAGCGTGCGCTCCACCCGCGGCGAGAGGCCCAGGCGGCGGGCTAGGATCTGATCGATGCCCGGCGCGACGAACCCGGTACAGCTTGCCACCACGATATGGGTCGCCGTGTCCACCGCGACCGGCAGCCGTCGGATGGCGCTCAAGGCCAGCGCCGGAGCGGCCTCCGCATAAATCGTCATGCGGTCGGCGGTGCCGGGCATATGGCCATGCGCGTAAAAGCCATCGGGGTCGATCGGCGATCCGTCCTGCGGCCGTGTTGCGGGAAGGACGGACCAGCGATGATCGATGCCCGATCGCGCGGCCATCCGGTCGAACAGCTTTCGGTCCCGACCCTCCATCCGGCCGGATGCCCAGCGGACAAAGGCCGCGTGAATATCGTGATCCGGCGTCGCAGTGGCGATGGCGTTCAAATAGGCTCGGTCAGGCTTCACCCACGCTCCATCGGTCACGTCCCCTGCCCGCCCCGCTAAGGTTGGCGCATCGCGGTGAAAAGGCAAGGGCGCATCCTCGCTGCGGCCGACAGGATGGGCCGGAGCGGTCCCGGACCGTTACCGCGCGCGTCCGCGCTGCGAGTCGGTGCATTGAAGTCTCGCCCCTCATCGTGTTTTGGAACCGTCATCCACGCTTTTGCTGGATATTGTTTGCACAGCGTTATAGCTTGCTTGACATGATGGACCGTCAAGTGATCGAGACACTTTTACCGATTGATCCGAAGATGCTGGGATTGATTGCCGACAGCCCGGTCGCGTCTGTCATCAGCAATCCACGGATGCCCGACAACCCGATCGTGGCCTGTAACCGTGCTTTTTGCGAACTGACCCTGTATCCGGAGGAGATGGTGGTCGGCCGGAACTGCCGCTTTCTGTCAGGCCCCGGCACCGAACCCTGGCTGTCCGAATCGATTCGCGAGGGCGTGCGCGAGCGGCGGCCGGTGCTGGTGGAAATCCTGAACTACAAACGGGACGGCACCCCGTTCCGCAACGCGGTGCTGGTCGCGCCCATTTATGACGATGATGGCGCGCTGGCCTATTTCCTGGGGTCGCAGGTCGAATTGCCGGACGACAGTCGCGGCCCGTCGACGGCGCGGCGCATCTATGCGGCGGAGCGGGTGAAGCGCCTGTCCGAACGACAGCGCCAGGTGCTCAAGCTGGCATCGGATGGACTGCTCAACAAACAGATCGCCAATGTCCTCGGGCTTTCCGAGAAAACCGTGAAGATGCACCGTGCGATCCTGATGGACCGGTTGGGCACGCCGACGACGGCGGACATGATCCGGGTGGCGGTCGAAGCAGGGTTGTAAGGCGGTACAGGCGAAGGACCGTATCGGCGCTATCCACATATTCCGGTACCTAGGGCACAGGACGTTACGAAGGCATCCGGGCGCAGATCGGCATCCCCTCCTCCGATCCCGCCCATTCTCCTTGTCCAAAGCCCAGCTTTCGTGACGTCCGCCTTTCCCCACATCTCGTCCGTTGAACAGGTCGCTTCAACCTATTGCCTAGATGCGAACCATTCGCTAGGCGCGAATGATAATGGTTTGCATTAGTACCTTCGGGCAGGCGGAATGACGCGCGAGTCGATCCGGGTCTGGTTTCTCGTCCACAAATGGTCGAGCATCCTCTGCACGGCATTTCTGCTGATGCTATGCGTCACCGGCCTGCCCCTGATCTTTCACGACGAAATCGATGCGCTGACGGGCCATGACCCCATTTCGGCGATGCAGGGCGTGCCGTCATCCAGCGACGCGCCGGGCCAGCGGTCGCTGGACGACATGCTTGCAAAGGGGTTGGCGCAGCGCCCCGGCGAAGTTCCCGTTTTCATGGCGTTCGACAATGCCAGCCCGGTGCTGACCGTCACCACGGCACCGCGCCCGGATTCGCCAGCCAGCGACATGACCGTCCTGCTGTTCAACCGCACGACCGGTGAGCCGGCGGGGGCGGCCAGCGAGGATGGCGTGATGCATTTTATCCTGCAGCTGCATACCGACATGTTCCTTGGCCTGCCGGGGATGCTGTTCCTGGGCGCCATGGGCCTGTTGTTCGTCATTGCGCTGGTGTCCGGCGTGGTCCTGTACGCGCCGTTCATGCGAAAGCTGGATTTCGGCACGCTGCGCACCCGGCGCAGCCGCCGGGTCAAGTGGCTGGATACCCACAACCTGCTCGGCATCACGGCGCTGGTCTGGGCCAGCGTCGTCGGCGTCACGGGTATCATCCACACGCTCGCCACACCGATCATTCAGGGTTGGCAGCAAAGCGAGCTGGCGGACATGACCGCCGCCTATGCCGGGCGGGCGCCGCTGCCCCCCGCGCGATATGGATCGATCGACAGGGCGATGGCCGCCGCGCGCGCCGCACTGCCCGGCACCAATCCCCAATTCATCGCCTTTCCCGGCGGGTCGTACAGCTCAGCGCATCACATGGCGGTGTTCATGCAGGGGAACAGCCCGCTGACCCAGCGGTTGCTGACCCCCGCCCTGATCGACGGCGAAACCGGCACGCTGACCGACGCCCGCCCGCTGCCCTGGTACGTGCAGGCCCTGCTTTACTCGCAGCCGCTGCATTTCGGGGATTATGGCGGTCTGCCGCTCAAGATCCTGTGGGCCATCCTGGACGTGTTCACGATCCTCGTCCTTGGCTCTGGCCTGTACCTCTGGCTGGGTCGTCGGCGCGGGGCCGATGCGCCGGTGCGGGAAGTGGAGACGGGCGGGATCGTGCCCGCCACCGCCATGTTGCCGGAACCGGCGGAATGATCCGCTCCACCTTTGCCCTGCCCGTCCTGATCGGCGTGCTCAGCCTGGGCGGGTTGGTGCTGGCGCTGGCTGGGGACGGCGTGTCGGACCTGATCGCCGCGGCGGCGCTCGCCACGCCGGTTGCCGCCGCCGCCATGGCCGTGCGCAGCCGCCAACGCTGACCTTTTTCACAACAACAACATCATCCCATGGAGTTCCTGTCATGACCGCCGTTCGGGCCGCTGTCCGCCTTGCCGTTTCCACCCTAGCCCTTGTCAGTGCGGGCACCGCCATCGCTCAGGAAGCGGAGGGCGAGGACATTGTCGTCACCGCGCAAAAGGCGAATGAAACCCAGGTCAGCCGCAGCGGCAGCCTGGGCGTGCTGGGCGACAAGTCTGCCGAGGACGTGCCGTTCAGCATCCGCAGCTATAACGAGGCGCTGATCCGCAATCAGCAGCCCCAGTCGCTGGGCCAAGTGCTGGAAAACGATCCGGCGGTGCGCACCACCTATGCCTTTGGCAATGCGGCCGAGCTGTTCGTCATTCGCGGTTTTCCGCTGTTCGGCGACGATGTTGGCATTGACGGCCTGTATGGTATCGCCCCGCGCCAGATCGTCGCGCCCGAGCTGTATGACCAGGTTCAGGTCCTGAACGGGGCCAGCGCGTTCCTGAACGGTGCGGCGCCCGGCGGTTCCGGCATCGGCGGCAGTGTCAACGTGCTGCCCAAGCGGGCGAGCGGCGACCTCTTCCGCGTCACGGCAAACTATACCGAATCCGGCCATTTCGGCGGCGCATTCGATGCCGCCCGCCGCTTTTCCAGCGGCACCTTCGGCGTCCGGATCAACGGGGCGTGGCGATCGGGCGAACTGGCCGTGAATGGCGAGGACCGCGATACCCGCGTGATCGGCGCTGCGTTCGATGTGGATTCCGGCGCATTTCGCGCATCGCTCGACCTTGCCTATCAGCGGGTTCAGGTGGACCGCCTGCGTCCCAAGGTTCAGCTGGGCGCCGGGCTGACCCGCCTGCCCGCCGTGCCGCGCGCCGATGCCAATTATGCGCAGGATTGGGCGACGACGACGCTGGAGGACGTGTTCGGCATCGCCAAGCTGGAATATGACCTGTCCGATAACGCCATGCTCTATGCCCGTTTCGGCGCACGCGACGGTTCGGAAACCGGTATCTACAATTCGATCACCCTGACCGATGCCACGACCGGCGCGGCGCTGGGCGGGGCCAGCTTCATTCCGCGCACCGACAATAACGAGGCGGTGCAGGCCGGTCTCCGCGTCCGGCTGGGCGAGGCAGTGACGCACGAGATCAATGTCGGCGGCGACCATCTGTGGCAGGTGAACCGCAACGCGTTCGACTTCCTCGGCGGCTTTGCCGGCTTTGCGACCAATCTGTACGCGCCGCAGGACGTTGCCCTGCCCGGCACCGGTTTTGTCGGCGGCGACCTCGACAATCCCTATCCGATCACGCGCGTCCGGCAGGGCAGCGCCTTTGCCAGCGACACGATCGGCCTGTTCGACGGCCGCGTGCTGCTGACCGGCGGGCTGCGGCTCCAGTCGATCACGGTCAAGAGCTACAGCTATACCGACGGCGCGCCGGCGGGCACCTATTCCGAGGATGCGGTAACGCCCGTCGTCGGCCTGGTCATCAAGCCGGTCGAGGGATTGTCCCTCTATGCCAACCGGATCGAGGGGCTGCGTCAGGGGCCGACCGCGCCCATCGACGTCACGCTGGTCAATTCGGGCGAGGTGTTCGCGCCGTTCGTGTCCACCCAGTATGAGGTGGGGGCGAAACTGTCGCTCGGCCCGGTCAATGCCAGCGCCGCGCTGTATCAGATCGAATTGCCCAGCGCCTATGCGATCGCCGATCCGCAGGGTTCGGGCCTGAACCGCTTTGGCGTGTACGGAACGCAGCGCAACCGCGGCATCGAACTGTCGCTGGATGGGGAAGTGACGCCGGGCCTGCGGATCATTTCGGGCGTTGCCATCACCGATGCGGTCCTTCGCGAAACCCAGGGCGGCGTGAATGAGGGGAACAAGGCGGCGGGCGTGCCCGACTATACCGCCAATGCCAATGTCGAATGGGACGTGCCGTTCCTGCCCGCGCTGACCCTGACCGGGCGGGTGGTGCATACCGGCCCGCAGGCGGTGAATGTCGCCAACACGCTGGAGCTGCCCGACTGGACTCGGTTCGATCTTGGCGCGCGCTATGTCGCCCGCGTGGGACAGCAGGCGCTGACCCTGCGGGTTCAGGTCGATAATGTCGCCAACGAACGCTATTGGGCCTCCGCCTTTGACAGCTTTGCCCCGCAGCTGCTTCAGGGTCAGCCGCGCACGGTCAAGGCATCGGCCAGCGTCGAGTTCTGATTTGGGCTTGCCCCTCACCCTTGGGGAGGGGCACCGGCTTACTTGTCGTCGCCCATGCGCAGGGCGGCGATGAAGGCCTCCTGCGGGATGCTGACCGAACCATATTCGCGCATCCGCTTCTTGCCTTCCTTCTGCTTTTCCAGAAGTTTCCGCTTTCGCGTCGCGTCGCCGCCATAGCATTTGGCGGTCACGTCCTTGCGCAGCGCGGCAATCGTCTCGCGCGCGATCACCTTGCCGCCGATCGCCGCCTGAATCGGGATCTTGAACATGTGGCGCGGGATCAGGTCCTTCAGCCGCTCGCACATATGCCGCCCGCGCGATTCCGCGGCATCGCGGTGAACGATCATGCTCAGCGCATCGACCGGTTCGTTGTTCACCAGAATGTTCATCTTGACGAGATCGCCCGGCCGGTGCCCGATCTGTTCATAGTCGAAGCTGGCATAGCCGCGGCTGATCGATTTCAGCCGGTCATAGAAATCGAACACCACTTCGTTGAGCGGCAGCTCATAGGTCATCTGCGCCCGGCCGCCGACATAGGTCAGGTTTTTCTGGATGCCCCGCCGGTCCTGACACAGCTTCAGAACGCTGCCCAGATATTCGTCTGGGACATAGATGACCGCGTTGATCCACGGCTCGCTGATTTCCTCGATCTTGTTGGGATCGGGCATGTCGGCGGGATTGTGCAGCTCGATCTCGCCGCCGCCATGGGTCAGCGTCAGCTTGTAGACCACCGACGGCGCGGTGGTGATGAGGTCCAGGTCATATTCGCGGGTCAGCCGCTCCTGAATGATCTCAAGATGCAGCAGCCCCAGGAAGCCGCAGCGATAGCCAAAGCCGAGCGCCGCGCTCGTTTCCATCTCGAACGTAAAGCTGGCATCGTTCAGCCGCAGTTTCGAGATGCTTTCGCGCAGCTTTTCAAAGTCGTTGGCATCGACCGGGAACAGGCCGCAGAACACGACCGACTGGACTTCCTTGAACCCCGGCAGCGCCTCGGCAGCGGGCTTTTTGGCGTCGGTGATCGTGTCGCCGACCATCGTCTGCGCCACTTCCTTGATCTGTGCGGTGATGAACCCGATCTCGCCGGGGCCAAGGTCGGTCAGCTGCTCGATCTTGGGCCGGAAACAGCCGACCCGGTCGATCAGGTGGGTGGTCCCGGCCTGCATGAACTTGACCTGCTGCCCTTTTTTCAGCGTGCCCTGCATCACGCGGACCAGGATGACGACGCCCAGATACGGGTCGTACCAGCTGTCGACCAGCATCGCCTTCAGCGGCGCGTCCGGATCCCCCTTGGGTGCCGGAATCCGCTCGACGATCGCATCCAGAATCTCGTCGATGCCAATGCCCGACTTGGCGCTGGCCAGAATGGCATTGGAGGCATCCAGGCCGATGATATCCTCGATCTCGGCCTTCACCTTGTCCGGCTCGGCGGCGGGCAGATCGATCTTGTTGATGACGGGCACGATCTCGTGGTCATGCTCGATCGACTGATAGACATTGGCCAGCGTCTGCGCCTCGACGCCCTGCGCCGCATCGACGACCAGCAACGCGCCCTCGCACGCCGCCAGGCTGCGGCTCACCTCATAGGCGAAATCGACATGGCCCGGCGTGTCCATCAGATTGAGGACGTGGCCCTTCCATTCCAGGCGCACGGTCTGCGCCTTGATGGTGATGCCGCGTTCCTTCTCGATCTCCATATTGTCGAGCACCTGCGCGCTCATCTCGCGCTCCGTAAGGCCGCCGGTGCGTTGGATCAGCCGGTCGGCAAGCGTGGACTTGCCGTGATCGATATGCGCGATGATCGAGAAATTGCGGATTTTGGACAGGTCAGTAGCCATAACAAGCGCGCGATAGCAGGGACCCGCCCGCCGGGGAAGCGGGACAAAAGGCGGTGTTGCCGGCGTTGTCCCGCACAAGAATTCTATTTCACCAACGCAACCTTATCGGCAGGATCGCGCTCGGGCAAAAATGGGGGTGCCTTGTGATTCTCATGCTGGTGCTTGCGCTCTCGATTGGCGGCACACCGCCAAAGGACGCAATGACGTTGGCCGCAGCGTGCGAGGCGGGATTACCCGATTCCTGCGCTGACCTTGCCCAGATGTACGACAAGGGCGAAGGCGTTCGTCAGGACCGAAAACGTGCCGCCGCCCTGTACGCCAACGCATGTGACAGGGGATTGATGGCCGCCTGTTACAATGCCGGCAGCATCCTGTTCGACATGGGCGAGAAAAAATCGGCCGCGCGCATCTTTGCCATGTTCTGCGATCGCAACAACAAGGACGCCTGTTACCAACTGGGATACATGTACCAGAACGGCGACGGGCTGTCGGTCAACTATCCGGTTGCTCGAAAACTCTATGCCGAAAATTGCGCGCGCAAGGACGCTGCGTCGTGCAACAATCTGGGCGTCATGTATCAGAATGGTGAGGACGTGGCGGTCAGTCCGACCAAAGCGGTCGCTTATTATCGCCTCGCCTGCGATCTGAAGGAGCCGATTGCATGCGTAAACATGGGTCTAAGCCATCTTGATGCCTATGGCGTGGAAAAGAACCGCGCCAAAGCGAGAGCCTATTTCGTTCGGGCCTGTACCATGGGGCATCAACCGGGATGCGACAACAGGGACATACTGGATCGCCCGCCGGTTCGATACGCGGCCTCTGGCTATGACACCGGCGGTTCCGGGGGTGGGCGCAACGACTATCCCGACGACTTTGAACTGCGGGGCGGCTATTCCGCGCCACCCCCGCCCCCGCCACCGCCGGTGACGCCGATTGGCGGATGGGGCGGCTTGTATGGCTGTTTCGGACAGGTGTGCTGATGAAAGGACGACGGATGCACTGGACGCGCTTGATTGCCATCCTGACCCTTGGCGGCGTGGCTGGCATTGCGGACGCACAGACTGGCGACCAATGCCGCGCCGTGACCATGCCGGACGGATCGTCGGCGCGGATGTGCCGGAATGCGGACGGAACCTGGCGCTCGGTTGCGGCCGAACCGGCGGCAACACCCGCCTCCACCGGGATCCCGGCCCAGGCGGAAATCACCTATGCCGGTACCTATCGGTTTGTCGAAGGCCCCAAGCCGCGCCCCGCACGTGCGCCGCGCGTGCCCAATCGGCTCAGCTTGAACACGCTGCTCAACGCGGCAATGTCGGCCCCCGCGACGCCAAAGGGCACGGAATATCAGGGCGCGCTGACCATCAAGGCGACCTTTGACGGCCAGTCGGTGACGGCCCAGGTCACCGGAACGGGCGGCATTGCGCAGCACAACCTGTCGGGTCTGATCGCAAACGGGGTTTGCCGGCTGGCCGATGCGCGCGGAGCGGTGGTGTTTGAGGGCAAGTGCACCAGCAACGAATTTTCGGGCGTGATTTCGGGCACGGACAATTACCGGTTGAGCCTGAACGGCAATTTCAGCGCCGCTGCGACAAAGTTCGTCGATGTCGCCGATCGCAACGCCCGGGCGGCGGCCGACAAACGCGTCGCTGCCGCGGCCGCAGCAGAACGGAAGGCGGAGATTGACGCGAAGCGCGCGAAGCTGAAACCGCTGTGCGACGCCGGAAAAGTCACCGCCTGTGTCGAAATGGACACGCTGGAATGAGCAGGACCGGAATATCGGCAACAACTAGCGCTTGAATCCCTCACGCGCGCTGATATATGCGCCGCTCTCCACCGGGGCTGGCCCCGGCGGACCCCATGGTCGGGGAATAGCTCAGCCTGGTAGAGCACTGCCTTCGGGAGGCAGGGGCCGGAGGTTCGAATCCTCTTTCCCCGACCAATTTCCTTACATCGCGAGTTTTCCGTTGCCGCAGATTGTTGCGGCCCCGTTGTTTCGCGCTACACAGAGCGGCATGGCCAAGGTCGATCCGGATCATCGCGCGCTGCGCATTCACGGCACGATCGCCCGCGATCTGGGCATGAAGATCGTCAATGGCGGCTATGCGCCCGGCGATGTGCTGAGCGGCGAGGTGGTGGCCAGTGACCAGCTCAACGTCTCCCGCACCGCCTATCGCGAAGCATTGCGCATGCTGGCAGCCAAGGGTCTGGTCGAATCGCGCCCGAAAACAGGCACGCGGGTCAGCGACCGGCAACGCTGGCAGATGCTGGATCCCGACATCCTGTCATGGATCTTTGCCGAGGAGCCGGACGAATCGCTGCTGGTCAGCCTGTTCGAATTGCGCCGGATCGTCGAGCCGGAGGCTGCATCGCTGGCCGCGAGGCGCCGCACGCCCGACCAGATCCGGGAAATGAAAACGGCGCTGGAGGATATGGCGCGCCACAGCCTGACGTCGCCGGAAGGCCGCCTGGCCGATCAGCGGTTTCATGCCGCATTGCTGAACGCATCGGCCAATCCGTTCCTGATCACCCTGACCAGCGGCGTAGGTGCCGCCGTGGCGTGGACCACCGTTTACAAGCAGCGCAAGACACCCCTGCGCCGCGATCCGATGCCCGAACACTGGGCGGTGTTCGATGCGGTCGCCGCGGGCGATGCAGCACAGGCGCACCAGGCAATGACCGAACTGGTCGACCTGGCGTTTCTTGACACGACATCCGTCCTGCCGCCCAGCTGAACGGTCGGCGCGGAAGCCGGCAAGACTATTTCGTCCGAAATCCCAGATCGCAGCATTCGACCCATTGGCGCGAACGCTGGCGATCGCACGATTACCATTTGCGAACCGTCCTTATGTCTGACTAATAGGTCGCAAGGGAGAGTTTCATGCGACTGATTCAGGCTGTGGGCGATGACGGGACACGGGGCGTGATTGCCGCGTCGGACGGTAGGGCAAACTGGCTGACCGGCACATCGTCAGTCTATGCGCTGGCCAGCGATGCCATTGCGGCGGGCCGTTCGCTGGCCGATCTGGCCAGCCAGCGGCTGGGCGCGGACGCGGACCTGGACCGGCTTTCGGCCGATGGACGGCTGCTCGCCCCGATCGACCATGCCGATCCGGCGCACTGCCACCTGACCGGCACTGGCCTCACCCATCTCGGCTCGGCCGAGGGGCGCGACAAGATGCACAAGGCGGCGGCGAGCGGCGACCTGACCGATTCGATGCGCATGTTCCTGATGGGCGTGGACGGCGGAAAGCCGGCCGCGGGCGATGTCGGCGTTCAACCGGAATGGTTTTATAAGGGCGATGGCGATTCCATCGTGCCGACGGGCCGGCCCATCCCCTCCCCCGCATTCGCGCTGGATGGCGGCGAGGAGCCGGAGATCGCAGGCATCTATCTGATCGGCCCGGACGGCACGCCGCATCGGCTGGGCTTTTGCCTTGCGAACGAGTTTTCGGATCATGTGACGGAGCGGGGCAATTACCTGTGGCTCGCCCATTCCAAGCTGCGGCACGCGGCGCTTGGGGCGGAGTTGCTGACCGGCCCATTGCCCGCCGATGTTCGGGGCAGCAGCCGTATCGTCCGCGACGGACAGACTGTCTGGGAAAAGCCGTTCCTGTCGGGAGAGGCGAACATGTCCCATTCCATCGCCAATCTGGAACATCACCACTTCAAATATGCGCAGTTCCGGCGGCCCGGCGATGTCCATGTCCATTTTTTCGGAACGGCCACGCTCAGCTTTTCCGATGGCTTTGCCGTCCAGCCCGGCGACCAGTTCGAGATCGAGGCGGCGCCGTTCACGCTGCCCCTTCGCAACACAATGACCGTTGCGGATGCCGTGGGCGTAACCGTCAGCGCGCTGTAACGATAAACAGGGAGAGCTTGCATGAAATGGACGACCCGCATCGCGTTGGCGGGGGTTGCCAGCGTGGCAATCGCCGCACCGGCTCAGGCTCAGCGGGTGGCAGAGGCCGTGCTGACCATCGACATGGCCAAACAGGGGCCACGCATCGAACCGGCGATTCAGGGCCAGTTTGCCGAGCATCTGGGGCGCAGCGTCTATGAAGGCATCTGGGTCGGCGAAAACAGCCCCATCCCCAACACCAACGGATATCGCAACGACGTCCTGGCCGCGCTGAAGGCACTGAAGGTCCCCGTCGTCCGCTGGCCGGGCGGCTGTTTTGCCGACGAATATGACTGGAAGGACGGGATCGGCCCGCGCGACAAACGGCCAAAGCGGATCAACACCCATTGGGGATGGGTCACCGAAGACAATAGTTTCGGCACCCACGAATTCCTGAACTTTGCCGAAATGATCGGGTCCGAAGCCTATGTCGCCGGCAACATGGGGTCGATGCCGCCGATCGAGATGGCCCGGTGGATGGAATATATGACCGGCAGCGTGCCCTCGACACTGGTCGAGCAGCGCAAGGCCAATGGCCGGGACAAGCCGTGGAAGGTCAAGTATTTCGGCATCGGCAACGAAAGCTGGGGATGCGGCGGCAACATGACCGGCGAACAGTCCGCCGTGCTCCACCGCCGGTATCAGACCTTCGTCAAATCGCCCCCCGGCGTCGAACCGACGATCGAAGTGGCAACGGGCGCGAACGGCGATGATGAAAAGTTCACCGAGGCGCTGATGCGCGACGCGACGAAGGAAGTTCAGGCGCTGAGCATCCATTATTACACCCTGCCCACCGGTAACTGGACCAAAAAGGGTCAGGCGACGGGGTTCCCGGAAAGCGAATGGGCATCGACGCTGCGCAACGCGATGCACATGGACGATATTTTGACCCGGCATACCGCCATCATGGACAAATATGATCCGAAGGGCCGAGTGGCGCTGTACCCCGATGAATGGGGCACTTGGTACGATCCGGACCCCGGCACCAATCCGGGGTTCCTGTATCAGCAGAACTCACTGCGCGACGTCCATGTCGCGGCGCTCACGCTCAACATCTTTCACCGGCACACGCGCCGCGTAAAGCTGGCCGCGATCGCGCAGATGGTGAACGTGCTTCAGGCGATGATCCTGACGGACAAGGAGAAGATGCTCCTGACCCCGACCTATCACGCCTTTGACCTGTACAAGCCGTTCCAGGGTGCGACGCCGATCGAGGCAAAGGTGGATGGCCCCCGCTATGTGCTGGGCAGCATCGACCTGCCGATGGTGGACAGTTCGGTGGCGCGGGGCACCGATGGCAAGCTTTATGTCTCGCTGGTCAACCTTGACCCGAACCGCCCGGTAAAGGTTCGCACCACCCTGACCGGCCGGGCGACGGGGCGCATCCTGACCGCACCGGCGATGGACACCCATAATACGTTCGACAAGCCGGACACGCTGAAGCCCGCGCCCTATTCCGGCAAGACGGAAGGCGGCAAGCTGGTATTCGAATTGCCGGCAAAGGCGGTTGCGGTCGTCGCCGTCGAATGATCGCCGGTCCTGCCCGGGCGGGAAACCGTCCGGGCAGGCCGATCACGTGCAGAACCGATCAGTGGTTGTGCCGCGGCACGCCGATCGTCTGGGCCAGCTTCTGGTAATCGACCGCCGGTTCCAGCACCGCGCCCGTCTCCATCTGACCGACAAGAGCGCGCTGGATCTGTTGCCACGGCGTCTGATGCGGCGGATATTTGTATCCGCCCGCTGCATCGAATGCCGCCCGGCGCTCGGCCAGTTCCTCCGCAGAAATCAGCATGTCGGCCGTGCCCCGGCCGATATCGACCCGAACCCGGTCGCCGGTACGCAGCAGGGCAAGGCCCCCGCCCGCCGCCGCCTCAGGCGACGCGTTCAGGATCGACGGGCTGCCGCTGGTCCCCGACTGGCGACCATCGCCGATGCACGGCAGCGCCTGAATGCCGCGCTTGATGAGTTCGGCGGGCGGCCGCATGTTCACCACCTCTGCCGCGCCCGGATAGCCGATCGGCCCGGTGCCGCGAATGACGAGCAGCGTTTCCTCGGTAATGCCCAGCGACGGATCGTCGATGCGGTGGTGGTAATCCTCCGGCCCGTCGAACACGACAACCGGCCCCTCGAACGCATCAGGGTCGTCCGGATTGGACAGGTACCGCTTGCGGAAATCGTCGGAAATCACCGACAGCTTCATGATCGCACTGTCGAACAGGTTGCCGCGCAGCACGACGAACCCGCCTTTGGGATTGAGCGCCTGATCCATCGTCCGGATGACGCGATCGTCCTCGATCATGGCATCCCGGCAATTCTCGCCCATCGACTTGCCATTGGCGGTCAGGGCATCCGTTTCGATCAGGCCATGCCGGATCAGTTCGCCGATGACCGCCGGAACGCCCCCGGCACGGTAATAATCCTCACCCAGATATTCGCCCGCGGGCTGCAGGTTGACCAGCAGCGGCACGTCGCGCCCCTCGCTCTGCCATTCGTCAATGTCCAGTTCGACGCCGATATGACGGGCGATGGCGTTGATATGAATGGGGGCGTTGGTCGATCCGCCGATGGCCGAATTGACGCGGATGGCGTTCAGGAACGCGGCCTTGGTCAGGATGTCGGACGGCTTGCGATCGGCGTGCACCATCTCGACGATCTGCATGCCGGTGCGATACGCGCACTCCTGCCGGTCGCGATAGGGCGCCGGGATCGCCGCCGCACCGGGCAGCGTCATGCCCAGCGCCTCGGCCAGCGAGTTCATCGTCGTGGCGGTGCCCATGGTGTTGCACCAGCCGGTCGAGGGAGCGGAGCTGGCCACCAGCTTGATAAAGCCCGTGCGGTCGATTTCGCCGGCCGCAAGCATCTGCCGCGCCTTCCAAACGATGGTGCCCGATCCAGTCCGTTCGCCCTTGTGCCAGCCGTTCAGCATCGGGCCGACGGGCAGGGCGATGGCCGGGATGTTCACCGTCGCGGCCGCCATCAGCAGCGCGGGCGTCGTCTTGTCGCATCCGGTGGTCAGCACCACGCCGTCGATGGGATAACCGAACAGCACCTCGACCAGCCCCAGATAGGCCAGATTGCGGTCCAGCCCCGCCGTCGGCCGCTTGCCGGTTTCCTGAATCGGATGGACGGGAAATTCGATCACGATCCCGCCGGCCTCGCGCACCCCTTCCCGCACCCGTTCGGCCAGGACAAGGTGGTGGCGGTTGCACGGCGACAGGTCGCTACCCGTCTGGGCGATGCCGATGATCGGACGGCCGGACTGAAGCTCTTCCAGCGACAGGCCGAAATTCATGTACCGCTCAAGATACAGCGCGGTCATGTCGACATTGTCGGGATCGTCGAACCATGCGCGTGAACGCAGCCGTCGCGGCCCCGCTGCTGGTGTATCCGTCATGTCTTCTCCGCTCTTTTGATTGGGTCAGCCCATAAATCAGACAAAATGGATGATGCAATCCAAAAGATGATGGATCGATGCCATGACGGCTCAGGCGGCAAGGTGGTCCAGCAACGATCCGACATCGCGATCGGACTGATAAAGGCCGAATCCGATGCGCAGCACATCGCCGCGAACGTCGGTAATCACATCCCGTTCGGCCAGACCGGCCTGGATCCGGGCGGCATCGGCCGTGCGCAGGGCAAGGAACCGTGCCGACGCGCCAGCCGACGGCGGATTGAGCAATTCGGCATCGGCCAGCACCGTCCGCCCCCGCCCCGCCAGAAACGCATCGCGCAACCCGGCCGCATGGGCGGAAATCGCCGCAGTATCGAGCGCCGCGTCCCGCAGCATGTCGCGCACCGCCACAAACCGGTAAATGCCCGACGGATCGAACGTCGCCCCCATGAACCGCCGCGCATCCGGGGCATAGCCGACGCTGCCCGGCGGCAGGCTCAGATCCTCGAACTCCGCATACCAACCGGTCAGCATCGGGCGCGCCCCAAAGCCGTGCGGCGCGTGCATCAACGCCACGCCCTCCCCCGACATCGCATATTTATACCCGCCGGACAGGTAGAACAGGCGGTCGGCCACGCCCGACAGGTCGGTCGGCATCGCCATGAAGCCGTGATAGCCGTCGATCACCACCCATGGCCCATCAGGGTCAGCGAGGTCGGCCAGCCTTTCCCACCCCGGCACGACGAACCCGGTGCCGAACATCACCTGGCTTACCCAGATCAGGTCGAACCGTTCGGCGCGGGCGCGGGCGATCAGCCGATCGATCAGATCGGGGCCAACGGGTTCACGGTGCAGCGTCACATCGCCCGATTCCGCCCATCGCGCCGTCTGACGGCGAAAGCTGTGAAATTCCCCTTCGGTCGTCAGGATGCGCAGCGGCCGTGCGGGCAGCGCCGAGCGGATGCGGATCAGGAAATCATGCGTGTTTCCGGCAAACATCACCGTCGACGGGTCGGGCAGGCGCAATTCATCCGCCACATGGCGCTGCGCGGCGGGCCACAGCTCGTCCATCACCCTGCCCCATTTGCGATCCGCCAGCCGGGCCGCATCCTGCCAGCAGGCAAGCTGTCCGACATAGCTGGCATCCGGCCACAGATGGTGGCTATGCGCGGCGAAATGCAGCCGGTCCGGCGCGGCCGCGATGCTGCGCTGGAACAGTCGTTTGTAATCGGTCACAGGCCGGTCCTCAGCGTCCAGAGTTCGGGAAAGGCGCGTTTGGTCAGGGTGGATTCCAGATAGGCGACGCCCGCCGTGCCGCCCGTCCCGCGCTTGCCGCCGATCACCCGGCTCACGGTCATCACATGCTTGTGCCGCCAGCTTGCCATGGCATCGTCGACATCGACCAGCTTTTCCGCAAGCTGATAGAGGTTCCAGTACCGTTCCGGATCCCGATAGACCGCGGCCCAGCCTGCCTCGACCAGCGGATCGGGGCGATAGGCTGCCGACCAGTCGGCGCGGGGCGGTGGCAGGTCGAACCCGGCCCGCCCCAGCGCAGCATTGGCCGCATCCCACAGGCTAGGCCGGGTCGCCGCGTCTGCCGTCATCGGGCCATGGCGAACGCCGTCGCGGATGCCCAGCATCACTTCCACCGTGCGGAACTGATCCGACTGAAACCCGGAACTGCCGCCCAGGACGTGCCGGAACCGGGAATAGTCGCTGGGTGTCATGGTCGCCAGCACATCCCAGCTCAGCGTCATCACCGCCTGAATGCGCGAGATGCGGGCGAGCGATTTATACGCCTGCGTCAACTGGTCCTGATCGATCAGCGGGATGGCGGCCGTCAGCTCTGCAATGATCTGCTTCAGCCACAATTCCTTGGTCTGGTGAATGATGACGAACAACAGCTCGTCATGCCGGTCGGACAGCGGATGCTGCGCCGATAGGATCGCATCAAGGGCGAGATAGCGCCCATAGGTCATGGGTTCGGTCATGCCCCGGTTTAGCCGGTGCGCCGCACGGGGGAAACCGGCAAGCGGCAGGATCAGCGCGGCGGGGGAAATTCCGGCACGCCGGGCGGCAGACTAGCGCCCCGCCAGCGCGCCACGGCGCGGACGATCGGCGTCTGTTCCGGTCCGTCACGCCGGCGTTTCAGCAGGGTCGCGCCCTGTTGCACCGTATCCCCGATCCGGACGCGCGTGCGCACCCAGAAGGTCGAGGAATTGAGGCCGACGCCCGTTGGCAGCGATGCGCCGGCGGCCGCCACATCGTCGACCGACAACTGGCCGTCCCCTTCGCGAAGGGCAATCATTCGCGAAGCAATGTCGGGATTGTTCAGCAGCACGCTCAGCAATTCCGGCGATACCGCATTGGCGTTGATCGTCGTCCGGCCGGGCAATGCCGTCACCATCGCCTCCAGCCGCGTCAGCGTGGCCGGGTCGATCTGCGCCTGTCGCAACGGACGGACATCGGTGATGGGGCCATATGTGCGGACCAGCCCGATCGCCTGCACGATCTGATCCTCGGTCAGGCCCGCTGCCTTGCCGATATCCTGGAACCGGATCGTTTCGATGACGTCGCCGGACATCAGGTTGTTGAGGTTGAACCGCCCCTCCGCATCGGACACCGCCAGGTCAAACGTCCCGCCGTCGATCGACACCCCGGTTTCGGCAATCGCCGCCCAGGGTTCGCCGCGATGATCCACGTCCGCCCCCGCCGCCAGATCGCGTTGCAGCGCCGAAATGGCCGACCCCTCCCCGCCGCGCACCACCGCCATTGCGCGCGCCGCCTCGCTGACCCGAAGCGCCCTGTCGAGCGCCAGCTCCTCACGGTTGATCATTAGCAGGACCAGCCCCGACGCGATCGCCACGAACATCAGGACGTTGACCAGGATCATGCCCTGTTCGGACGCTGGCGGTTCGGTGGGGGGCGACCCGGCGGATGGCGGCGAAGATGACGTCATGGCTGCCTCGTCTCGGTCACCGGTGGCCGTTCCGGCAGTTCGACCAGCCGGCGCAGGCTCCCCTGCGGGCCGGAACCGGGGGCCAGCGTCATCACCACCTCCACCGCCCGCGGCCAGGACGGCGTTTGCCCCCCCTCGACCGGCCAGCGTTCGGACCATCCCTCGCCCAGATAGCGAAAGCGGACGCCGGTAACCCCGCGCAACAGCATCTGCGGCTGCGGCCCCGCCATCCGCATCAAAACGCCGTCGGTCAGCGCATAACGGATCGGCAGCGCCGGGCCGCCCATGCCCGGCGCGCTGCGGACAAAGGACAGGGCGTCGGCCGTGCCGTTCACATCCCCATTGGCCACCGCATCCAGATCGCCGTCGATCACCAGCATCGCCCGTTGCAGATCGGACAACCGGTCCAGCCGAACCTCGGTCCGCGCCTGCACGCCCAAAATGCCGTCGACCATCGCCAGCCCGGCCACCGCAATCAGTGCGAACAGGCCAAGGGAAATCATCAGCTCGATCAGGGTAAAGCCCTGTTCGGACGGCCGCGGGGCGATCATGTTCCCTGGCTCACCGCCGCCTTATCATAGCCATCGCCCGTGCCGACCAGGATCGCGAACTGGCGCGCGCAGCTGCCATCGGTACGAAACCGGACCGGACCGGTGATGCAATCGAACCCGGTGGGATCGAACAGAGCGTTCGTGCTGATCGGGCCGGTCGCCCGCAGGCGAAGGGCGATGGTCGTGGCGTCATAGGTCAGCGCGGCCAGCGCGCCGGGATTGCCGCCATTGCGTGCCTCATAGGCGCTGGCAAAGCCGCTGAACGTCTCCGGGTCGATGCTGGCCAGCCATGCACCCTTCAGCGCGGCCAGTGCCTCCGGCCGGTAATCCAGCCCCTGCATCGTGGTCAGCAATTGCACGCCGCTTGCCTGTATCTGGCGGGCAGCGGCCAGCGCCCGGTCATCGCTGCTGGGCAGCAACACCGCATCGGGCATTTCCCCCGCGCCGGGTAGCGGCTGGCCCGCCATGACGTCGATGGCGCTCAATTCGATGCCCAGTTCGGCACGCAGCGCAGTGGCCGCCGCCGCCGATGCCACGGACCATGCGCCGCCATCGCCGATCACAAGCACCCGGCGAACGCCGCGCTGGCGGGCATAGCGCAGCACCGCGCTGGTCAACTGACCTGCCGTGATCCCGAAAATCTGTGTCCCCGCCGCACGGCTTGCCGGATCGTTGGTCAGCGCGATCATCGGCACCCGTCTGGCATTGGCGGCCCCGGCCGCGGCCGTCTCGCCCCCGGTCAGCGGGCCGATCAGCATGGCAACGCCGCGCCGGATCGCGGCCGTTGCCTGCGCACTCGCGCCCTTGCCCGTGCTGCCGGTATCCAGCGTCATCAGCGCGGCGGCATCCGCCCCCTGATTGATTTGGGCAAGCATCGCTGCCTGCTTCATGCTAGTGCCCAGCGCGGCATATTCGCCGGTCAGCGGCAGCAACAGGGCGATGGGGCGCTTGTCGCCCTTCGCCTTTGCCTTTTGGGCCAACAGGGGATCGACCAGCCATGGCAGTGACGACAGCATCAGTCCCGATGACAGGTGCAGCAACTGACGGCGATTCACGCTCGACTCCTTCCGCCCCGCGCATGGTGGCGCGGCGCACCCTTATCCGGTTCACCCTGTGGGGAACAGCCTGCTACGTCGTTGCCATGGTCGCTACGGTGCCGGCCAGCGTCGTCCTGAAAAACCGACCATGGCGCACCGGCATTGCGGGCACGATCTGGAACGGCGAAGTGGGCATTGCCGGGGGCACCCGCGCGGCATGGGATTGGGCGCCGCTGCGCTCGCTGGCCAATCTGGGCTTTGCCGCAGACTGGCAGGCAACCGGGACCGACACCGATCTTGGCGGACGGGCGCTGCTGTCGGCTGGCGGATGGACGGTCGATCAGGTCAGCGGCACGGCGCGGTTCGGCCTGATCGCGGCGGCGGCGCAGGCCCTGCCCTTTCAGTGCGACATGGTCATGCGTATCGATTGGGACCGGCTGTCCACCGGCGGATCGGCGGCGGCCAGTGGCCTGATCGTCACCGAACCCGGCCAGTGCTGGGCCAAGGCGACACCGGGCACGAGCACCACCGTCCCGGCGCTGCGCATAACGGCCGAACAGGTCGGCGGTCAAAGCGTGATCCGCGTGGCCCCGCAGGCGCAGCAGCGCCGCACGCTGATCGAGGCAAAGCTGGCCGGGGATGGCCGCCTGGCCGTCACCATGACGCCCGATGGCGCCGCCGACCTCCCCTTTCTGGGCATTCCCGCCGGGGTGACGATCCAGAAGCAATTATAGCGCGACCAGATTGTTGAGGTTGATGATCGGCAACAGGATCGCCAGCACCATCAGCAGCACCAGCCCGCCCATCACCAGCAGCACCAGCGGCTCGACCAGCGAGACCAGCGTCGCGGTCAACGCATCCAGTTCGCGGTCCAGTTCATCCGCCGCCCGGCCGAGGGCCGGGCCAAGCTTGCCGCTGGTTTCGCCCGACGCGACGATGGCGATCAGCATGGAGGGGAACACGCCCGCCTCCTGCATCGCCGCGCGCAGGCTGACCCCCTCACGCACCCGCGCGGCAACGCCCAGCGCGGCCTGACGGACGTACAGATTGGGCGTGACGGCCGCCGCCGCCTGCAATGCCTCCAGCAACGGCACCGCGCTTTCCACAAGCGTCGCCAGTGACCCGGCGAAACGGGCGGCGTTGAACTGACGGCTGAACCGGGCAAAGGGCGGCCGTCGGTTGAACGCCCGGTGCACGCGCAGCCGGTTGTCCGGCACCCGCGCCCAGCGCGCATAGCCCAGCGCCACGACCGCCGCGCCGATCAGCAGATACAGGCCATAGCCTTGCAGAAACGCACTGATCGCAATCAGCGCGCGGGTCAGGAACGGCAACTCGGCACCGCGACTGACGAACACCCGCACGATGTCCGGCACGACATAGACCATCAACAGCACCATCATGCCGAAGGACACCGCGGCAAGCAGCGCGGGATACAGCAGCGCCAGCTGGATCTTCTGGCCATTGGCATGACGGCGTTCGACGAATTCGGCCAGATGGGCCAGCACCTGCGACAGCGTGCCCGATTGCTCGCCCGCCGCAACCGATGCGCGGTAGAATTCGGGAAAGACCCGCGGATGCCGCCCCAGCGCGCTGGCAAAGCCCCGCCCGTCCAGGATCGCGGCCCGCACATCCAGCAGCACGGCGCTCGCCGCAGGTGCCTCGGATTGCTGGGCGACCAGCCGCACGGCTTCCTCGACCGGGATATCCGATCCCACCAGCGTCGCAATCTGGCGCGTGATGGTCGCCAGCTGCCGCGCGGAAACCCCGCGCCGGCGCAGCGACGGCAGGCTGAAACCCGCTCCAGTCCTGCCACCCCGGTCCGCCGCCAGATCGACGGCCAGCGGCAACAGCCCCTGATCGCGCAGCTGAGCGCGCGCGGCGGCGGGGCTGGATGCCTCCACCACCCCCTTTCGGGTGGCGCCCGCCCGGTCGGCAGCGCGATAGGCAAAGGCCGGCATGGATCAGGCCTCGTCCCGCACCACGCGGGCGACTTCCTCGACGGTGGTCAGGCCGTCGCGCACCTTGCGCGCGCCATCCTCCAGCAGGCTGGGGCCATATTTGCGGGCCACCCGCTCCAGCTGCGCCTCGGACGCGCCTTCATGGACCAGCGCCTGAAACTGATCGTCCACGGCAATGACTTCGTACAGGCCCGCCCGGCCGCGATACCCCTCGCCATGACAGGCGGGACAGCCGACCGGCCGCCAGACCTTCTTGCCCGCCTTCAGCATCCCGCCGAGGAGAGCAGCATCGGCATCCGTCGCCCGGTCTTCCTGCCGGCAATCCGGGCACAGCCGCCGCACCAGCCGCTGCGCGACCAGCCCGACCAGCATGGGTGCCAGCAGATAGCGTTCCACCCCCATGTCGATCAGCCGGGTGACCGAACCGATCGCCGAATTGGTGTGCAGCGTGGACAGCACGAAATGCCCCGTCATCGCGGATCGCACGGCGACGCTGGCCGTTTCCTGATCCCGGATTTCGCCGACCATGATGACATCGGGATCCTGACGCAGGATCGCGCGCAGGCCGCGGGCAAAGGTCAGGTCGGTGCGCGGGTTCACCTGGGTCTGGCCGATGCCGGGCAGTTCATATTCGATGGGATCTTCCACCGTCATGATGTTGCGCTTGCGATCGTTCAGCCGGTTGAGCGCGGAATAGAGCGTCGTCGTCTTGCCCGATCCGGTCGGGCCGGTCACCAGCACCATGCCATTGGGCTTTTCCAGCAACCGTTCGAACACCGCGCGGTCCCGCTCGCTCATCCCCAGCGCCGCCATGTCGAGCCGCAAATTGCCCTTTTCCAGCAATCGCATGACCACCCGTTCGCCATGCTGGGTGGGAATGGTGGACACACGCGCATCGACATCGTGCCCGCCGATGCGCAGCGTGACGCGCCCGTCCTGCGGCACCCGCTTTTCGGCGATGTCGAGCCGCGCCATCACCTTGATCCGGCTGACCAGCAGGGGGGCCAGCGCGCGCTGCGGCTCCACCACGTCGCGCAGCACGCCATCGATGCGGAACCGGACGAACAGCCGCTTTTCCTGCGTTTCGACATGAACGTCGGACGCGCCTTCCTTCACCGCTTCCAGCAGGATGGCGTTGATCAGGCGGATGACCGGCGAATCGTCGCGCGTATCGAGCAGGTCGTCGACCGCCGCCACGCTGTCGGCCAGGGCAGCCAGGTCCATGCCGTCCATGTCCAGATCGGCGGCCGTCGCCGCGCTCCCCTCCCCGAACGTCGCACTCAGCGCGGCGTCGAACGCCGCCTCGTCCAGCAGCTGCATGGCAACGCCCGGCGCGATCCGCTGCGCCTCGATCAGCGCATCAAGGGGCGCACTGGCCCGGTAAAGGCATTCCGCGCTCTGTTCGCCCATGCGCAGGATCACGCCGTTGCGCCGCGCAAAGCCATAGGGGATCATGGCGGACCCCACCCGGCGGGGCGGAATGGCGGGGGCGACGGCCATGTCGTTCATCGTGCCAGCTCCACCGTTCCGCTGACCCGGCCGGGGGCATTGCCCCGCACCAGATCGGCCCGCGCGACCGCCAGGCCCGCACCGCGCGTTACCTGTCCCAGCTGTCCGACCACCAGCGCATAATCCGCATCGGTCAGCGTCAGGCGATATCCGTTGCCCTGCACCGTCAATGCCGCGCCCATCTGACCCGCCGCCTGCTGGACAAGCTGATCCGGCGAACCGGCGGGCGCCGCCTGCGCTGCATCCAGCCGCCCGGCCGCCAGGATGCGGGCGTTCAGCGTTTCATGGAGGCGGATATCGGCCAGCGCCTCTGCCCGTGCCGCCTGAAGCGGCCGGACGACCAGAAAGACCAGAGCGACTAGCGAGAGGATCAGGGCCAGCCCTGCCACCATCCGCCGTTCGCGGATGGAAAGGCGGTCCCACCACCGGTCGAACGCCGAAAGGCCGCGGTCCAGCGTCGGCATCTGCCGGGCAATCACCTGTCGCATCATGCCCCCGCCGTCACGGTTACGACGCCGGAAGCATCGCCGGTTGCCGTGCCCGGCACGCCCGACGCCGCCAGTGCCGACTGGATGCGCGCGGCCAGCGCCGCATCGCCATCGATGGTCAGGATCATGCGATCCCCCTCGAACCGAACGGACTGCACCGTACCGGCGGGGACCAGTGGCTGGATAACCCCCGCCACGCGGGTCAGACGCGGCAGGAACCGGTCGGTTGCCCCGCCCATGCCCGCCGCGGGCAGCATTGCCGTCACCCGATCGGCCAGATCACCGTCCATCGGCGTGCCGGGCGCGAACTGCTGAACCAGCGCGCGCGTGTCATTGGCACGCCGATCCGCAATCACGCCGGTCATCACCGTATCGGCCGCCGCGATGCCGACATGCGCCGCAATGCCCAGCCCGACGATCCAGGCCAGCCGCCGGAGCAGCGGATCGCCGGACGACTGGCGCTGCCACGCCCCCTGACGCAGGTCGAGCGCGGGCACGGCCAGGCTGGCGGCAGCGTCGAACGGCTGCACCGGGGTCGCCACCGCTGCCAGTTCCGGCGGCAACCCGTCGCCATCGGCCAGCACAGCCGGACGCCCAGCCGCGCGCCATGCGGCGGGCAGCGCGGCCAGCGGCATGGCAAACCCGCCGCCCGCCCCATCGCGCACCAGCGCGCGCGCGCCGTCGATCCCGACCACCCATTGCCCGTCCGGCGGCTCCGGCAAGGCAAGTGCATCGGGCACCATCGGCGCATGGCCCAGGCCAGCCGCCTCAGCGCGCGCGACCCAATCGGCAATCACCGCCGTGCGAACGATCCCCACCCGGTACAGATCAGGCCCAACCGACGGACCCAGGGCGAGGTGAACCGCATCCAGCGGGTCCGCAATCCGGTCCTCCACGGCATAGGGCAGCGCCTCAACCCGCCGTGCCGCAGACTTCAGCGGAAGTTCGACGGTCAGCACGCGGACCGATTCGGTCGGCACCAGCAGCGTTGCAGGGCCATCGCAAACGGCTATGATCGCGCCATCGGCAGCCAGCCGCCACACGCCATCCGCACGCTTTTGCGTCGGTCCGGATATCGGAGCGGAGGTCAGAGGGTCAGCGGCCATGGCTGTAACATTGCTTTCACGGATCGAACGCATGGAGCGGGGATGCACATAGTTTTGAAACAGTTCCATGACAGCGTGGCAAAGCGGCGCATCGCCCGCAAGCCGAACCGGCAACCGGCGCCCGGCGAAACTGGCCTGACGCTGGTTGAAATGATCGTGGTGCTGGCGATCATCGCGCTGGTCGCGGCGCTGATCGTGCCCAATGTGATCGGCCGCCCGGATCAGGCGCGGGTGACGACCGCGACGACCGACATTGCCAGCATTTCCGGCGCCCTGAAACTGTACCGGCTGGACAATGGCGGATACCCCACCTCGGCTCAGGGGCTGAAGGCGCTGGTCGAACGGCCAAGCGCGCCGCCGCTCGCGACCAATTATCCGGAAGGGGGCTATCTGTCGCAGACGCCCGTCGATCCATGGGGCAATCCCTATGTCTATCAGGCGGACGGCAGCGGATATGAGCTGAAATCGCTGGGCCGCGACGGCAAGCCGGGTGGCGAGGGGCTGGACGCGGACATCGGCGGCAAGCGCAACTGATCGGATGACCGGGGGGACATTCTTTCGCGCCAGCGCCGGGACCAGTGCCCAACCGGGCAACCGGCCGTCGCCGGGCGAAACCGGCATGACGCTGATCGAAATGCTGATCGTGCTGGCCATCATCGCCGTGGCGGCGGGGACCGTGACATTCGGCATCGGCGCGGCCAGCCGGACGCCCAATGTGGAGACAGAGGCACGGCGGCTGGCCGGACGCATCCAGGCGGCGTCCGACGACGCGATGCTGGGCGACCGGATCGTCGCGCTGACCATCCGCGACGACGGCTATGCCTTCTCGACTCTTGAAGGTGCGGCATGGAAGGAGCGGACCGACGAGGCGCTCGCCTTTCACCGCGTGCCGGGCGGCATGGCGATCGAACTGGATACCGCGCCGCCCATCGTCCTCAACGGCAGCACCATGGGCAAGCCGGTGACGGCCATCGTCACCAGCGGGGATCAGCGGTGGCGGATCGTCTATGACGGCCTGATCGCCGTGGCATTGCCCGACAATGCGGCCCCGGCGACATGACCATCGGCGCACAGCAACAGGGGTTTTCCCTGATCGAGGCGCTGGTCGCGCTGGCCGTGCTGGCCATTGCGACGGTGGGGCTCGTGCGGACGGTGGAAACCCATATCGATTCGACCCGGGCGATGGAGCGGCGTTCGGCGGCGATGTGGGTGGCGGAAAACCGGCTCGCCGAACTGTCGCTGGGCGTGGCTCCCGCGGGCGATGCGCCGGTCGAGCTGCTGGGGCAGCAATGGACCGTCGCTACCACCCGCACGCCCACCAGCGATCCTGCGCTGGACAAGGTGCGGATCGCGGTTTCCCCGGCGGGTGAGCGCGGATCGCTTGCATCGCTGGACGGCTTCGTCATGAAGGCTGCGCCATGACGCTTTTTCCGCCCCTATCCGACGCGCGCAAACGGACCCTGCTGGACATCGTGGCGGCGGCCATGATCCTGTCGGTCGCTGTTGCGCTGGCCGGGTTGACCTGGCGCATCGCCGGCCATGCCGGAACCGGCGCGATCACCGTCCCCGGCGGCGGCCCGCGCCCGGCCAGCCCGGCGGTGGATGTCGCTCCTGCCCTGGCGCTCGCCCCCTTCGGCCAGACGAACCCGGCCGACGCAGCACAGCCGACACAGATCGCCGCCACGCTGAAGGGCGTGTTCTTTGCCCGGCCGGAATCAATGTCCCGCGTCATCATTCAGGTCGGTGAGGAAAAGCCCCGCGAATATGCGGTGGGCCAGTCGATTGCGGGGGCACAGATCACGGCGATCCTGCGCGACCGGGCAATCCTGAACAATGGCGGCCGGGCCGAATATCTGGCCCTGCCCGATCCCTTCGCCCCGTCGCCCGGTTCGGCAGCCCCCGCCGCCGCCTCGCCGCCGCCCGCCGGTCAATCACCCATGGGCACGCCATCACCGGCGGCGACCGCAGGCGCGCCCGATGCCGCGCGCGTCCAGGCGATCCTGTCAAAACTGCAGGCCAGCCCGGTGCAGGGCGGCTATGCCGTCGGCGCGCCCGGCCTGCCCGGCTTGAAACCCGGGGACGTGATCCGCAGCATCAATCGCCGCCCCCTGGGCGATGCCGGTGCCGCCCGCGAAGCCATGGCGTCCGCCCTGCAGCGGGGCAGCGCCGATGTCGAAATCCAGCGTGACGGCCAGACCGTTACCGTCACCGTCCCCCTTCAATAGAGTGTTGCCAGTGCGCCATCCGATCCAAACCCTGCTGCTTGCCACGGCGATGACGACATTCACGGTCCAGCCGATCCTGGCGCAATCAGCCGAAACGGCGGATGTCGTCGTGAACATGCGCGACGTGGACATCACTACCGTCGCCGATCAGGTGTCGCGCATCACGGGCCGCACGCTAATCCTCGACCCGCAGGTCAAGGGCAATGTGACGGTCACTTCCGCCAGCCCGCTGTCGCCAGCCGGGGTGTGGGACCTGTTCCTGTCCGTGCTGCGCGCCAACGGCTTTGCGGCGGTCCGCTCCGGCCGGGGCTGGCGCGTTGTGCCCGCCGCCAATGCCGTGCGCGACGGCGGCGTGCCGACCCGCTCGGCCAGCGGGGAGCAGCTGGTGACGCGCATGGTCCGCCTGTCCAACGTGCCGGCGGCAGAGGCAGCCCGCATCGTCCGCCCGCTGATCGCCGTGTTCGGATCGGTCGAACCGCTGGACAGCCCCAATGCGATCGTCGTCACCGATTACGCCGACAATGTCCGCCGCGTGGAACAGATCGTGCGGTCGCTGGACGGCGGCGGCGGCCAGACCTTTGCCGCCATCCCCCTGCGCAACGGCAGCGCAGAGGCGGTGGCCGAATCCATCCAGCGCGTGATGGGTGAGGGTCAGGGCGCAGGCACCACCCGTGTCGCTGCCGATGCGCGCAGCAACACCGTCATCGTGCGGGGCACGCCATCGGCGGTGGACGAGGCGCGCCGCATGGTCGTCGCGCTGGACGCACCGGGCGGGGCCACGCCGCAGACCCGCGTGTTCCGCCTGAATTACGCCGACGCCGAATCCGTGACCGAAGTGCTGCGCGGCACGCTGGGGATCGAGGCGGGCGCGACCAATCCCGTGGCCCGCAGCCTTCAGTCGCGCAGCCGCGCCGGCGCCAGCAGCACCAGTCCGACCGCCGCCGTCGCCGGCCTGATCGCCGCCAATCAACAGGCTCAGGCCAATGGCGGCTCCGGCCAGTCGGGAACGCCGCTGCAGCTGCCATCGGAAACGACCGGCGGCCGCGCGGAGACGCCGCAGGGCTTTTCGACGCCGGACATCACCGTCCAGCCTGCGCCGGAAATCAACGCTCTGGTCGTGCGCGCCACCCCGACGATGATCGCATCCATCGAAACCGTGATCCGCGAACTGGATGTCCGCCGGCCACAGGTGATGATCGAGGCCGCGATTGCCGAGATAACGGGCGACGATGCAGAGGCGCTGGGCGTGCAGCTTGGCACCAGTGCCGCCGTGCTCAATCAGGTGGAGGGCGCGGGCACATCGTTCAACACCGCCGGCCCATCGCTGGGCCAGATCCTCAGCGCGCTGGACGTGCCGGCGGCCGCCCTGTTCGGGTCACTGGGCGGGTTCAACGGCAATATCGCCATCGGGGATACCTTTTCGCTGCTGGTGCAGGCACTGGGGCAATCGACCCGCGCGAACCTGCTGTCCAAGCCGCAGGTGACCGTTCTGGACAACAGCCCGGCGGAGTTCATCGCCGGTCAGGAAGTGCCCTTCATCACCGGATCGATCCTGACGGGCAACGGCACCGCCAACCCGTTCACCACCATCGAACGCAAGGATGTCGGCATCACGCTGCGGGTCCTGCCGCGCGTCAACGCGGGCGAAACCGTGCGGCTCGAAATCGTGCAGGAGGCATCGTCCCTGCCCAGCGGCATTCCGGCATCGGCGGCCGACCTCATCACCAACCGGCGTCAGATTTCGACGACCGTGCTGGCCGATGATGGAGAGGTGATCGTGCTGGGCGGCCTGATCACCGACGACCGGTCGGAAACCCGGCAAAAGGTGCCGGTGCTGGGCGACATTCCGGTGCTGGGCGAATTGTTCCGCAGTCGCCGGGAAACGCAGCAGAAGCGGACGCTGTTCATCTTTCTGAAGCCCACCATCATCCGCGACACCGCCGATGCGGCCGCGCTGACCCGCGAAAAGATGGACCGCCTGCGTCAGGAGGAAGAGCGGCTGGGCAAGTACAAAAGCCTGCTGATCGACCGCCCCCCGCCCCGGCTGTCGCTGGAACTGGACGGGATCTACTGATCGGTCGGGGGTTCGGCCGATCCGGGCACCGGCACGCGCACTTGCCGGTTGCCGCGACGGAAGGCGGCGGCATCGGCGGACAGCGCCTCCAGCCGCCAGCCATCGACACTGTCGCCAAGGCCAAGCGTCCGGGTGTTGCCATCGCCCAGCCGCACGATGGCCACCGCGTCGCTGCCGATCCGGCCGAAAATGCCGACCAGGTCCGGTCCGTCCATCGCCGGTCCGGCATCGGCCGCAGGGGCGCCGAACAGGGCCCGGCCATAGATGACGGACAAGTCGGGCACGGCCGGCGGCTCGATCGGCTCCACCCGCGCGGCATCGGCAACCGGCGCGTCGCCATCAGCCATGGCAAGCACCATCGGCGGCACGATCAGGCCGGCCGTCACCGCGACCAGAAGGGGCAGATGCCGCCTCATGGCCGCCATGGCGCCACCAGCACGCCGCTGAACCGGACAGCACCACCCGGTGCCGCCTCCATCCGCCACCGGGCAAATCGCATCGCCGGGCGCTGGCGTTCGACATGATCGACCAGCGCAATGACGCCCGCCTCCGGCCCCGAAAGCTCAACGATCACGGCCGCCAGCCGGGGCGTGCCGCGTGCGGGCACGACGCGTTCGATCAACAGGCCGCCCGCGCGACCCCGCCCGATCACTGCCCCGGCCATTGCCCGGCGGGCGGCCATGGCATCCCCAGCCCGCATCATGGCGTCATCGCGCAGCAACGGGACGGGTTTCCGGGCCCGCTGCCCCGCTGACGCCGCCGCCGCACGGGCCGCGCGGGCATCGCCCAGATCGAACCATGCGTCCATCGCCGGCCAGGCAAGCAGGGCAGCGCCCGTCAACGCCACCGCCGCGATGGTCCATTCCCGGCGGTTCATGGCGCGCGCCCTGACAGGGTAACGCGGATGGCGCCATCCTCCCGCCGTTCCGCCCGGGTCCGCAATGCCCCGGTATCGGGCGACGTTCGCAATGCCGCCCTCAGCCGTGCGGGGTCCAGCGACAGGACCTCGATGGTCAGCGCCCCGTCGGCGGCCATGGCTGCCGACACGATCCGATCGTCGGCGGGCAGCACCCGTGCCAGCCGCTCGACCATCGCCGCCGCCCCCGGACGCGCGATCAATGCCGCCATGGTGCGATGTTCGGCGCGCTCAACGGAATGGGACAGCATTGCCGGGCGACTGGTCCTCTCGGCCGCGTGCCGCTCGGCAATCGCCGCTTGCTCCAGCAGCCGCGCCCCGCCCCAGATGGCGATCGGGATCCACAGGATCAGCAGCGCCAGCGGCAACAGCCATGGGCCGGGCTGGAACGCCGCCTGCCGCTCCCCCGCCGCCCGCCTGCCCTGGTTCAGTCGATCGGCAACCCGCGCCAGCAGGGACGCGCCCTGTGGCGACTGGGCAGGATCGGCTTGGTCCGCACGGTCAATCACCCCTGCGCCCCTATCCATCCGCGGTCAGAACGCAAGCCGCCGATCGTTCGTTTCGGCCCGCGTCATATTCCTGACTTCGAATTGTCTCGGCTCTGTCCGCGAACGCTCATCAGCGTGTCGCATCCGCAACCCAAACCACGGCGGAGCGGCGCTGCCGCCCGACCAGTTGATTCGCTTAATTGGGGGACACGCTTCATGGAATCCTTTGCCCTGCCGACCGTCAGCTATACCGACGGTGAAATCGACACCAATCCGTCCGCCACGCCGACGCTGAATTCGCTGATCGAACAACGTTATTCGCGCCGCACGACCCTGCGCGGCGGCGTCAATGCCGCGGCCATCGCCGTGTTCGGCGGCGGTCTGCTGGCCGGCTGTGATGAGGATACGACGAACGGCGAACCGGCCCTGTCGGTCGTTGCGGGCTCCAGCGGCGCGACGTCCGGCGGCCGCGTCGTCACGCTGAACGGCACCGCAACCGGTGCGCAGGTCACGGCGCAAAGCTTTACGCAGACCAGCGGACCTGCCGTCACGCTCAGCGGCGCCAATTCCGGCGCGACGACCTTTATCGCGCCGGCCGTGGCCAGCGCCACGACGCTGGGCTTTCGCTACACCGCCACCAACGGCAGCGGCCTCATCTCTCAGGCCGATACCACGGTGACGATCAACCCGCCTGCTCTCGGCTTCACCGCGGTTGCCAAGAACCGCAACGACGTGGTGACCGTCCCCGCCGGCTATACCGTCAACGTGCTGTACCGCATGGGCGATCCGCTGGCGGCCAATGTCCCGGCCTATCGCAATGACGGCACCGATACCAATTTCGCCCAGCGCGCGGGCGATCACGGCGATGCGCTCTATTATTACGGCCTGTCGGCCAGCGGCGGGCGCGATGACAACAGCAGCACGCGCGGCCTGCTGGTGATGAACCATGAAAACATCACCGAACAATATCTGCACGCCAACGGTCCGACGGCGCCCGGCGGCATCCGCCCCGAAGGCGAAGTGACCATCGAAATCGACCTGCACGGCGTCAGCATTGTCGAGGTGTCGCGCGCGGCATCCGGCGCATGGTCCTATGTCCAGAACAGCCCGTTCAACCGCCGGATCACGCCCAACACGCCAATGGCCATCAATGGCCCGGCGCGGGGCAGCGCGCTGCTGCGCACCGCATTTTCGCCGACCGGCGTTGCCGGGCGCGGCACGATCAACAACTGCGCGAACGGCGTGACCCCCTGGGGCACCAACCTGACGTGCGAGGAAAACTGGGCCGGTTATTTCCGTCGTCCGTCCAGCGACAACGCCCTTCGCTCTGCCAAGGAAGTGGTCGCGCTCGCCCGCTATGGCGTCGGCAGCTCGACCGGCAATTACGGCTGGTCGACGGTGGTTCCGGCCGATCCCGCCAACACCATCTTCCGCAAATGGGACGCGCGCGTCACCGGATCGGACGCGACGCAGGATTACCGGAACGAACCGAACCAATATGGCTGGGTGGTCGAAATCGACCCCTATGATCCCGCATCGACCCCGCGCAAGCGCACGGCGCTGGGCCGGATGAACCATGAGGGCGCGTGGCCGGGCAACTTTGTCGCCGGGGTGCGCCCTGCCTGGTACATGGGCTGCGACGCGCAGAACGAATATGTGTACAAATTCGTCTCGGCCACGCCCTGGGCGACCGCGGACGCACAGTCGGCGACCCGCCTCGCCATCGGCGACAAGTATCTGGATGCCGGGACGCTGTATGTCGCGCGCTTCAATGCCGATGGCACGGGCGAGTGGCTGCCGCTGGTGTTCGGTCAGGGGAATGTCACCTCGACAAACCCGGCCTATGCCTTTGCCGATCAGGCGGATGTGCTGGTCCATGCCCGGCTCGCCGCCGATGCGCAGGGCGCGACCCCGATGGATCGCCCGGAATGGACGGCGGTGAACCCGGTGACGGGCGAAATGTATCTAACGCTGACCAACAACGCCAACCGGCGGGTGCCCGGCGACACCGTCTCGGCCAGCCAGCGCGTGGTCGATGCGGCCAACCCCCGCGTCTATACCGACGCGCCCAGCACGGCGCGCGGCAACCGCAACGGGCACATCCTGCGCCTGCGCGAACAGGGCGATACGACCGAGGCGCTGCGCTTCACCTGGGACATCTATGCCTTCGGCGCGGGGTCGGACCTGGATGCCACCAACGTCAACCTGTCCGGCCTGACCGCGGACAATGATTTTTCCAGCCCCGACGGCCTATGGTTCGGCCGTCCCACCAACGCATCGGGGCAGGTGACGCCGCTGTTGTGGGTTCAGACGGATGATGGCGCCTTTACCGATGTGACCAACAACCAGATGCTGGTCGGCATGCCCGGACGAGTCGGCGACGGCGGCACGCGCACGGTGACGAACACCAACGCCAGCGGCGTCACCTCGACCGTCGTGACCCGTATCGGTGCCGCCCCCGGCACTCAGCTGCGCCGCTTTCTGGTGGGTCCGATCGGGTGCGAGATCACTGGCGTTGACTCGACGCCGGATGGCCGCACGCTGTTCGTCAACATCCAGCACCCCGGCGAGGGCGGGACGCTTGCGAACATCACCAGCAACTGGCCGGCCAGCCAGACTGGCCCCGCAGTCGGATCGCGGCCGCGCTCCGCCACGGTCGTTATCACCAAGAATGATGGCGGGGTCGTCGGCCTGTAACCGCTGATGAATTGGGGGGGAGGCCGCGTGCTCCCCCCAAATTTCCATGCGATTACCGGCTGCTGGTGACGCGGCCGTCGCCATTGGCCGAAATGCGGATCAGGTGCCCGCCGCCATCGGTACAGCGGACGCGCCACGCGCCCGGCCCGACCTCGGTCGCCTTTACCGATCCCACAACGCCCTGACATTCGCGCCGGGCATCGCGGATCGCGCGGATAAACACGATATTCTGCTGTTCCTGAGGCAGTTTCTCGACCTCGGCGATGTAATTCAGGCCCGAGCTGTTTTCGGCCGCCGGCGCCGGCTCGGCTGCCGGTTCGGATCCGCCCGAGCAGGCAGCGGGAAGCGCGGCCAGCAGCGTTACCGGAATCAAGATCTGACGCATCAGCTACCATCCCCAATGTCAGTGTTCGGCTTTGCGGAAAACAGTCGCAGGAACAGTTGCGTTCCACGATTGACCCGCGCTTTCAATTGTTCTTCCGTCTGATGCTGGGTCACCTGGAACCGCAGTTCGATGTCCAGAAATCCCTTCCACATCGCCAACAGCGTTTCGGCGGCAAACATCGAGTCTTCGACCTTCAGCATCCCGCGCTGATCCGCCTCGGCAATCATGTTGCCCAGCGCCATCCGGCATTGCGCCGGTCCTGCATCGAAAAACCGCCGCGCAAGATCGGGCATCTGCGTCAGTTCCGGTGCCAGCACGCGGTCGAGCGTCACATGATCCGGGTGAAACAGGAACGACAGCAGCAACAGACCAAAGCTGTTCAGGCGATCAATCAGCTGATCGCCGGTTTCCACCGGGCCGACAAAGCCAGCGGCCATCCGTTCCGTTTCGGCCTTGATGACGGATTCGAACAACGTTTCCTTGTCACTGAACTGCTTGTAGATTGTGACTTTCGACACACCGGCGCGTTGGGCGATGTCTTCGATGGTTGCCGCGTTGAAGCCGCGTTCGAAAAACGCCTCGCGGGCGGCGCCGATAATGGCGTCATGCTTGGCGGGATCGCGTGGCCGCCCCACCGCGTTGCGGGCGATGTGAACGTCGTCAGCGGCATTTGAAGAGGCGATGCTTCGACCGGTCAAGGGTGTTCCAAAAACTAAACGTTGACGTTCACCAATACTGTCTACGCCAGATGCCCGATTGCGCAAGCGGATCGAGCGGCAACGTCAACGGTCCGCCGCAAGGGCCCGAGGTCACGGCGACCTCGAATACCTTACGTATGCAGCGTGGCGAGCGGATCAAGCGCACTGGCGCGTTTCCGGGGTAACCTGCGTTGCAAGAGTGGTGCCTATCGACCGCGCTGGACGCGGTGCCGACAGCGATTGACGCGGAACACACCGCCGACCGGCCGAAAACGGCCATCGACCCGGACGGCTGGGGGCACCCGATCGGGCAACCCCCTCAACCGGCCGGAGCGGCGATCAATCCTGGCCGACGCCCGGGGCCAGCCGGATGCTCAGTTCCTTCAATTGGCGCGCGCTGACAAAGCTGGGTGCGCCCATCATCAGGTCCTCCGCCTTCTGCGTCATTGGGAACGCGATGACTTCGCGGATGTTCGGCTCGTCCGCCAGCAGCATGACGATGCGGTCAACGCCGGGGGCCGATCCGCCGTGCGGCGGCGCACCGAATTTGAACGCGTTGATCATGCCGGAGAAATTGGCGTCGACCTGTTCCTGCGTGTAACCCGCGATTTCGAACGCCTTGTACATGATTTCCGGCCGGTGGTTCCGGATGGCCCCCGACGACAGCTCCACGCCGTTGCAGACGATGTCGTACTGATAAGCCAGGATATCCAGCGGATCCTTTGTCTCCAGCGCCTCCAACTCGCCCTGCGGCATCGAAAACGGGTTGTGGCTGAAATCGACCTTCTTGGCGTCCTCATCATATTCGAACATCGGGAAATCGACGATCCAGCAGAATTCGAACCGGTTCTGGTCGATCAGGCCCAGCTGTTCGGCAATGCGCGTCCGGGCAAGGCCAGCCAGCTTCGCTGCCTGTGCTTCCTTGCCGGCGGCAAAGAAAATGCCGTCATCCGGGCCAAGGCCAAGCGCATCAGCCAGCGCCGACATCTTGTCCTCGCCATGGTTCTTGGCAATCGGGCCGCCCCATTCGCCGCCCTTGCGCGTGGCATAGCCAAGGCCGGCAAACCCCTCGCCCTGTGCCCAGCTGTTCATGTCGTCAAAGAACTTGCGGCTCTTTTCCGCGGTGCCCGGTGCGGGAATCGCGCGAACCACGTCTCCCGCCTCGACAATGCTGGCAAACCGGCCGAAACCCGATCCGACAAACTGTTCCGACACATCGCTGATCAGGATCGGGTTGCGCAGGTCAGGCTTGTCATTGCCGTATTTCAGCATCGATTCGCGGTACGGGATCCGCTTGAACGGCAGCGGGCTGACCGTCCGGCCCTTGCCCTGCCAGTTGGCGAATTCTTCAAACACGCCGTGAAGAACCGGCTCGATCGCTGCAAAAACATCGTCTTGCGTGACGAAGCTCATTTCGAAATCGAGCTGATAGAACTCGCCCGGGCTGCGATCGGCACGCGCATCCTCATCGCGGAAACAGGGCGCAATCTGGAAATAGCGATCGAAGCCGGCGACCATCAGCAGCTGCTTGAACATCTGCGGCGCCTGGGGCAGCGCATAGAATTTGCCCGGATGGACACGGCTGGGGACAAGATAGTCGCGCGCGCCCTCTGGCGACGATGCGGTCAGGATGGGCGTCTGAAACTCGGTAAAGCCCTGATCGATCATCCGCCGGCGCAGCGATGCAATCACCTGGCTGCGCAGCACGATGTTCTGGTGAATTTTGTCGCGGCGCAGATCGAGGAACCGGTTCCGCAGGCGGATGTCTTCGGGATACTCCGCCTCGCCCGCGACCGGCATCGGCAGTTCCTGCGCAGCGGACTGGATGCTGACCGCACGGGCGAACACCTCGATCTCACCCGTCGCCAGATTGGCGTTGGTCGTCGCATCGGACCGGCGCTTCACCGTCCCGTCGATGGTGACGACCGATTCCACCCGGATCGTTTCCAGGATCGGAAGCGCCGGCGAATCGGCATCCGCCACAATCTGCGTCAGCCCGTGATGGTCGCGCAGATCGACGAACAGCACGCCGCCATGGTCGCGCTTGCGATGCACCCATCCGGACAGGCGGACCTGGGTATCGACATCGGCAGCGGTCAATTGGCCGCAGGTATGGGTGCGATAGACGTGCATGGCGATCTGATTTCTCTGTTGCGAAAGCGGCCCGTTGGACAGGCTGCGTGAAACTGGTCGTCCGCTTTCCCCCCGCGCACTCTTTTGTCAACCCGAAGAGGCCGCTATGGCCGCGCGATGCACATTCATCCGCTGATCGAAGATTCCGCGTCGCTCGCCCAACTCTGCGCCCGCCTGGCCACCGCCGATTTCGTGACGGTGGATACAGAATTCATGCGCGAGAACACCTATTGGCCGGAACTCTGCCTGATCCAGATCGCCGATGACAAGGAAGCGGCGGCGATTGATCCGATGGCACCGGGCATCGACCTTGGCCCGCTGCTCGACCTGCTGGTCAACAATGAAGAGGTGCTGAAGGTCTTTCATGCCGGCGGGCAGGACGTCGAAATCGTCTACAACCTGACCGGCAAGACGCCGCACCCCATCTTTGACACCCAGATCGCGGCCATGGCGCTGGGTCAGGGGGAACAGATCGGTTATTCCAACCTGGTCGATAGCTGGCTGGGTATTCAGGTCGACAAGGGCGCGCGCTTCACCGACTGGTCGCGCCGGCCGCTGGACAAGCGGCAGATCGATTATGCGATTGCGGACGTGACCCACCTGTCACGCATCTTTCCGAAAATGCTGAACAAGCTGAAGAAAACCAATCGCGGTGCGTGGCTGAACGAAGAGATGGAGCGGCTGGCCGATCCGTCCAACTATGCCAACAATCCCGACGAAGCGTGGCAGCGCATCCGCATCCCCAGCCGCAAGGCCGAGGTGCTGGGTCGGCTGAAGGCGCTGGCCCGCTGGCGCGAGATCGAGGCGCAGAACAAGAACCTGCCGCGCGGCCGCATCGCCAAGGACGAAACCATCGCCGATATTGCCGGAAATCCCCCGCGCGAGCAACGCGACCTTGGCCGGGTGCGCGGATTGTCGGCCAGCTGGGCCGCCAACGATATTGGCGGACGGATGATCGAGGCGCTGAAGCACGCCGCTCCCCTGCCCGCCGATGAAATGCCGATGCGCGATGATCGCAAGCCCGGCCTTGGCAAGGAAGGGGCGCTGGTCGCCGATCTGTTGAAACTGCTGCTCAAGATCCGCGCGCGAGACATTGATGTTGCGGCAAAATTGCTGGCGCGTGCCGATGACCTGGAGGCGTTGGCGGCTGGACAGCGGGATGGACTGGCCCTGTTGACCGGATGGCGATTTGAACAGTTCGGCCGCGATGCGCTGGATCTGGTCGAGGGGCGGCTGGGCTTTACGGTGCTTGATGGAAAGCTCAAGATGACCCGGACCGAGGAGGTTCAGCCATGAAGCGCCTGCTGCCCGTCATTGCCCTGTTCCCCATGGGATGCACACCGATGTCCACGCCCGAACAACCGGCGCCGCCGCAGCTGGCCGAACCGTGTTCGACCGATGCGATCCAGGACCTGGTGGGCAAGGCCGGCACGCCGGAACTGGCGGCGGACGCCATGAAGCGGGTTGGCGCGCGCACCGTGCGCTGGCTGCGGCCGGGCATGGCGATGACCATGGATTTCCGCACCGACCGGCTGAACATCGAACTGGATGACCAGAACCGGGTGGTGACGCTGCGCTGCGGCTGAGCGGCGGTCGTCAGATCAGCACGGGTTTCCGGTCGAACGCCTGCGCCAGTGCCTTGTGCCGCCGCTGGACGGCTTCGCCATAGAGCAGCCGGTCGGCGGCGTTCAGGCTCAGCAACAGCGTATCGCCCTGGATCGTGACCGATGACCGGTTCAGGGGCGCGGCAACCCCGCCGCTGAGCCGCTGGCCCAGCCGCATGGCAAGGCCCCATTGACGCGCGATGGCAAGCGCCTGTGGCTCGGCCAGCCGGGACAGCGGGTCCGGCGCAGTCGTCCCCCCGCCGAGGCAGGTGAACAGCGCCTGCGCCAGCAACGCACGGCCGCGCCCGTCAATGGCAACCCAGTTGCCGTGCAGCGCAATCTCCATGCCGCGTTCCGCACGGAATTCCGGATTGGCCCGCCATCCGACATCGGCAAGCAGGCAGGCGGCGTGGCGCAACCGGTCAAGCGCATCGCCCTCATCCGGGAACAGCGGCGAAATCCACCGGTCGAGCAGATCGCCATGTTCGGGGAACCGCCCCAGCCGGGCGCCCTCCTCACGCGTGGCCACAATCAGCGGATCGAGCGCCCGCTCGGCCGGAGTCAGGCGGCCGTAAAGCAGCCCTTCGCGAAGGCCAAAGGCAGATACGACCGTCTGTTCACTGTCCAGATGGCGCAGCAATGCGGACAACAGGCTGGCCGCATCGAGCAACGTCGGAATACGCCCGCCCGACAGGTTCGGCACCGCCTTCAGCGCAGGCTTGCCGACATGGCTGAGCGTTCGGACCAGCCGGGCGATATCGGTCCGCGCCAGGCAATATTGGTGCATCACGGGCAGCGGATAGTGCGTCAGGTGCATGTCGAGCCGCGCCAGCGCGCGCCACGAACCGCCGACCAGGTACAGCGGCAGGCCGCGACCTTCGCCCAGCCAGCCGCTGGCTTTCAGAGTCTGCCGCACGCGGCGGTCCAGCGCGCCCTTCCCCTTGGCCCGGATCCCTGCGACGCGCAGCACGCCCAGCGGAAAGGAAATCCGTTCGCCCAGTTCGCCATTGCGCACGCGGATCAGTTCCAGGCTGCCCCCGCCCAGATCGCCAACAATGCCGTCGGCATCGGGAATGGCGGACAGCACGCCCTGACCCGCCGCCATGGCTTCCTGCTCGCCGGTCAGCAATTCGACCGTAAGGCCCAGCTCGCGTGCGGCGGCCATCAGAACATCGCCATTGGCCGCATCCCGCACGGCCGCCGTTGCGACGGTGCGCAGTTCATCCACGCCCATTTCGCGGGCAAGCGCCGCGAACCGGCCGAGCGCAACCGCTGCCTTTTCCAGCGCTTCGTCGTCGATCCGGCCGGTCGATGCCAGCCCCTTGCCCAGCCCCGCCAGCACCTTTTCATTGAACAGGATGGCGGGCAGTCGCGGCGGCCCTTCATGGACCACCAGACGGATTGAATTGGACCCGATATCGATGATCGCCGAACGGATGCTGCGGCCTTCGGGCAATGCCCATGCCTGTTTCAGGATCAGGGGCGATGCCATCAGGAGGCGGTCACGCCGCTTGCCGGTTCGGCGGCAGTCGCCTCTGGCGCGACGACGGGTGCCCGGCGCCTGCGCAGCGACAGTTTCTGCGGCATGGCTTCTGCACTTTCACCTCGGCCGGACAGGGACGGATTGGTCATGAAATAGCGGTGCAGGTTGAACGGACGGCTGCCCGGTTCGATCCGTTCATAGCTGCCATCGGCGTGCAATTCCCATGTCTGTTCGCTGTCGATCAGATTGGCGACCATCACCTGATCCAGCACCTGATCATGCACCGTCGGGTTGGTCAGCGGCATCATATATTCGACCCGCCGGTCGAAATTGCGCGGCATCCAGTCGGCGGACGAGATGAATACCCGGGCGGCATCATGCGGCAGCGCCTTGCCATTGGCGAACGCCCAGATCCGGCTGTGTTCCAGGAACCGGCCGACGACGGACCGGACATGGATATGGGCCGACATTCCCGCGATGCCTGGGCGCAGGCAGCATATGCCGCGAATGACCAGGTCGATCTCCACTCCGGCATTGCTCGCTTCATACAGCTTTTCGATGATTGCCGGATCGACCAGCGAGTTCATCTTGGCCCAGATCGCGGCCGGGCGACCGGCACGGGCATGGGCGATTTCGGCGTCGATCAGGTCGATCAGCGCGTTTCGCAACCCGCGCGGCGACACGGTGATCAGTTCAAGATCGCCCGGTTCGACATAGCCGGTGACGTAATTGAAAATCCGCGCCGCATCCCGCCCGATGCGCGGATCGGCAGTGAAATAGGACAGGTCAGTGTAAATGCGCGCGGTCACCGGGTGATAATTGCCGGTGCCGAAGTGGCAATAGGTGCGAAAACCGCCTTCTTCACGCCGAACGACCATCGAAATCTTGGCGTGCGTCTTCCAGTCGATAAAGCCATAGACGACCTGAACCCCCGCCCGTTCCAGCGCGTCGGCCCAGAGCAGATTCTGTTCCTCGTCAAACCGGGCTTTCAGTTCGACCACGGCAGTCACCGACTTTCCGGCCTCGGCCGCCGCGATCAGCGCCTGAATGACCGCCGACTGCTTGCCCGCGCGATACAGCGTCTGCTTGATCGCCACGACATCGGGGTCCTGCGCCGCCTGTTTCAGGAACGCCAGAACAACGTCGAAACTTTCATAGGGGTGGTGGACGATAATGTCCTTCGCGCGAATGGCAGCAAAACAATCGCCGCCATATTCCCGGATACGCTCCGGAAAGCGGGGGGAAAAGGGCGTGAATTTCAGGTCCGGCCGATCCTCGTCGACCAGCGCGGACAGATCGGCCAGCCCCAAAAAGCCGCCCTGTTCGGTCAGCAAAGCCTCGCTGCCGCCCAGTTCCTCAAGCAGCGTCGCCTCCAGCTCCGCGGTCATCCCGGTTTCGGTTTCCAGCCGGATGACGCGGCCGCGCCGCCGCCGCTTGATGGCCGTGCGGAAATACAGGACCAGATCCTCGGCCTCTTCCTCCACCTCGATATCGCTGTCGCGCAGCACGCGGAACGCCGCAGCCGCCTTGACGCGATAACCGGGAAAGATCAGCTCCGGGAAATGCCGCAGGATCGTGTCGACCGCGACGTACCGGGCCGCCTTGCCCGGCAGGCGGACAAAGCGGGACATGGTCGGCGGCAACAGCACGAGCTCACGCACCGGCACATCGTCGGAAATCCGCACCAGATCAAAGATCACGGCCGATCCGGCATTGGGGATGAACGGGAACGGGTGGGCCGGATCGAGCGCCTGAGGCGTCAGCACCGCGAACATCTGTTCCCGGAAATGGTCGGCCAGCCATTCCCGCTCCTCGCCCACGATGTCGCCGCCGTCCAGCACCTCGATTCCGGCATCGCGGAGCAGCGCGCGAAGGTCGCGCCAGATTTCCTGCTGGGCATCGACCAGTTCGCCGGCTTCCTCGACAATCGCCTCAAGCTGCTGACTTGGGGTCAGGCCGTCGGCAGACTTGTGCTCGACATTCTGAAGCTGCTGGCCTTTTAGCCCGGCGACGCGAACCATGAAAAACTCGTCCAGGTTCGAAGCGGAAATGGACAGAAAGCGCAGCCGCTCCAGCAGCGGATGGGCGGTGTTGCACGCCTCGTCCAGCACGCGCCGGTTGAACGCCAGCCACGACAGCTCCCGATTGAAGTACCGGCCGTTGCCGGGAACCGTTGCGGCTGGGCTAGTCATCGGCTGGGCGGGCGCGTTCATGGGTCCGTCGGGTCCTTTGCATCATCGATGGCGCGATCCGGCGATCGGTCGATCCAGGCCCGGACCATCGGCACGGTAATGCGCCGCTGGCCGCTCCGGTCGGCAGTAGCAGCAAGATCGGTAACGATTCGGTCGATCACGGCATAGCTGCGATCGATCCGTCGGACGAGCCAGTCGATGACATCCGGCGCCGGAACCATCGCAGCGCGATCGAACCCGCGGATCAGGATGGCGCGCAGCAGCGCATCGTCCGGCGGCTGAAAGCGCAGCACCGGCGTCGCCGTCAGCCGCGAACGAAGGTCGGGGAGCGCGACGGGCCATTCCGGCGGCACGGCACCCGCGATGATCAGCAGCGGATGGCCGCTTGCCTGAGCATCATTCCACGCGTGAAAGATCAGCCGTTCGTCCTGCGCCTCTGCATCGTCGATCACTCGCCCGCCCGTGCGGTTGACGAACAGCCGCCCGAACAGCGTGCGGCCCGAACGGGGCGGCCCGACCAGCAATGCCGCCTGAACCGGCCAGCCATGCCAGAAATCCAGCTGTGCCACGGCATCGGCATTCGCCTCTCCCACCAGAAAGGCGGATCCGCCAGCCGGGTTCAGATCGCCAAGCGGCAGCGTCAACTGGTTCATTGGCCGGCAGGGCTGCGTCCCGCGCGTCGGATGCGGAGCGTGCCGGGCCCTTCCTGCACCTGCCAGCCGCGCTCTTCCAGCGCAGCGCGGAGGGTCGCCACATCACCGTCGAAGGTGACGCGCATGACCGAAACGCCGCCCAGCGCCAGGCTGGTCGTCGCCGCCGACCGCACGCCGGGTATCGCCCGCAGCGCCAGTTCGCCATTGACCTCGTCCCCGGCATCGGGCGTATCGAACTGAACATTCACCGACACCTGCGTTGCCGGGGCGGGCGTCGCCAGTGGATCGATCATCCCGTCCACCGGTTCATCGGTCAGGGGAACTTCCTCTGTAACCGGCGCAGGCGGGACATAGCCAAGCAGAGCGTCCGGTCGCAACAGGCCGGAGGCGAGTGCATTCTGATACGCCTCGTCAATCCGCCGCGCGCCTTCGTCCAGCAGCGCGGGCAGGCCGTCGCCATTTTCGATGCGGAGCGTGAACCGGCTGATCTGGCGATTGTCCGGGCCGAACCCGGCGCGAAACTCGGCGGTCACGGGGCCGCCCGGCCATTCGCGGCGCAGCACCACTTCGGGGATCAGGACATCCTTGGCGCCATATTGGTCCAGGATCGCCTTCCACCAGCCCCGGCCGCGGCGCGATGCCTGTCCCGCGTTCAACAGCATGGCATCAGGACCCGTGCCGGTCAGCCGCACATAATCGATGCTGCTGTTTCCCGCCCGGAATCGGTTCCATGCCTGACCCCAAGGCGAGTCCCGCTCAAAACCGGATGCAACGCCGCCGGACCATTGCAGCGGCATCACGACCATGGGTGCCGACCGGGTGATCTGTGCCCGGACACCCAAAATCGGCCCTGCCCGCTGGCGGCTGAACATCACGCCCAGCCGGGCGATATAGCGCGTCGGGCCGATCTGTTCGTTTTCGACGATGATGCCGCTGACCATCGCATCCACCGCCGAATCGGACAGGTTGGCCGATTTGCCCATGCGCTGGGTCAGTTTCTGCCACGCCTTGCGCTGCGCTTCCCGCCATCCGGCCATGCGGGCGGCATCAGCAGTCTTGCCGCGCGTATCCACCTCGATCCCGGTGACTTCGAAACTGCCATAAACCTCGCCCATCGGCGCGGCGGAGCCATCCGGCTGTGCCTGAACCAGGCCAGCGGTGCTGACCACGGCCAGGGCCGCGACAGAGACAGACAGGACGACCGAGGTGCGCTTTCGCATCATTGCGCGCCCTTTTGGCGAAGCGGGCGTGGAAAACCAAGCGGCTTCTCGCTAACGGCAACAGCATGAGCACGACCGAGCCCGAATCCGCCCGCTACACCTATGCCGACGCCGGCGTCTCCATTGCCGCCGGCAATGCCCTTGTCCGGGCGATCGGCCCGCTGGCGCGATCGACGCGGCGGCCCGGCGCGGATGCAGACCTTGGCGGCTTTGGTGGCATCTTTGACCTGAAGGCCTGCGGCTATGCCGACCCATTGCTGGTGGCGGCCAATGACGGCGTGGGTACCAAGCTGAAACTGGCCATCGAACATGATGCGCATGACGGTGTCGGCGTCGATCTGGTCGCGATGTGCGCCAACGACCTGATCGTTCAGGGGGCCGAGCCTCTGTTCTTCCTGGACTATTACGCCAGCGGAAAGCTTGAGAACGGCGTGGCCGAGCGGGTGATCGCCAGCATCGCCGATGGCTGTCGCCAGGCGGGATGTGCGCTGATCGGCGGAGAGACGGCCGAAATGCCGGGAATGTATGCGCCGGGCGATTACGACCTCGCCGGATTTTGCGTGGGCGCGGTGGAACGCGACCGGTTGCTCGACGGCAGCCGCATCCGGCCCGGTGACGTCGTACTGGGCATGGCGTCGTCCGGCGTTCATTCCAACGGATTTTCGCTGGTCCGGCGGCTGGCGGCGGACAAGGGGTGGAAACTGAACCGCCCTGCCCTGTTCGATCTGGACACGATCCTGATCGACGCGCTGATGGCGCCGACGCGCATCTATGTGAAGGCGCTGCTGCCGCTGGTGCAGGCGGGGCGGATCAACGGCCTTGCCCATATCACGGGCGGCGGATTGCTGGAGAACATCCCGCGTGTCCTGCCGGTCGGCTGTCACGCGATGATCGATGCCGACGCGTGGGAACAGCCCCGGCTGATGGCGTTCCTGCAGGCGCAGGGGAATATCGAGCCAGAGGAAATGGCCCGCACCTTCAACTGCGGTGTCGGCATGGCGGTGATCGCGCCCGAATCCGATGCGATTGCGCTTGCCGCCGATCTGGCCGCACAGGGCGACGAGGTGTTCCGCATCGGCAGCATCGTCGAGGGCGAGCGGGGCTGCACCGTCACCGGCAGTACCGAGACGTGGAGCGCCAAGGCCGCGTGGCAGGCAACGCATCATGGCTAAGGCGCGACTCGGCGTCCTGATTTCGGGGCGCGGGTCCAACATGGCGGCGCTGCTCTATGCCGCGCGGGTATCCGATTGCCCGTACGAGATTGCCCTAGTTGCCGCCAACGATCCCGATGCCCCCGGCCTGATGCTGGCAGCGGCAGAGGGGATCGCGACATTCGGCCAGAGCCACAAGGGCATGAAGCGCGCCGAATTCGACGCGATCATCGACCGGGAATTGCGCGCGGCGGGATGCACCCATGTCGCGCTGGCGGGCTATATGCGCCTGCTGTCACCCGAATTCGTCGAAGGCTGGGCGAACCGGATGGTCAATATCCACCCCTCCCTGCTGCCGCTGTACAAGGGGCTGCACACGCATGAGCGCGCGATCGAGGCGGGGGACAGCCATGGCGGCTGTTCCGTGCATCTGGTGACGGCCGAACTGGACGACGGCCCGGTGCTGGGTCAGGCGAGGGTGGCGATCCTGCCGGGCGAAAGCACCGACAGCCTGGCGGCGCGGGTGCTGATCGCGGAGCATCAGCTCTATCCGCGCGTGGTCGCCGACTGGATCCGGTCCGGCACCAAATCGACGCTGGACGAGGTGCGCGACCGCGCCCTGGCCCTGCCCGAAGCGCGCGAAAAGACGAGCCATGGTTCGCAAGGGTTCCATGTCGAGGGTGGCAAGTTCTTCGCCTATTTCACCGTCAACCATCATGGCGACGGGATGACCGCGCTGCTGGTCAAGGCGAGCGGGGTCGAGGAACAGGCGATGCTGATCGAACGCGATCCCGATCTGTATTTCCGGCCAGCCTATCTGGGCCCATCCGGCTGGATCGGCATCCGCCTGGATCAGGGCGAGGTGGACTGGACGCTGGTCGAGGACTGGCTGAACCGAAGTTGGCGGATGGCCGCCCCCAAGCGGCTGACGAAGCTGATGGACCTGGCGGACCAGTTCTGATGACCGATCCGGCCGGCCCGCCTGCAGAAACCCCGGCGACCCGCGCAGCCGAACAGGCCGAACAGCGGGCCGAGACACGAGCGATCCGTCGCCGCTGGATCACCATCGGTGAAGGCGTGGCCGTGGCCGGCGTCATCATCGCCGGCCTCAGCTTCTGGAACAGCTGGCAGGAGCGCGAGGATGCGGCGGCCCAGCGCGCGGTCGAACAACAGGCTGAACGATCGGCACAAAGGGCAAAGCGCGGGCGCGTGATGCTGGTCACCGTCGCCGCCGATGACGATGGCATCCAGTTCGCGGCTCAGGCGGGATGCGCCCTGCAAAGTACGACCATCCGCTTTCCCACCGCGCTTGGCGTAGGCGAACAGTCAACGGTGCTGGATCACCGTATCGAAACCGGCTGGATCGATGGTCCGTTGCTCAAGCTGACCGATGGTGGTGCCGACCGGCGCGAGGGGCGCCTGCCCGTACTGATCGATGCGCGCTGCATCGACGAGGCGGGGGAGCGGCATGAAGCGGCGATCTATGACGTGATCTGGCGGACCGAGCCGGGCTTTCTGAATGGCAGAAGCCTGCGCCTGCGCGGGCTGGTCCGGCGGGAAGGCGTGTCGGGCGACGGCCAGCGCCGCCTCGACACCCTGTGGACCGGGCCATGACTGGCCCGGCCGTTTCAAATTAGCCGACGATTTCTTCCGGCTTGAAGAAGAACGCGATTTCGATCGCGGCATTCTCGTCGCTGTCCGAACCGTGGACGGTGTTCGCCTCGATCGATTCGGCCAGTTCCTTGCGGATCGTGCCGGGAGCGGCGTTTTCCGGGTTGGTCGCGCCCATGATCTCGCGGTTGCGGGCAACGGCATTCTCGCCTTCCAGCACCTGGACCACCACCGGGCCGCTGGTCATGAACGCGACCAGATCGGCGAAGAAGGGGCGATCCTTGTGAACGCCATAAAAGCCTTCCGCCTGCTGGCGGGTCATGCGGATGCGCTTGGAAGCGACGACGCGCAGGCCGGCCTCCTCCAGCATCTTGACGACCGCACCGGTCAGGTTGCGGCGGGTGGCATCGGGCTTGATGATCGAAAAGGTCCGGTTCGCGGCCATGGCCGTGCGGCTCCTGCTTTGGGGGTTGATTGGAAAAGTCGCCGCCCCCTAGTCCTGTCGGTCGGTGGATGCAAGGGCAGTCGGTGTCAGGCCGCCTGATGCCAGCGCCCGTCCTCGTCCTGCTTCCAGAACCGCCGTTCGACCTCCTCGCGCCCGGCCAGCGCCCGCCACGCGCCCCGCGCCGCATCGATCGCCTGATCGTCAAACAGGTGAAAGGCGCGGTCAAAGGCAAGCGCGGCATCCCGCCATTCGCCATCGGCGATCAGGACGTGGCGAGCGCCATTGCCCGGCCGGTCGGCATCCCCGGCAATCAGCACCGGCTGAATGCTGTCATCGCCCTGCCCCGCCTGCGCATGAGCGAGGAAGCTGGCGGGAGAATAGGTCCACAGGCTTTCGTCGATCCGCTGGCGCTGGCCGGCATCGCCGCTGACCACCAGCAACCGGCCACCACCGGCCACGACCCGTTCGGCCAGGCGCGGCAGCACCCGGTCGATCGGCGTCGTGGCCAGATGGTAGAAATCGACCTGCATCAGCGCTCGAAATGATCCGCCACGAACCGGTCGAGCAGGCGCACGCCATACCCCGTCGCGCCCTTGTCATGCGTGGCGCCCGGCTTGTCCGACCATACCATGCCGGCAATGTCGAGATGCGCCCAGCGCACCCCGGCATCCACGAACCGCTTCAGGAACTGCGCTGCCGTGATCGACCCGGCATAGCGCGGACCGATATTCTTCATGTCGGCAATCGGGCTATCGATCAGCTTGTCATAGGCATCCGACAACGGAAAGCGCCACAATTTGTCACCCGTCGCCAGCCCCGCCGCCGTCAGCTGAGCCGCCAGATCATCGTCATTGGCGAACAGGCCGCCATGTTCATGCCCCAGCGACACGATCATCGCACCGGTCAGCGTCGCCAGATCGACGATGGTGCCCGGCCGGTGATTGCGCTGAACCCAGGTCAGGACATCGCACAGCACCAGCCGCCCTTCAGCATCGGTGTTCAGCACCTCGATCGTCTGTCCCGACATGGACGTGACAACATCGCCCGGCCGCTGCGCATTGCCGTCGGGCATGTTTTCGACCAGGCCGACAACGCCAAGCACATGCGCCTTTGCCTTGCGCAGGGCGAGCGCGCGCATCGCGCCAACGACGGCACCGGCACCGCCCATGTCCCACTTCATGTCCTCCATGCCCGGCCCGGGCTTCAGCGAAATGCCGCCGGTGTCAAAAGTGACCCCCTTTCCCACCAGCGCGACATCCGGGTTGCCGCCATTGCCACGGCCATCCCAGCGCATGGCCAGCATCCGCGCCTCCCGCACCGAACCCTGCGCCACACCCAGCAGCGCGCCCATGCCAAGGTCGCGCATCGCGGCTGCATCCAGCACGGTCAGTTCGATGCCCAGATCGGCAAGATCGCGGCACCGATCGACAAAGCTTTCGGGGTACAGGATGTTCGCCGGTTCGGTCACCAGCGTACGGGTGAATTCGACTCCCGACGCCAGTGCGGCGCCGTCGCGCCAGGCGGCCTCGCTGCCCTCTGGAGCGCCGTGAATGGTCAGATGCTTCAGGCTCGGCTTGGCCTTGTCCGACAGCTTGGTGCGATAGGCGTCGTGCCGCCATGCGCGCAGCCGCGCCGCGAGCGCCAGCCGGGATACCGCGCGCGGCGTCGGCGAAACGGCGGACAGGTCGATGGCGATGGCGGTCGTCCCGCTGATCAAATAACGTGCAGTCACCGCCCCGCCCGCCTTTTCCAGCGCCGGTTCGTCCCCGGCACCGATGCCGATCAGGCCGATGCGCTGCACCGCGTCCCCATGCGGGACGACGATTTCAACGATCGCGCCGGCCTCGGCCGAAAACCGGCTGGCGCTGGCCGCTGCCTTGACCAGCGCGAGCGCCGTGGGGTCCAGTGCGCCAAAGGTGCCTGCTTCGAACGCCGGTTTGTCGACGGCATAAAGGATCAGCGTCTCGTTGGCGGGTTCTGCGGAAAAGCGGATATCCATCATTGACCTGTTCTGTTCTGGGGAGATTGATGCCCCCTATCTAGGAAAGGAACCGGCGCGAGGCAAAGCCGTTCGGCCTGCGCTATGAAATGCCGCTGATTGCGCGGCGCTGCATTGGATGCGATAGGGCGCGACTTGAGTTTCGCCGCACGCGGCACCGGAGGATGATCGACGCGTGACGCGCACCCTGTTCCTGCTTTCCTGTGCGCTGACCGGATGCGTCGCCGCGCCCGCCTGGGCGCAGGATCTGTCCGAGCGACCCGTGGACCCCCCGCCGCCCTCTGCAGAGGGCACACCGCCCATCGAGGAACAGGTCCAGTTCGAATCCGACCAGCTGGAATATGACACCGACACCGAAATCGTGTCGGCGGCCGGCGATGTCCGCCTGTTCCGCGAAGGAAGCCGCCTGCGCGCCGACAAGGTGACGTGGAACCGCAACACCGGCATCGTCGTGGCGGAGGGTAATGTCGCCATCGTCAGCCCGGAGGGCGACACTGCCTATGGCGACCGGATCGAGCTGACCGATTCGCTAAAGGATGGCGTCGTCGACAACATCCTGGTGGTGCTGGAACAGGGCGGACGACTGGCGGCAGAGCGGGGCGAGCGGCTGGAAAATGGCGGGATCATCGTCGATCGCGCTGCCTATACGCCGTGTTCCGTCACCGATTCGAAAGGCTGTCCAAAGGAGCCGAGCTGGAAGATCACGGCGGTTCGCGTTGTTTACGATCCAGTTCGGGAACGCATCCGGTACAGCGGTGCGCGGCTGGCCATTTTCGGGATCGCGTCCCTGCCGCTGCCCGAATTCTCGCATCCGGCCGGCGAATCCAGCGATCGCGGCATTTTGTCCCCGCTGGTCCGGCTGGACCGCGTCAACGGGCTTGAACTGGCCGTCCCTTATTACTGGAACCTCGCGCCCAATCGCGATCTGACCATCACGCCGCATCTGTTCACCAGCACCCTGCCGATGATCGAGGGCGAATATCGGGCGCTGACCGCCACCGGCAGCTATCGCGTGCGGGCGTTCGGCACCTATAGCCGGGTGCAGGACGACCTTGCATCGACGGCAACCGATCCGGGCAGCAGCGAGCTTCGCGGCTATCTCGAGGGCAATGCCCGGTTCCAGCTGAACCCGAACTGGAGCTTTACCGGCGCGATCCGGCTGGCCAGCGACCAGACGTTCCTCCGCCGCTATGACATTTCGCGCGATGACCGGCTGCGCAACGTCGTCCGTGTCGAGCGGATGGACGAGACGAGCTATTTCTCCATCAGCGGCTGGGCCGTGCAGACGCTGCGCATTACCGAAAATCAGCGGGTGCAGCCCATCGCCCTGCCCGAAATCGATTTTCGCAAGCGGTTGGGCGACGGCGTGGTCGGCGGGATGTTCGAGTTTCAGCTCAACACGCTGGCCCTGTCGCGCGAAGAGGGACAGGATACGCAGCGCGCCTTTGCCTCTGCCCGATGGGACCTGCGGCGGCTGACGCCCTGGGGGCATGAGGTCACGCTGACCGCCTATGCCCGCGGCGATGCCTATAACACCCGCGATACGCTATCGACGCTGGTGCCCAGCTATCGCGGGGAAGAAGGGTTCCGGACGCGCGGCGTGGCGGCGGCGGCGGTTGACGTTAAATGGCCGTTCATCGGCGGGTTTCTGGGTGGCACTCAGCGGATCACCCCCCGGTTTCAGGTGGTTGCCGCGCCGCCCATCGACAATTTCGACGTGCCGAACGAGGACGCACGCGCGGTCGATCTGGAAGATTCCAACCTGTTCGCGCTGAACCGGTTTCCCGGATATGACCGGTTCGAGGATTCGACCCGGTTCACCGCCGGAGTTGAATACGCGCTCGACCTGCCCGGCGTTGCGATCAACACCACTGTGGGACAGAGCTTTCGCCTGACCAGCCGGTCCAGCATCCTGCCCGACGGCACCGGCCTGTCGGAAAAGGTGTCCGACATTGTCGGGCGAACCGATGTGCGCTTTCGCGATTTCCTGCGCTTCACGCATCGTTACCGGCTGGACAAGGACAATTTTGCGGTCCGCCGGAACGAGATCGACGCCACGATCGGCACCCGCCGGACCTATGCTCAGCTGGGCTATCTGAGGCTGAACCGCGACGTTTCGTTCGATCTGGCCGACCTTCAGGACCGCGAGGAAGCGCGGGTCGGCGGACGCGTGGCGATCAGTCGGTTCTGGTCTGTGTTCGGTTCGGCATTGGTCGATCTGACCGATCAGCGCGAGGATCTGCTATCGACGTCGGACGGATTTTCCCCGATCCGCCACCGGGTTGGCGTCGCTTATGACGATGACTGCCTGCGGCTGGGGGTCACCTGGCGGCGGGATTATCAGGACAATGGCGATGCGCGGCGGGGCAACAGTTTCCTGCTGACACTGGAATTGCTGAACCTTGGCCGCTAAGCCGGGGTTCAGACAGGGAGTTGCATGGCCATTGCGCGGCATTGCGCCGGGGCAATGGCCCAGGGACGATCGGGAACGAATTCAATGAAGAACGGATTGCGCGTTCAACTGGCCAGCCTGTTGGCTGCTTCGGTGATGACGATGACGGGCATTGGTGCCGCCATGGCCGGCGCACAAGATGCCGAAGTGCCGAACGCCGGGCTGGATTTGCCCGCCAATCTCCAGATTTTCGGAAAGTCGGACCCCAATGTCCGCAAGCCGACCGCGATCGTGAACAACACGGTGCTGACCGGCACGGATGTCGATCACCGCGTGGCCATGATCGTCGCGCTGAACCAGATCAAGATTCCGGAAGACCAGATGCAGCAGCTCAAGCTGCAGGTGCTGCGCGGCCTGATCGACGAGACGCTGCAGATTCAGGAAGCCGAAGCGAACGAGATCACGATCACGCCGCAGGAAGTGACGCAGGGTTTTGCCCGCGTCGCCCGCAATTTCAACATGACGCCGGAGCAACTGCGCACCTTCCTGCGCAATGCCGGTTCGTCGGACAAGACGCTGTACCGCCAGATTCAGGGCGAACTGGCGTGGCAGCGGGTGATCGGCCGCAAGGTCGATGCGTTCGTCAACGTATCGACCGAAGAGGTCGAGGCGGTGCTGAAGCGGATCGAGGATGCCAAGGGGACCGAGGAGTTCCACGTCAAGGAAATCTATCTGGCGGCAACGCCGGACCGGCAGCAGGAAGTGTTTGCCGAGGGGCAGAAGATCATCGCATCCATGCGCCAGGGGCAGCCCTTTGAATTTTTCGCAACCACCCGGTCGGATGCCACGACGCGGACAGTCGGCGGCGATCTGGGCTGGGTCCGCGCGGCCGTGCTGCCCGACGCACTGGCCACCGCTGCGCAGCAGCTTCAGCCAGGCCAGGTGGCGGGACCGATCGCCATTCCGGGCGGCTTCTCGATCCTCTACCTGGTCGACAAGCGCCAGGTGCTGGTCGCTGATCCCAAGGATGCCCGCCTGTCGCTGCGCCAGATGACGATGCGCTTTGCCCCCGGCACGACCGAGGCACAGGGCAATGCCAAGGTGGCCGAGTTCGCCGAGGCGACCAAGGCGCTGCAGGGCTGCGGCAATGTCGGCACGGTCGCTGCCAAGCTGGGCGCCGAGGTCGTGGACAATGACGCCGTCGTCATCCGCACGCTGCCCCCGCAGCTTCAGGAAATCATGATGAACCTGAATGTCGGCGAGGCGACGCCGCCGTTCGGCACCCGCGAGGATGGCGTGCGCGTGCTGGTGCTGTGCGGGCGCGACGATCAGCGGGCGGCCAGCCTGCCGTCCGTCGAGGAAATGCAGGACAAGATGAAGCAGGAACGGGTGAACCTGCGCGCCCAGCGGATGCTGCGCGATCTGCGGCGCGATGCGGTGGTCGAATATCGTTGACGGGCACATCTGCACCCGCGGCGCTTCGTGCGCCCCTGGTGGTCTCGCTGGGCGATCCGGCGGGAATTGGTCCTGACATCACCGTCGGCGCATGGGAGCGTCGGGCCCAGGATCGCGTCCCGCCATTTTTCGTGGTCGGCGATATACGCTCCATCCAGCGGATCTGGCAGGGGCCGGTGCGGGCAATCGCCGAACCGGGCGAAGCCGCAGCGGTCTTTGCCGATGCCCTGCCGGTCCTGTCCATCGTCGATGCCGGTGCAGGCGCGCCCGGCGAACCGGACATTGACGGCGCGCGCAGTGCGCTTCAGGCGCTGGAGATCGCCGTCGGCCTGACCCGGTCGGGTGCTGCATCTGCGCTGGTCACCGCCCCGGTTTCCAAATCCCAGCTGTACAAGGTTGGCTTCACCCATCCCGGCCAGACAGAGTTCGTGGCCGAACGGTGCGGCGTCGCGCCGGACAATGTCGTAATGATGCTGGCCGGGCCGGACCTGCGCGTGGTGCCGATCACCACCCACCTGCCGCTGGCAGAGGTTGCGCATCTGCTGACCCCGGAACTGATCGTGGCCAAGGCGCGGGTGACGGCGCGCGGCCTTGCCCGCAATTTCGGGATCGCCGCGCCCCGGCTGGCCTTTGCCGGGTTCAACCCCCATGCTGGGGAAGATGGCGCACTGGGTCGGGAGGAGATCGAACGGATCACGCCCGCAATCCACCAACTGCAGGCGGAGGGCATCGATGCGACCGGCCCCTTTGCCGCTGACACGCTGTTCCATGCGCGCGCCCGTGCCCGCTATGACGCGGTGCTATGCGCGTATCACGATCAGGCGCTGATCCCGCTGAAGACGCTGTATTTCGATGAAGGCGTGAACATCTCGCTCGGCCTGCCCATCGTGCGCACCTCGCCTGATCATGGGACGGCATTCGGCATTGCGGGCAAGGGGCTGGCCAATCCGGGGGCGATGATCGCCGCGCTGCGCATGGCGGCCGACTCGGTCGAGCGGCGCGCGGCCTGATCCCATGACACCGGCTGATCTGCCCCCGCTGCGCGAGGTTATTCGCACCCATGGCCTGACCGCCAGCAAGGCGCTGGGCCAGAATTTCCTGTTCGACGGACAGCTGCTGGCCCGCATCGCGGCCATTCCCGGCAATCTGAACGACGCGCCGGTCCTGGAAATCGGCCCGGGTCCGGGCGGCCTGACCCGCGCGCTGCTTGCGGCCGGGGCCAGGGTGACGGCAATCGAGCGCGATCGGCGCTGCATCCCGGCGCTGGCCGAACTGGGCGTGGCATGGCCCGGCAAGCTGACGGTGATCGAGGGCGATGCCCTGGCGGTCGATGCCCCCGCCCTGTTTCCGGGCGAGCGGCCGCACATCGTCGCCAACCTGCCCTATAATGTCGGCACGCAGCTGCTGATCGGCTGGCTGTCGACCGAATGGTTTCCGTGGTGGGCAAGCCTGACCCTGATGTTCCAGCGGGAAGTCGCCGAACGGATCGTCGCAAAGGCGGGCAGCGATGCCTATGGCCGCCTGGCCATTCTCAGCCAGTGGCGGACGGATGCGCGCATCGCGATGCCGGTGCACCGGTCGGCCTTTACGCCACCGCCAAAGGTGATGTCGGCCGTCGTCCATCTGACGCCGAAGCAGACACCGGACGGAATCCGGCTCGCCCGGCTCGAACAGATCACCAGCGCCGCGTTCGGGCAGCGCCGCAAGATGCTGCGTCAAAGCCTGAAGGGCGTACCGGGCGCGCTGGATGTGCTGGATCAGCTTGGCATCGATCCCACCCGCCGGGCCGAAACGCTGACCCTGGACGATTTTCTGTCGATTGCCCGGCTGATGAACTGACCGCGTCAGCGAGGGTGGGCGTCAGGGATTGGCTTCCGGCACCTTGTCCGGGATGACCGTGACCGGCGGATCGCTCTTCACCGCCGTCTGGATCGCTGGCGGACCCTTTTCGATCGCCATGGCAAGCTGGGTCGCCTCCGGGCACTGTTTGGCACAGATCGTCTTGATCTTGGCCAGCGTCTCGCGCGCCCGGTTGACCGCGCCCTTGGCGACCAGCGCCTCGCCCTGCCCGCGCAATGCCGACACATCCGTCGGCTCCAGGTTCAGCGCATCCCGGTAAAAGCCCAGGGCCTTGCCCGGCAATTCGCGTGCGGTCGCCAGATCGCCCAGCTGCACATAGGCCGCCCGGTTGCGCGGATCGATCACCAGCGCCGTTTCGGCCAGGTCCACCGCGGATTCCAGATTGCCCGCCGCCTTTGCCGCGCGGCTCTTTTCAAGCAGCGCCAGCGACTTCGCATCGACCTGATCGTCCGGCCGCTGCGCGGTCAGCGACGTGCCAAGGCACAGGACGGTCAGCGCGGCGGCGGTGCTAACGGCGATTACTCGCATTGCGGTCTCCAGGGCAGCCATGGGTTCAGTTCGCTTTCGCCGCCATTGTTACGACAAAAAAGCCGTCCGTCGAGTGGGTAGCTGGATCAAGCCGCAGGCCGGGGCCATGCGGTGTGCCGATCGGGATGGGCCGGTCGACCGCCGTCCAGTCGGGATGCGCGGCCAGAAAGGCCTCTGCCTGATCCCGCCCCTCGGCATCGAGCAGCGAACAGACGATATAGGTCAGCGTCCCGCCCGGCCGGACGAGCCGCGCGGCGACGCCCAGCAGCCGTTGCTGCGTTTCCGCCAGCCGGACGAGCCGGTCGGGCGTCAGCCGCCAGCGCGCCTCCGGATTGCGCCGCCATGTGCCCGTGCCGGAACAGGGCGCGTCGATCAGGACATGATCCGCCCTGCCGTGCCATTCGGCCAGCCCCTCTGCCTCCCGCATGGGGTTGATGAGCACAGGTTCGATGCCCGTCACCCCCGCACGGGCAGCGCGGGGGGCCAAGCGCGACAGGCGGGCACGATCGGTATCGCTGGCGATGATCCGTCCCTCCCCCGCCATCATCGCCGCCAGCGCCAGCGTCTTGCCGCCGCCCCCTGCACACAGGTCGATGACCGCCATGCCGGGCGCAACCCCGCTGGCCAGTGTCACCCACTGGCTGCCCGCGTCCTGAATCTCGAATGCACCCGCCTCATACAGCGGATTGGGATCGACGCGGGTATCCGCCGGCAACCGAAGGCCGTTCGGCAGGCCGTCAATGCCCGCCGCTTCCGGAAAAGCCGCCAGAACCGCCCCGACGTCCGATCGCAAAGGATTGACCCGGATATCCAGCGGGGCACGGTCCAGCAGCGATGCCTGAACGTCCGCGCCGACGCCGCTATCCGTCATCCGCTGCGCCAGCCATTCGGGCAGGACGCCGGGCGTGGCGGGCACTTCATGGGCCTCCCGCGCAGCCGGCGCATGGCCGCCGGAACCGAAGGTCGCTGCAAGTGCCGGATCGCTGTCAGCCAGCGCCAGCATCGCCGTGCGGCCACTGACCGGACGGTCCCCCAGCATCCGGATGGCCGCATAGACCAGCTCACGCACCGCCCGACGGTCTTTCGACCCGGCATAGCGGCGACCCGCAAAATATCGGGCGATCAGCACGTCGGCGGACGCGCCCTGATCGCGGGCGGCAAGGATGATGGCATCGAGCAGCTCGATCGCCGCCTGAACGCGCGCGCCCGGCGTCATGCCTGATGCTCCTGTTCAGCCTGCTTGGCCTGTTCCGCCTCCATCGCCTGTTCCTCTGCCAGCCGCGCCTTGGTCCGTGCCCAGCGGACCCGGAACAGGCGGATGCGAACCACGATGTACAGCGCGGCCAGGGCCACGATCAGCCAGAGTTTCTGGGAATCGGTCATGGCGCCAGGCCGTCCGTGCGCCGGGCCAAAGGCTCAGCGCGTCGGATAATTGGGCGCCTCTCGCGTGATGGTGACATCATGGACATGGCTTTCGCGCAGGCCCGCATTGGTGATGCGCACGAACCGTGCCCGTTCCTGAAGTTCGGGGATGGTGTGGCTGCCGGTATAGCCCATCGCCGCCTTTACCCCGCCGACCAGCTGATGGATCACATCCTTGGCCGGGCCCTTGAACGGCACCTGCCCCTCGATCCCTTCGGGTACCAGCTTCATCTGGTCCTTGATGTCCGCCTGGAAATAGCGGTCGGCCGAACCGCGCGCCATCGCGCCGACGCTGCCCATGCCGCGATAGCTTTTGTACGCCCGGCCCTGATACAGGAACGTCTCGCCCGGCGCTTCCTCGGTTCCGGCCAGCAGCGAACCGATCATCACGGCAGACGCACCGGCGGCCAGCGCCTTGGCAACATCGCCCGACGTGCGGATGCCGCCATCGGCGATGACCGGCACGTCATGCTCGCGCGCGGCCTTTGCCGATTCCATCACCGCGGTCAGCTGCGGCACGCCAACGCCGGCAACGACGCGCGTGGTGCAGATGGAGCCGGGGCCGATGCCCACCTTTACCCCGTCCGCCCCGGCGCCGATCAGCGCGCGGGTCGCCTCGGCAGTGGCGACGTTGCCGGCAATGACCTGAACCGAATTGGACAGCCGCTTCACCCGCTCCACGGCGCGGGCAACCTCGCGGTTATGGCCATGGGCGGTATCAATGACGATCACATCGCATTCGGCATCGACCAGCGCCTCGGTCCGTTCGAACCCCTTGTCACCAACCGTGGTCGCGGCCGCGACGCACAGCCGCCCGGCAGCGTCCTTGGTCGCGCTGGGATAGGTGACGGCCTTTTCAATGTCCTTGACCGTGATCAGGCCGATGCAGTGATACGCATCATCGACGACCAGCAGCTTTTCGATCCGCCGCTGGTGCAGCAGGCGGCGCGCCTCCTCCTGACTGACGCCGGGGGAAACGGTGGCCAGATTATCGCGGGTCATCAGCTCGCTGACCGGCTGACCGGGATTTTCGGCAAAGCGGGTGTCGCGGTGGGTCAGGATCCCGGCCAGGCGGCCCGATTTTTCCACCACGGGAATCCCGCTGATCCGGTGACGGGCCATCAGCGCCTGTGCCTCGGCCAGCGGGGCATCGGGCGCAATCGTGATCGGATTGACCACCATGCCGCTTTCGAACCGCTTCACGGCCCGCACGGCGGCGACCTGTTCCTCGACGGTCAGATTGCGGTGCAGCACGCCGATGCCGCCCATCTGCGCCATCACGATCGCCATGTCGCTTTCGGTCACCGTATCCATCGCCGACGACAGGAACGGGATGTTGAGGGCCAGGCCCCGCGACACGCGCGTCCGGGTGTCGGCGCCGCTGGGCAGCACTTCCGATTCCGCCGGAACCAGCAGCACATCGTCGAATGTCAGGCCAAGGGGGATTTCCATGCGTGCCGTTCCCGTAGAATCGCGGATTGGCGGCCCATGTAACCGCACCCCGCCGGTTCGGCTAGGGGGTCAGGCCCGCCCGTGTCAGCATCGCACGCGCCCGGTCGACGTGCATCGCCTCGATCATCGTATCTTCGTGCCGCTGCGCACCGCCGGTAAAGGCCGCGATCAGCTGTCTTGCAGCTTCGATTTCCGCCTCGGTCGGGGCAAATGCCTGATGGCACGCATCGACCTGTCCGGGATGGATCAGCGATTTGCCATCGAACCCCAGCATCCGCCCCTCCGCACATTCGGCGGCCAGCCCGTCGGGATCGGAAAGGCGATTGAATACGCCATCGATGGCCCAGATGTCGCGGCCGCGCGCGGCAAGGACGATCAGCTGCAAGGCGGTCGTCATCGCCGCCCGCCCAGCCCGCGGCGGCAGGCGCAGCGATGCGGCCAGATCGTTGGTCCCCGCGATCAGTCCTGCAATCGAATACCCCCAGCCCGAAACCGACGCGATCGGCCCGACATTCATCGCCCCGGCGGCGGTTTCGATCATCGCCAGCGCAGGGCGGCGCGCAGAACTGCTGGCGATGATGACGGTTTCGGGCTGCTCCACTTTCGGCACAACGACATGGGTCGCCGCCGATTTACGCACCGCCTTCAGGTCATCGCCATGCTCATCGCTTTCGCGCGCGTTGACGCGGATGCCAAACAGCTTGCCCGGAAAGCCGGGACAATCGCGTGCGGCCTGACGTGCCGCTTCCTTGTCTTCGGGCTTAACCGCATCTTCAAGATCGAGCACCACCATGTCGACGGGCAGCTCGCGTGCCTTGGCCATGGCGCGCGGATTGTTGGCGGGCAGGAACAGGACGGATCGGGGTGCGGTTTCGGCTGTGCTCATCCCCTGCTTATGCTAGCCCTGTCGTCGGGAAGCCAGAGGGAGTGGGGTGATGGATTTGGTGATTTCGGGCGTCTTTGCGCTCGTCATGCTGGTGATCATGTATCTGTTCGCCAGTATCAAGATCGTGCGCCAAGGGTATGAATACACGATCGAACATTTCGGCCGCTTCACCAATGTCGCCCGGCCGGGGTTCAACCTGTATCCGGCATTCTTCTATCGCGTCGGTCGCAAGATCAACATGATGGAACAGGTGATCGACATTCCGGGGCAGGAGATCATCACCAAGGACAATGCGATGATCTCGACCGACGGGGTCGTGTTCTTTCAGGTGCTCGACGCGGCCAAGGCTGCGTATGAGGTTTCCGACCTGTATGTCGCTCTGCTTCAGTTGACGACGACCAATCTGCGCACCGTGATGGGCGCGATGGACCTGGATGAAACCCTGTCCAAGCGGGACGAGATCAACGCGCGCCTGCTGGCGGTGGTCGACCATGCGACGACGCCATGGGGAGTCAAGATCACCCGCGTCGAGATCAAGGACATCCGGCCGCCCGCCGATATCGTCAACGCGATGGGCCGCCAGATGAAGGCGGAACGCGAAAAACGCGCCAACATCCTGGAGGCAGAGGGCACGCGCGCGTCCGAAATCCTGCGCGCAGAGGGCCAGAAACAGGCCCGCATCCTGGAAGCCGAAGGCCGCCGCGAATCCGCATTCCGCGATGCGGAGGCCCGTGAACGCGCGGCGCAGGCCGAAGCGACCGCCACTCAGGTCGTCTCTCAAGCGATCGAACAGGGCGGCGTTCAATCGCTCAACTATTTCATCGCGCAGAAATATGTAGAGGCGGTGGGCAAATTCGCCACCAGCCCCAATGCCAAGACGATCCTGTTCCCGGTCGAGGCCACGCAGCTGATCGGCACGCTGGGCGGCATCGGCGAACTGGCCAAGGAGGCACTGGGCAACCCGGCCAAGCCCCCTGCGCCCCCCGCCCCGCCCGCCGGAAAGCGGATCAGCCCCTTTGCCGGCGAGGAGTGACCAGCCGTGAGCTTTGACGGGAATATCGGTTTTCTCTGGCTGATCCTGGCGGCGCTGCTCGGCCTGGCCGAACTGATCGTGCCGGGTGCTTTCCTGGTCTTTCTGGCGGCGGGTGCGGCGCTGACCGGTGTCTTGGCGCTGATCTTTCCGGATCTGGGCATCATCGGCCAGCTGATCGGCCTTGCGGCATGGACGACCGCCGCCGTGCTGATCGGCAAGCGGTGGTATGGCGACTGGCCGGTCGCCAGCGCCGACCCGCTGCTGAATGACCGTGCGGCGCGCATGGTGGGTCAGACAGTGACGGTCGTGGAGCCGCTGTCTGAGGGCAGCGGACGGGTGCGCGTCGGGGACGGCGAATGGCCCGCCACCGGCCCGGATATGCCCGCCGGCGCGCGCGGGCGCATCGAACGGGTCGATGGCGGCTTGCTTGTTATCGCGCCGCTCGCCACCCTGTCGCCACCTGCATCTGAATGAGTGCCCTGCCTTGCTGATTGATCGCCGCCGCCTGCTCACCACGACCGCAACCTTGGCCAGCGCCGCCATCGTCCCGCGCTATGCCAGCGCCGCAACAGATGCCGATGCGGCTGCACGCGCGCTGATCGACGGCGCAACCGAAGCGATCCTGAGGGAAAATCCGGAGGGTGCCACCTCGCTTGGCATTGATACCGGCAAGCGCGCGGCGCTGAAGGCGCGGATGGCGGACAAGTCGCCACAGGGTATCCGGGCCATTGCGGGCGCGGTCGACCAGCGGATCGCCGCGATGAAGGCGGTGGACGAGGACCGGCTGAGCGAGGCAACCCGCATCGATCTTGAGGTCACGCTGGCGGCGCACGAGATCGCGGCGGCGGGATATCGCTTTCCCTATGGCGATGTCGCCTTTGGCGGGTGGCGCAACTCGCCCTATGTCGTGGCGCAGAATGTCGGCGCGTTTCTGGACGTGCCGCAATTCCTTGACGACAGCCACACCGTCGAAACACCCTGGGATGCAGAGGCGTATCTGGCGCGGCTGGACGGCTATGCCCGGCAGCTGGATGGCGAGACGGAACGGCTGCGCGATGCCGCCGGGCGCGGCGTAATCCTGCCCGACTTCAACCTGGCCAAGGCGATCAACCAGCTGAAAATCGCGCAAAAGGGCGATCCAAGGGAATGGACCATCGTGTCATCCCTGGCCCGGCGGACGGGATCGATGAACGCCGATTACGCCACCCGTGCCGAGGCGATTGCGCGGGCACGCATTGCCCCCGCCCTTGCCCGCCAGCTTGCCGAACTGGAAAGCCATGTGCCGCGCGCGACCAGCGATGCCGGGGCGTGGAAACTGCCCGAAGGGGATGCCTATTACGCCTGGGCGCTCAGCGCCGCGACGACCACTCGCCTGACCCCGGACGAAATCCACGAGATGGGCAAGGTGCAGCTGGCCGAGCTGCAGGGGCAGATGGATACGATCCTGAAATCCATCGGCTATCGCGACGGCAGCGTGGGCGAACGGATGACCGCGCTGGGCAAGGATCCGAAATATCTGTTCCCCAACAATGACGATGGCCGGCGTCAGATCATCGCGCTGCTGGAAAAATCCATCGCCGACATGCGCCGCAAGATGCCGGAGGCGTTCACCGTCCTGGCCCCCGGCCGGGTCGAGGTGAAGCGGATGGCGCCGGAGGTGGAGCCGGGCGCACCCGGTGCCTATGGCGGCGCGGGCACGATCGACGGCAAGGTGCCGGGCCGGTTGTGGATCAACCTGCGCACCACGGAAATCTGGCCGCGCTATGCCCTGCCCGATCTGGCGTTTCACGAAAGCATCCCCGGCCATGCGTGGCAGGGCGAATATACGTTCAAATTGCCACTGATCCGGTCGATGCTGGGCTTCAACGCCTATTCCGAAGGCTGGGCGCTCTATGCCGAACAGCTGGCGGACGAGCTTGGCTATTACGCCGACGATCCCGTCATGCGGCTGGGCTATCTGCAAAGCCTGGGCTTTCGCGCGTGCCGCCTGGTGGTCGACACCGGCATCCATGCCAAGCGATGGACCCGCGATCAGGCGATCCAGTGGTTCGCCACCACCAACGGCTCGACGGTCGAGGAAGTGCGGGGCGAGGTTGATCGCTATTGCAGCTGGCCGGGCCAGGCGTGCGGGTACAAGGTCGGGCACAGCTATATCAACCGGCTGCGCGATCATGCAAAGCAGATGCTGGGGCCGAAGTTCGATTTCCGGACGTTCAACGACGCGGTGGTGACCGGTGGCGGCGTGCCGATGACCGTTCTGGACAAGGTCGTCGAACGCTACATCCAGCGCCGTTCAGCCTGAGGCGGGGGCAGCGGCGGCGGGGATCGGGTCGCCCTCGATCACCGTCCGCCGCCGCGGCAGAGCCTCCGGCATCTCGTCGCGCAGAAAGGCGAGCATCCCTTCGCGCAGGTCACAGCGCAGGTCGAATGCCGTCCCGGCATCGCGTGCGGTGGCCAGGCCACGCACCTCGATGGCATCGGCACGAATCTCGGTCACCTGCAAGCCCTGAGCCCGGCCGTCCCAGCGCGGATTGGCGCGGACCATCGCCTCGAACCGCGTACGGATCCGGTCGATGTCGGCAGTCGGATCAAGGTGGAAAAAGACCGTCCCCAGCAACTGGCTGCTGTTCCTGGTCCAGTTCTGGAAACTGTCGTCCAGGAACCGGGACACCGGCACGACCAGCCGCCGTTCGTCCCATATCGCCACGACGACATAGGTCAGCCGGATTTCCTCGATCCGGCCCCATTCCCCGTCGATGATGACAACGTCGTCGATCCGGATCGGCTCAGTAAACGCCATCTGGATGCCGGCGATCAGGTTTTTGAGCAGCGGTTGAGCCGCAGCGCCGACCGCCAGCCCGGCAAGGCCCGCCGATGCCATCAGCGTTACGCCAACGCTGCGCACGCCCGGAATGCTCAGCAACATCATGCACAGCGTCAGAAACCCGACGACGAACACTGCAATGCGGGTCAGGATCCCGCTACGCGTCCGCTTGCGCCGGGCGGCAAGATTGTCGGCGACGCTGATATCCGCCCGGATTTCGACCGCCTGACCCGTCGCGCGGATCAGGTTGATGGCCATCCACCCGATGATCGCCGGGATCGCCATACCGGCAACCAGCAGCCACAGCTGATCCCCGCTGGCGGATAGCGACAGGATGGGGCGCACACCGGCCAGCGCAACCGCGACCAGCAGCCAGCGCGATGGCCCGCGCGCCGCCGCGACATACAGGTCGTCGATGCTGCTGGCATTGCGTGCGGCCAGCCGCGTGGCCACCGCAAAGACGACGAAATGGACGATCAGTGCGGCACAGATTGCGATCGCAACCTGGATCAGCGCGCTGACCCAGGGCGACAGGGTATCAAGCAGAGAAACCATGCCCGGCCAACCGACCGGGCCGGATCAGGTTCCCGAAAACCGTCGGAACAGCGTTACTTCTTGCCGAAGAAATTGCCCGCAATATCGCCCAGCATCCCGCCGATGCCGCCGCTTTTGTCATCGCCCAGCATTTGCGCGAAACGGCCCAGCGACCCCTCGCCGCCGATCTGGCCGATGATCTGGTTGAGCGTGTCGACCGGCAGCCCGGTTTCCGCTGCCGCCCCTTCGGCCGTGTTCACGTCCATCGGGTGAAACTTGGCCAGCGCCGCCACTGCGGCCTGCACATGCTCGGGCGAAAGGCCCAGCTTTTGCCCCAGATTTTCGATGGTGGCGTCGTTGCCGGCGAATTGATTGAGGATCGCATTCAGGTCCATGAGTCGCTCCATCACTGATCAGCCGGATGCTATCATTACGCCCATGCAATGGCGAGCGGTCAATCAGCGGGTCGGAGCGGCGGCAGGAACCTCCGCGGGAAATCCCTGCCTTCCACTGTCGGGCCGTGCCAGCGGGTTCAGCCCGCGACCGTCACCATCGGCGCGGCCTTGCGCACGCCCTCGTCCACATGATCGGCGAATTGCGCGAAATTGTCATTGAACAGGTCCACCAGTCGCGCGGCCGTGGCATCGTAATCGGCCTTGTCCGCCCATGTCGCCCGCGGATCCAGGATCGCACTGTCGACCCCCGGCACCGCCACCGGCACCTTGAATCCGAAATTGGGATCGGTCCGGAACTCTGCGTCGTTCAGGCTGCCGTCGAGCGCAGCGTTCAGCAGCGCCCGCGTCGCCTTGATCGGCATCCGGCTGCCGACGCCATGCTTGCCGCCCGTCCAGCCGGTGTTGACCAGCCAGCAGGCGACGCCGCCGCGCGCGATCCGCTCCTTCAGCAGATTGCCGTAAACACTGGGGTGGCGCGGCATGAACGGCGCACCGAAACAGGTTGAAAATGTCGCTTCCGGCTCGGTCACGCCAATCTCCGTCCCCGCGACCCGCGCCGTGTAGCCGGACAGGAAATGGTACATCGCCTGTTCCGGCGTCAGCCGCGCGATGGGGGGCAAGACGCCATAGGCGTCGGCAGTCAGCATGACGATGTTGCGCGGCACCGGCCCCATATTGTCGGGCGAGGCATTGGGAATGAAATCGATCGGATAGGCGCCGCGCGTGTTCTCGGCCAGGCTGTTGTCGTCGAGGTTCAGCTGACGCGTTGCATCGTCCATCACGACATTTTCCAGCACCGTGCCGAACCGCCGCGTCGTGGCATGGATTTCCGGTTCCGCTTCGGCGGACAGCCGGATCATCTTGGCATAACAGCCCCCTTCGAAATTGAAGACCGCGGTGTCGGACCAGCCATGTTCGTCATCGCCGATCAGCGTCCGGCTGGCATCGGCCGACAGCGTCGTCTTGCCCGTGCCCGACAGGCCGAAAAACACCGCCGTATTGGTACCGTCATGCGCCATGTTGGCCGAACAGTGCATCGGCATGATGCCCTGTTCCGGCAGCAGGTAATTGAGCAGGCCGAACACGCTCTTCTTCATCTCACCGGCATAGGCCGTGCCGCCGATCAGGATCAGCTTTTCCGTCAGGTTGACCGCGATGACCGTTTCCGACCGCGTGCCATGCCGGGCGGGATCGGCGCGAAAGCTGGGCAGGTCGATGATGGTATATTCCGGCTCGAATCCCTTCAGCGCATCCTCGTCAGGGCGAACCAGCATGGTGCGGATGAACTGGCTGTGCCAGGCAAGTTCGTTGACCACGCGCACATTGACGCGGTGCTCCGGCTGCGATCCGCCGTACAGGTCCTGCACGAACAGCGTGTCCCGCTGGCTCAGCTCGGCCAGGAAATCGGCCTTGAGCGCAGCGAAATGCGCAGGGTCCATCGCGACATTGGATTTGCCCCACCAGATGGTGGGTTCCGTCGTCGAGTCGCGCACGATGAACTTGTCCTTGGCCGACCGCCCGGTGTGCTTGCCGGTTTCGACGACCAGCGCACCCCCTTCGACCAGCCTGCCCTCGCCGCGACGCAGGGCGTGCTCGACCAGAGCGGGCGTCAGCAGGTTCCAGTGAACCTGTGCCTGCGTTTCGATTCCCACCCGGGCCAACCCGGCAATCGGCGTGCGCTGCGTCATTCGTCATCTCCAGAACCTGCCTGGGCGGCATTGCTGCATACGTATTCAGATGGCGTCCGGTTAGCCGCTGATGACGCTGCGGTCAAACCCCGGAAGATGTTCCGGTTCGAGAACAGGGTCTGTCAGTTGAGGCCTGCGCCGCTTTGCCCTAGGCAGTCGTTCGGGAACGCAGACAAGGAGTGCCGGATGAGTGCGACCATCGCGCTGGTGGATGATGACCGCAACATCCTGACATCGGTATCGATCGCGCTTCAGGCCGAAGGGTTCGTGACGCGGGTCTATTCGGATGGCGATTCCGCGTTGAAGGCGCTGATCGACAATCCGCCGGACCTTGCGGTCCTCGACATCAAGATGCCGCGCATGGACGGGCTGGAGCTGCTGCGCCGCCTGCGCGAAAAGACGAAGTTGCCGGTCATCTTCCTGACGTCCAAGGATGACGAGCTGGACGAGGCGCTGGGCCTTGCGCTGGGCGCCGACGATTACATCGCCAAACCGTTCAGCCAGCGCCTGCTGATCGCCCGCATCCGCGCGATCCTACGCCGGGCCGATCTGGCGCGCGGCAACGCCGGCGATGGTCAGCAGGATGGCGGGGCTGAAAGCGCACCGGTGCTGGTGCGCGGTCGCCTGTCGATGGACCCGGCACGGCACAGCGTGACCTGGGATGATCGTCCGGTCACACTGACGGTGACCGAGTTCCTGATCCTTGAAACGCTCGCTCAGCGGCCGGGGATCGTCAAGACGCGCAACCAGTTGATGGACGCCGCATATCAGGACGACATTTATGTCGACGACCGCACCATCGACAGCCACATCAAGCGGGTGAGGCGCAAGTTCCGGGAGGTCGATCCCGAGTTTGATTCGATCAAGACGCTGTACGGGGCGGGCTATCGTTTTGCCGACGAGTGACGACCGCGATCTGTCGCTCCGCTGGTCGGGCCGGATTTCGCTGACCCCGCGCATTTTGGCGGTCAACATCTTTGCCCTGGCGCTGTTGGCGGGGGGGTTTTTCTACCTCGACACCTATCGGGCGCGCATCATCGACGGGCGCATCGAACGGGCCGAGCATGAAATCGCCCTGGTCGCAGAGGCGCTGGACCGAACACCGGATGCCGGCGGACGGGCAGCGGCGGTCGCCGCGCTGGCCAAAGTGTCCGGCGCTCGCATCCGCGTCTATCAGCCGGGCGGGAAGCTGTCCGACGACAGCCGGGTGCTTGGCGTCCGCAATTTCCAGCTGCGCGATCCGGACAAGGATCCCTGGCAACAGGATGCGGCGCGATTTCTAGATGCCATGATCGACACCGTGGTCGGCACCGCCCGCGCGCCGCTGTACCGCGAACGCGCCGCCGATCGCGGGCTGGACTGGCCGGATGTCGCCTCCGCGATCCGCAAGCGACGGCCCGCCGCATCGGCATGGCGCGCGCCCGACCGGACGGTCGTCATCACGGCCGCGGCGCCGCTGGCCCGCGGGGGCGCCGTGCTAAGTTCGGTCAACGCGCTGGAGATTACCCGGACCGTCCGGGTGGAACGGTTCCGCCTGTCCATGGTGCTGCTGGTCGTCACGCTGGTGTCGATCCTTCTCTCGCTGTTCCTTGCGCGCACCATCGTGCGGCCGATGCGGCGGCTGGCGGTGGCGGCGGTGCGCGTGCGGCTGGGCCGGGCGCGCGGCGTCGTAGTTCCGCGCCTGCCCAGCCGGCGGGACGAGATCGGGATGCTCGCCCGCGCCCTGTCGGACATGAGCCAGGCACTGACCGCCCGCATCGACGCGACCGAGAGTTTCGCCGCCGATGTGACGCATGAGATCAAGAACCCGCTCGCCTCGCTTCGTTCCGCCGTGGACAGTCTGGCGACGGTACGCGATCCGACGCTTCAGGAACGGCTGATCGCGATCATCCGCGACGATGTGTTGCGGCTGGATCGGCTGATCACCGACATTTCCGATGCCTCGCGCCTGGATGCCCAGCTGAGCCGCACGCAGTTCGAGCCGATTTCGCTGACCAGCCTGATCGCGCATCTGGTCGACGGGCATCGTACCCGCGGCCTGCCCAACGGCATACGCATTGCGCTGGAATCGCACGCTGGCGACCGGGCCGTGGTGATGGGCGACGGCACCCGGCTAGAGCGGGTGTTCGAAAATCTGATCGACAATGCCGTGTCCTTTTCGCCCGATGGCGGCACCATCTCGATCACGATTGACGTGATCGACGATATGGCCTGCGTCGCCGTGGAGGATGACGGTCCCGGCGTCCCGGAAAGCGAGCGAGAGGCCGTTTTCCGCCGTTTTCACACGGTCCGTCCGGGCGGCGAGGCCTTTGGGACCCATTCGGGCCTGGGACTTGCCATTGCGCGTACGATTGTCGAAGGACATCAGGGCATGATCGGGGTCGAATCGCGTATGGATCGGCAATCGGGGGCGCGTTTCACCGTCCGGTTGCCGGTGAACAGGGCAGCATGAACCAGCTATCATCGGAAACCATCCACGCCACCTGCATCGCCATTCAGGGGCGAGCCGTACTGATCGAGGGCGCGTCCGGTTCCGGCAAATCGGACCTTGCGCTTCGCCTGATCGATCGGGGCGCATCGCTGGTCAGCGACGATTACACGCTGGTACAGCGGCGCGACGGACAGGTGATGGCTTCGGCGCCGGACAGGATTGCCGGCCGGATCGAAGTTCGGGGGGTCGGCATCGTCGACATGCCGTTTGTCGCGGGGGTTCCCGTTGCGATGACCGTGCAGCTTCATGCCCAGCCGCCACGCCTGCCCGATGAAAATCGGCGGCATCTGCTGGGCACGACATTGCCCGTGCTGGTACTCAATCCGTTCGAACAATCCGCGCCGATCAAGGTCGAACTCGCTGTCCGTCAGCTGATCGCCGCACAATGACCGGTAACGCGCCGACGCGCATCCTGCTGGTCACCGGCATGTCGGGTGCCGGTAAATCGACCGTTCTGCGGACGCTGGAGGATCTTGGCTGGGAAGTGGTCGACAACCTGCCGCTGCTGCTGCTCGACCGGCTGATGGCAACGGCCCTTCCCGATGGGTCGAACGAACGGCCACTGGCCATCGGCATCGGTGCGATGACGCGCGGATTCGATGCCGAGGCGATCGTCAGGCGGATCAAGAAGCTGAGCGAGACCCATGGTCACGATATCGGCACTCTGTTCCTGGATTGCGCCGGGGGAGAGCTGGAGCGGCGCTATTCCGAAACGCGGCGGCGCCACCCGCTGGCGCTGGACCGCCCTGCCCCCGACGGCATCGCCCGCGAACGCGAATTGCTGGCGCCCATCCGGCGCTGGGCGAACCGGCTGATCGACACGACGGAGATGCGGGCAAATGACCTTGCCGCCGAAATCCGTCGATCCTTTGCCGGGCCGGGCGAGGGCGAGCCGGTTGTGACCATCCTATCGTTCGGCTTTGCGCGCGGTCTGCCACGCAATGCCGACCTCGTGTTCGACATGCGGTTCCTGCGCAATCCGCACTGGGTCCCCGATCTTCGGCCCGGCACCGGGCAGGACGAACCGGTCAGCGCCTATGTCGCGGGCGACCCCGCCTATGCCGAAGCGATGGAGCGGATCGAGGGCCTGTTGCTGATGCTGATCCCCCGCTACCGGGCGGAGGGCAAGGCCTATGTCACCATCGCCATCGGGTGTACCGGGGGAAGACACCGGTCGGTCCATGTTGCCGAGCGGCTGGCGAAACGGTTGCGCGGAGAGGGTTTTTCGCTCACCTTGGCACATCGCGATCTTGGCGCCGCGCCGCAGGACTCGCTCGAAGGATCGCCAACGGACCAGTCAATGGACGGAAATGCTGCATCATGATCGGTTTAGTACTCGTAACGCATGGGCGGCTGGCCGAAGAATTCGTCATGGCAATGGAACATGTCGTGGGGGTCCAGGAACGGATCGTCCCGATCTCGATCGGGCCGGATGACGACATGGAGGAACGCCGGGCGGATATTGCCCGGGCGATCGAAACCGTCGACGCGGGCAAGGGTGTAATCGTCCTGACCGACCTGTTCGGCGGCACCCCGTCGAACCTCGCCATCTCCCTGATGGAGCAGGGTCGGATCGAAGTCATTGCCGGCATCAACCTGCCGATGCTGATCCGGCTTGGCGGCGCGCGCAAGGCGATGAAGGTGGCCGACGCCGTTGCCGCAGCGCGCGAGGCGGGACGCAAATACATCTCCGTGGCATCGGAAGTGCTGGGCGAAGCTGCTGCATGAGCCGGGTGAGCCGCACCGTCACCATCACCAACCGCCGCGGCCTGCACGCCAGGGCAAGCGCAAAGTTCGTGACCCTCGCCGCATCTCAGGACGCTCAGGTCGAGGTGGAAAAGGACGGGTCCAGCGTCACCGGCACCTCGATCATGGGGCTGATGATGCTGGGCGCGGCAAAGGGCGATACCATCACCATCAGCGCCGAAGGGCCGGACGCAGAGGCGACGGTGGCCGCCATGGCCGCACTGGTCGAGGACAAGTTCGGCGAGGATTAGGGCGCGGCTCGACTTTTGCCGCCTTGTCCTTGATAGGACGCCGCCATGACCCGTCAGATCACCGCCTTTTCCAACCCCCTGATCAAGGACGTTCGCGCGCTGCGCGACAAGCGTCATCGGCGCGAACAGGGCAGGTTCCTGGCGGAGGGACTGCGCATCCTGACCGAGGCGCTGGATGCCGGCCATGTGCCGGAGCTGCTGTTCTTTGCCGACCAGTCGGCATCGCACCCCCTGGTTCGCCGCCTCGTGTCGGCGGTCGAGCAGGCAGGCGGCGAGGCGATCGAGACAAGCGACGACATCCTGTCCAAACTGTCGGGAAAGGATAATCCCGGCGCGGTGATCGGCGTTTATGCCGAACTGCCCACCGCCCTTGACCGGATCGACCGCCACGCTGCGCCGATCTGGCTGGTGGCGGAACGGCTACGCGATCCCGGCAATCTGGGGACGATCCTGCGCACCGCAGACGCGGTCGGCGCAGGCGGCGTCATCCTGATCGGCGAATGCACCGATCCGTTTTCGGTGGAAGCCGTTCGGGCGAGCATGGGCGCGCTGTTTACGGTCGCGCTGGCCCGGTCTGACTGGTCAGGGTTTCTGGACTGGCTGCGCGCGGGCGAAGGACAGTTGGTCGGCCTGCACCTTGATGGGGCCGTCGATTACCAGCTGCCGGATTATCGTCCGCCAACCTTTTTGCTGACAGGCAACGAGGCGCAGGGAATGCTGCCCGAAATGGCGGAGGCGTGCGACGTCCTCGTCAAAATCCCCATGCTGGGCCGCGCCGACAGCCTGAATGCAGCCGTCGCCACCGCCGTCATGGCCTATGAGGTGCTGAACCAGCGCCGCGTCCGCCTTGACGCTGCCGGTCGCCAGGCCTAATGCCCGCGCTCCGCAACCGGACGGCCCCTTCGTCTAGCGGTTAGGACGCGGCCCTCTCACGGCTGAAACACGGGTTCGATTCCCGTAGGGGTCACCATCGTCAAGCAGAAAATGGCGAAACTGCGCCAATTCAGACGATCCGGTGAAACGGGCTCCCACTTTTGCACCATCGTTTTTCGTCGCTCGAGGGGCATGGACTGAAATGCTCCCGGAACTCGTTGCGATTTGCCACCAGGACCGACTTAGAAATAGTCGCGCACTCCGGCACACGGTCCATGGCAGGGTCACGTCACTGCGGAGATCAGGGGCACCTGTCTCCACCCGCTGAAAGCACGAAGCGGCACGGTGTGTTAGCTCAGCCCGAACGTCGACTTTGGTATCGCCGTGATGCGACAGACAAGGTCTGCCTCTCCCGATGCAACGATGAAATGATCGCCCGCATCCACGATGCCCGTGGTGAACACGATGTCGCGCAGATACATCCTGTCTTCCATCGGCGCGGTCAGCGCGGGCGCGGCCTCCAGCAGCGGCTGGTCGTCGCTGCGAACAATCAGCGATGGGTCGTGGCGGTCAAGGATTGACCAGTATGTCCGGTAAATGCCGACCTTTCCGCTCGGCTCGACGCCATGCCACAGGGTCAGCCAGCCATCGTCCGTCAGGATCGGCGGCGCGCCGCCACCCATGCGTGCGGTTGCAAGGGTGGACGCGCCGGGCCGGATGCCGGGGCGGCAATGCGGTTTCCAGTGCCGCGCATCGGGGGACACCGCCAGATTGATGGACGGCCCCGGACGCCAGGCACTGCCCGGCGGATAGGCGAAATACAGGTCGCCAAGCGGCCGCGTCTGCGCCCAGTAACGCCCGTCGATCTGTCCTTCAAAGATCAGCATATCCTTGTTCTGATGATCGAGGACGATGTCCTCAAACGTGAAATCAAGGCCGTTGTCCGAACTGTACAAGGTTGTGCAGTGGCGTTCCGGACTGACCGAACAGATCGTCATCAGCCAGCGATCCCCACAGCGCGATACCCGTGCATCCTCAATACCATAGCATTGAAAGCTCGCCTGCGGCGCAATCGCGCGGTCATAATGAACGGCGACGACGCGCTGGCCGTCTGCGTCCAGTTCGACCGGCAGGATCCAGGACAGCGATGTCAGCGCCATGACCGTCCATCGTTCCCCCCGGATCAGGAACTTGCGCGGATCGGCCATGTCGACGCCCTCCACCGGCCAGGCATCGAGGACATAGGTGCCGTCGTTCCAGCGGATCGCACGGACATGACCATCGACGACCGGGTGGCGCAGCGCCTCTGCCACCCGAACGAACAGCACAAGATTGCCGTTGGGCAACCGGGTCAGCCCGGGATTGAACGCACCCAGCACATAGGTTTCGGCATCCAGCTTTCCGGCCAAGGGGGACCGGGACAGATCGACATCATCGGGGCCGAAGATCAGTCGGTCGGCAGGAAATCCGGTCATTCATCCTCCATGGCGATGCGGGCAACGGCGGACGCCCTTAAACCACTCTATCCCCTTGATTGGCATCGGTTCCAAGCGTTGCCACGGATCATCGGGAAAACCCCGCCGAATTGCGGCGCGCATAAAAAATGAACGGCATTGTTCAATAATTATTGCCACCGCCCCTTGAAGCTGCTTCTTCGCAGTCGCACCTAAGTGCTATCGCGTAGAAATGAGTCGCCCGGGATAGGGGGCGGCAAGAGACAGGGATAAAAGGGATATGAACGGGTTTGGCATCAGCCGGGCAGCGGCGATTTTCGGTGCGCTGGCTATTTCCGGATGTTCTTCCCAGCCCGCGCCGCAAGCCCCCCCGCCCCCGACGGTCACCGTTTCAACGCCGCTTGCGCGTGATGTCGTCGACTGGGATGAGTATACGGGCCGGTTCGAGGCGATCCAGGACGTGGAGCTGCGTGCCCGGGTGTCCGGCACGATCGAGCAGATCCTGTTCACCGATGGCCAGAATGTTCGTTCCGGCCAGCCCTTGTTCGTGATTGACCCCCGCCCCTATCGCGCCGCGCTGGCCCAGGCGCAGGCACAGGCTCAGCGCGCCCAGGCAGCACTGGCCAATGCCCGTTCGGAACTGGCCCGAGCTGACAAGCTGGTCGCGGCGCAGGCGATCAGCCGAGAGGAGTTCGAAACCAAGCTGGCGGCGGTGCGCACGGCCGAGGCGGATCTGGCATCGGCACGGGCCAATGTCAGCACCGCGCAGCTCAACCTCGGCTTCACAACCGTACGGGCACCGGTCAGCGGGCGCGTGTCCAACCGCCGCGTCAGCCGGGGCAACTTCGTCGCAGAGGGTCAGACCGTGCTGACCCGCGTCGTTTCCGTCGATCCCATCTGGTTCACCTTTGACGGGGCGGAGAGCTTTTACCTGAAATATCTGCGGCAGGACCGGTCGGGGGAGCGCGGTTCGTCGCGCAGCACGCCGAACCCAGTCGAGATTCAGCTGGCGGATGAGAGCGGCTGGAACTGGCGCGGCAAGATGGACTTTGTCGACAACGCCATTGATCCCGGTTCAGGTACGATCCGCGCCCATGCGGTTATCAGCAATCCGGGCGGTTTCCTGACCCCCGGCATGTTCGGCCGCGCCCGGCTGCTCGGTTCCGGCACGTACAAGGCGATGCTGGTTCCGGAAGAAGCGGTGATTACCGATCAGACACGCAAGCTGGTTTACGTATTGGGCAAGGGCAACAAGATCGAACCGCGCCCTATCGAAACGGGCCCGCCGGTCGAGGGGCTGCGCGTGGTCAAGGAAGGCCTGACGCTGCAGGACAAGGTGATCACGACCGGCATCACCGCACTGCAGCCGGGCATGGTCGTCACGCCGAAACAGGTTCCACTGAAGCCGCGCGCCGCGAACACCGCGCCTGCATCACAGCCCGTAACCACACCGCCAGCATCCGAAGCCAGCGCGGCGGAGTGATCCCATGAAGTTCCCCCATTTTTTCATTGACCGGCCCATCTTTGCGGCGGTCCTGTCAATCCTTGTGCTGGTATTCGGCCTTGTGTCGCTGCCGGTGCTGCCCGTGACGCAATATCCCGACATCGCGCCGCCGACGGTCGTGGTGTCGGCCAGCTATCCCGGCGCCAGCGCCGAAACCCTGGCCGAAACCGTTGCCGCTCCGCTGGAAGAAGCGATCAACGGCGTCGAAAACATGATCTACCTCCAGTCCTCGTCCACGGGCGACGGACAGGTACAGATCACCGTCACCTTTGCGCAGGGGACCGACGCCGATCAGGCCCAGGTGCTGGTGCAGAACCGCGTGGCCTCGGCTGAACCCCGCCTGCCGGAACAGACGCGCCAGATCGGCGTCACGGTGCTGAAAAACTCGCCCGACTTCCTGATGGTGGCGATGTTCTATTCGCCAGACGGGTCGCTTTCCGAACAATATGTATCCAATTATGTGGGTACCCAGGTTGTCGATCGCGTGGCCCGTGTACCCGGCGTCGGCAATGCCCAGGTATTCGGTGGCCGCGATTACAACATGCGCGTCTGGATCGACCCCGATCAGGCCGCCGCCCGCAACCTGACGGTGGACGAGATCATCGCAGCGGTTCGTGCACAGAATGCGCAGGTCGCGGCCGGCGGTGTCGGTCAGCCGCCCTTCACCAAGGATTCCGCCACCGCGTTTCAGCTGGGCATTCAGGCCAAGGGTCGCCTGACCACGCCGGAGGAGTTTGGCGGCATCATCGTCAAGCGTGACGATACCGGGGCGCTGACCCGCCTGCGCGATGTTGCCCGGATCGAGCTGGGTGCCGAAAACTACAATATCAACGCGTTCCTCAACAACCGGCCGACGGTTGCGATCGCCGTCAGCCAGCTGCCGGGATCGAACGCGCTGACCACGGCAGAGGCGGTCATCAAGGAACTGGATGCCGCCAAGAAGAGCTTTCCGCCGGGGATGACCTATTCCATCCCCTATAACCCGACCGAATATATCTCGGCATCGATCGAGGCGGTGCAGCACACGCTGATCGAAGCCATCGTGCTGGTGTCGCTGGTCGTGCTGTTGTTCCTGCAAAGCTGGCGGGCGGCGATCATTCCGATCATCGCGATCCCGGTGTCGCTGGTCGGCAGTCTCGCGGTGCTGCTTGCCTTTGGCTATTCGATCAACAACCTGTCGCTGTTCGGCATGGTGCTGGCCATCGGTATCGTGGTCGATGACGCGATCGTGGTGGTGGAGAATGTCGAACGCCTGATGGAGGAAAAGGGGCTATCCCCGCTTCAGGCCGCCCATGAAACCATGGACGAGGTGTCGGGCGCGCTTATCGCGATTGCGCTAGTGCTATGCGGGGTGTTTATCCCGACCAGCTTCATTCCGGGCATTTCGGGCACCTTCTATCAGCAGTTCGCGCTGACCATCGCCTCGGCAACCGCCATTTCGGCCTTTGTCTCGCTGACGCTGTCGCCCGCGCTTGCCGCGATCATCCTGAAGCCGAAGCATGATGCAGAGCCGAAGCCCGGCTGGCGCGGATGGGGCACGCGCTTTGCGCGCGGCTTCAATCGCGGCTTTGACTGGCTGTCGGAACGCTATGGCCGCCTGACCGCGCGCGCGGTGCGGACGCTGGCGATCGTCGGCATTGCCTATGTACTGCTGATCGCGGTGACGGGGTGGCGGTTTGCGGCAACGCCGGCGGGCTTCATCCCGCCGCAGGATCAGGGCTATGTGATCGTCGCTGCGCAGTTGCCACCGGGTTCATCGCTGGAGCGGACAACTGCGCTGATGAAACGGGCTCAGGAGATCGCGCTGGCCAATCCGGCCGTGCGTGACACCCCGGCCTTTGTCGGCCTGGACGGTGCCAGCTTCTCGACCGCGCCCAATACGGCCGCGATGTTCGTGGCATTCAAGGATCACAGCGTTCGCCCCCACGCCGATGTCGTGGCCAACGAGCTGCGCGCCGCCTTTGGCGAGTTGAACGAAGGGCTGTTGCTGGTCATCCCGCCGCCGCCCGTCCAGGGCATCGGCACCGGCGGCGGCTGGAAGATGATGATCGAGGATCGCGAAAACCGGGGCTATGCCGCGCTGGAACAGGCCACCTTTGCCATGATGGGTGCGGCCGCCCAGGCCGACGGGATTGCAGGGGCATTCAGCCTGTTCAACACCCGCACGCCGCGCCTGTACGCCGATGTCGATCGCGAGCGGGCGGAACAGCTGGGCGTGCCGGTGCAGAACGTGTTTTCGACACTCGGCACCTATCTCGGCTCCACCTATGTCAACGACTTCAACTTCCTGGGCCGCACGTTCCGTGTGACGGCACAAGCCGACGCCCCCTATCGCGACGAGATGGCGGATATCGGCCGGTTGAAGACCCGGTCCGCATCGGGGCAGATGGTGCCGCTGGATGCGGTGCTGACCGTCCGCAATGACGCAGGCCCCTATCGCGTGGTCCGTTACAACCTGTATCCCACGGCGGAATTGCAGGGCGACACGGTTCCCGGTTTCTCCACGGGACAGAGCCTGGCGACGATGGAGGCGCTGGCCCAGAAGGTGCTGCCGGACGGGTTCAGCTATGAGTGGACCGAGCTGGCCTATCAGCAGAAACAGGCGGGCAATACGGGCATTATCGCCTTTGCGCTGGCCGTGCTGTTCGTGTTCCTGTTGCTGGCGGCCAATTACGAGAGCGTTGTGCTGCCGTTCGCGGTCATCCTGATCGTGCCGATGTGTCTGCTGGCCGCGATCATCGGGGTCAACATCATGGGCATGGACAACAACATCCTGACCCAGATCGGCCTGGTCGTGCTGATCGGTCTGGCGGCAAAGAACGCCATTCTGATCGTCGAGTTCGCCAAGCATAACGAGGATTCGGGCATGGGCACGCTGGAAGCGGCCGAACACGCAGCGGCGCAGCGTCTGCGCCCCATCCTGATGACGTCGATCGCGTTCATCCTGGGCACGTTGCCGCTGGTGATCGGATCGGGTCCGGGTGCGGAGCTTCGCGCCGCACTGGGCGTCGCGGTGTTCTTTGGCATGATCGGGGTGACCGTGTTCGGCCTGATCTTTACGCCCGCATTCTATGTCATGAGCCGCAAGCTGGGCGATACCGTCGGCCGCAGGTTCAAGCGGCGAAAGGGCACCCCACCCCCGCCCGCACAGGAACAGGAGGTGCCGGCATGAACCGCGCGCTCATCACCCTGATCCCGCTGTCCATGCTGGCAGCGTGCGCCGTCGGCCCGGATTACGCGCCGCCGACCACGCCCGGCAGCACGGCGGGAACCGGCACCGGCCAGTTTGCCGAGACGGCATCGAACACGGGCGTCGCACCGACGCCGCTACCCGACCAGTGGTGGCGGCTGTATGACGACCCCAATGTCGACCGGCTGGTGACGGATGCGCTGGCGCACAACACTGACATTCGCCAGGCGGTTGCCAACCTGTCGCGTGCCCGGGCCGTGCTGATCCAGGCGACCGGCCGGCGGTTTCCGACCACGGACCTGTCGACGCAATATACCCGTCAGCGGACCGGCGGGAACCAGATCGGCGCGCAGTTCGGCGGACAGACCATTCCGTCGTTCGAAACCGATTTCTATCGTGCCGGATTGGACGCGAGCTACGAGATCGACCTGTTCGGCGGCGTCACCCGTGCGGTCGAGGCGGCGCGCGGCGATGTGGGTGCGGCACAGGCTCAGGTCGATGCAGCCCGCGTCTCGGTCGCGGCCGAAACGGCGCGGACCTATGCCCAGATCTGCAGCAATGCCAGCCAGATTGCCGTCGCACGCGAAACGGTGAAGCTGCAGCAGCAGACCGTCGATCTGACCAAGCGGCTGTTCGACGCAGGGCGCGGCCAGCGGCGCGACCTGGATCGGGCAACGGCCCTGCTGGCGCAGAGCGAATCCCAGCTGCCCTCGCTGGAGGCGGAACGCCGGGCCGCGCTCTATGCGCTGGCGACGCTGACCGGAAAGCCGCCCGCAGAGATCGACGCAGCGGCCAATGGCTGCACCACGGCACCGCGCCTGAACCAGCTGATCCCGGTCGGCGACGGCGCGGCATTGCTGGCCCGGCGGCCGGACGTGCGCGCGGCCGAACGCCAGCTGGCGGCCGATACGGCGCGGGTCGGGGTTGCCACGGCGGCGCTGTATCCGTCCATTTCGCTGCTCGGTTCGGTCAGCCTCGGCTCGCAGCAGCTCAACAACCTGGTCGATGGCGACAGCGTGTCGTTTTCGCTTGGCCCGCTGATTTCGTGGAGCTTTCCGAACCAGTCGGCGGCGCGCAGCCAGCTGCGTCAGGCAGAGGCGGGTGCCGAAGGGTCGCTTGCCGCCTTTGACGGGGCGGTCCTCACGGCCCTGCGCGAAGTGGAGCAGGCGCTTGCCCGCTATGCCGGCGAACTCGACCGCAACCGTGCGCTGCGCCGCGCGGTGGATTCGTCGGGCAATGCGGCCCGGCTGTCCAAGCTGCGGTTCGATTATGGCGCCGACAGCTTTTTGCAGCTGATCGCGTCCGAGCAGGAACGGGCCGAGGCGCGTGCCGCACTGGCGCAGTCCGATGCGGCGCTGGCCGATGCTCAGGTGACCCTGTTCAAGGCGCTGGGCGGCGGCTGGGAAAAAGCGCCGGAGGCAAAGCGCCGGGAACCCTGACCGACCCCTTTCGCCCCGCCCTGCCCTGTGGCAGGGCGGCGGCGGGAGAGTGATGATGGCCGGACGCTATTTCGACGAATGGAACATCGGGGACCGGATCGAACATCCGATCCGCCGCACGGTTACCGAAACCGACAATCTGTTGTTTTCGACGATGACCCATAACCCGCAGCCGCTGCACATCGATGCAGAAGCGGCGCGGGCCAGCGAGTTCGGCCAGATCCTGGTCAACGGCACCTTCACCTTTGCCCTGATGATCGGCGTGACGGTGGGGGAAACCACGCTGGGCACCCTGATCGCCAATCTGGGCTATGATGAGGTGCGGATGCCAAAGCCGGTGTTCATCGGCGACACGCTGCGCGCGGTCAGCGAGGTGACGGCATTGCGGCCCAGCGCGTCGCGCCCCGGCCAGGGCATCGTCACATGGCGCCACGAACTCTGGAATCAGCGCGATGAGATCGTCTGCCACTGCCTGCGCAGCGCCCTGCTGCGCAGCCGGACGCCCGGCGCCTAGAACGACGCGGCCAGCCGGTCCATCATCGCGCGGGCGGGGCTGGATGGCGAACGCTTGTCGACGCGCCCCTGCTCGATCCGGGCGACACGGCGGTGCAGGTCGATGCTGGCGGACACCAGGCCAGCGGCAACGGGGGGCAGGCGATCGAGCAGCGCGGGATCGGTGACCGGCGCACTGCCCAGCCGTCGCGACTGATCCATCGCGTCCCGCTCCGGCAGCTCCCCGGTCAGCACCGCCCGCTGGGTCAGCAGCCAGGCGATGACGTGCATCAGGCGGGTCGTCACCTTCAACGATTCGCAGGAAAAGGACACCCGGTCGATCGGGTCCAGCCCGTGCCGGTCATCGGTGCCATACCGGTCGAAATAACTGCGCGCGTCGTCGGCCAGAACCATCGCCTCGGTATACAGGCTGTCGATCAGCCGGGCGTGAATTGCCGTCGTCGTTTGACCATCGCTCATCGGTGATCGATGCCATAATCGACCCCGCCACTCCAACGCTTTCATCGCTGCCCATGTCTCAATCCGGCGCGATGCCGGCCGGGCGTCAGGCGATGATATCGGGCACCAGCCAATCCTCGATGATCGCCATTTCGTCCTTGAGCCGCAGCTTGCGCTTTTTCAGCCGGGCAAGCTGCATTTGATCGGACGACCCGGCTTCACTGAGGGCGTTGATGGCCGCATCCAGATCGCGGTGCTCGATCCGCAGCACTTCCAGTCGCCGGGTCAGCTCTGTTTCGTCCATCGACACGCAATCTCCCCCGCCCGATCACCGCCGGTCGCATCCCCGCAACCATATATCGAAGGCGCCGAATCAGCACGCGACAAAGCTGCGGACCCGTGATTTACTCAATGACCCGGCAACACAAGCAAGGAGGTCTGTTCTATGCAGAACGCACATCACGCCGCGCTGGAGCAAAAACACGCACTGCTCGACCGCAGGATTGCTGACGAGGCACAACGACCCAGGCCGAACACCGGACTTCTCGCCGATCTTAAGCGCAGGAAATTGCGGGTGAAAGAGGAACTGGAGGGAATCTGACCCACCAGCTTCCGGTAACGAAGGGGCGCGGACGCGATGGCGTTTCGCGCCCAATTCGTGTCCAGCGAGCTATATTGCGAGTCGGCCAACCGACCGCGGCAGGTCAGCCGAACGGGATCAGCGGTTTCGGTTTGGGCTTGGTCCCGGCCCTGGCCTGGCCGCCGACCGGCTTGCGCGCCGAAAGCGGATCGACCTTGTTATCAAAGGCGATGCCAAGCCGGCCGTCGGTCGCCCATGCGACAGAGCCCTTGATCCAGCCGATACCACGGATTTCGACCTGTACGGGTGTACCGACGGGCGCCATCGCAGGGTATTCCGCCATCAGCCCGCCGGCGGACAGGTTGCGGATGCGCACCTGTTCCTCCGGACGGCCTTCCGGCTTCAGTCTGGCCGTCAGCAACAGGCTGTCGCGCGTGGCATTGCGTTGCCCGGCCGACATCGCCGCCTTGCCATTGCCATTGTCGAACGATTGCCGTTCCATCAACCCGACCAACTGTTATTGTTCGGGCAGACGCTACCGCAAAGGCTTATCCAAAGCGTTAACGGATCATTCGTCCCGCGAAATCTTCTCGTTCCGCTCGTGCCGTTCCTGCGCCTCGACCGTCATCGTGGCGATGGGACGCGCCTCCAGTCGGCCGAGCGAGATCGGCTCGCCCGTGACTTCGCAATAGCCATATTCGCCATCGTCCAGTCGCCGGAGCGCCGCATCGATCTTTGAAATCAATTTGCGCTGGCGATCTCGGGTCCGCAATTCGATAGACCAGTCCGTTTCGCTGGAAGCGCGGTCGGTCAGGTCAGCTTCGCGGAGCGGTTCGGACTGAAGGGTCGAGAGCGTGCCTTGCGCTTCCCGATGAATGGCTTCCTTCCAGGCCAGCAGCTTGCGCCGGAAATAGGCCTGTTGCCGCTCGTTCATGAACGGTTCGTCCGGTGACGGCCGATAGCCGTCATCGATGCCGTCATTCGCTGCTAGGGGTACACCCTCCGGCCCGCCCGCGTCGCCCAACACAGTCGCCATAAACTCTCTCCACACTGGCGCTGCCCCGCCCGGCGGCGCCGTTCGATGGCGCGCCTATAGGGGTGCTGACAGCGCGCGACAAGGCCGCGAATCCTCTGTTGCCATGAAGGCATCAATACAATGCCCTGTTTCTGCTGCAGAATGGATGCCAGCCGTTTTCACCTAGCACAGCGTTAACTTGGGCGGCCTTGCTTTCGTTCCAAAATCGGACGTTAACCATAATAATCACCAAGGTTCGCGAAAGAAGTGGTCTGTTTCGCTTGAACTGATGGTTAACGAACTTGCACTTAATGTTTTGTTCTGCACTTCATCTTATCGAACGGCGCACATGCCGTTGCGACCTATCCGCACATCGGGGGCCGCGGCATAAGGGAAGTGACGATCATGTCTGTGAAGATGGCCTTGGCAAAACTTTGTGCCTGTGCAGCGGGCGGCGCTCTTGTCGGCGGCGGTGCAGTCCATATGGCCGATCAGGCCCAAGCCGAACGCGGCGCATCCTACAGCCTAGGCACGGGCGAGATTGCCAAGAAGCGCGTGGTCAAGCGCCAGGTCGAAGGCAGCGAGGCACGCCGCATCTACGCCGAGGGCGGCAGCAAGATGACGCGCCGGATCATCAAGAAGGGCCGGACCGAAACCGCCTGCGTCCCCGCAGTCGTCACGATGACCAGCCAGGGCGCGCCAGTGCCGCTGGGCGGCGAAGTGCCGATGCTGTCGGGCGGTGGCGGCTTTGCAGCGCCCGTGATGGTAGGCGGAACGGGCGGGTTCGTCGGCGGCGGCGGATTTTTCGGCGGCGGCTTCTTTGGCGGCGGCGGTGGCGGTGGTGGCGGTGTCGTCATCTCGTCAACCTCCAGCTCCAGCGGCGGCTCCACCAGCACCAGCGGCGGTTCGACCAGCACAGGCGGCTCGTCCACCTCGACGGGCGGCTCCTCGACGTCCACGGGCGGTTCTTCGACATCGACCGGCGGCTCCTCGACGTCCACGTCGTCGGGCGGATCGAGCGGTGACGTGTCCTCCTCGACCTCGACGGGCGGATCGTCCACGTCGACCTCGACGGGTGGCTCTTCCACGTCCACCTCCACGGGCGGTTCTTCGACCTCGACGTCCAGCGGCAACGTGTCCTCCACGTCCAGCTCCAGCGGCGATGTGTCGTCGTCGACCTCGACCAGCTCGAGCGGCGACGTGTCGTCGTCCACGTCCACCTCGTCCTCGACATCGTCGTCCACGTCGTCGTCCAGCTCGACCAGCTCTTCGACGTCGAGCGGGTGGAGCTCCAACGGCGGATATCATCCCCCGTCCAGCAGTGGCGGCGACAATCCGGGCGATCCGGGTGGCCCAGAACCGGTTCCGGCACCGCCGATGCTGCTGCTGTTCGGCGGCGCGGCCGGTGCGCTGGTCCTGCGCAAGCGGTGGCAGCGTCGCCGGGAAACCGCCACGGCCTGATCCTGTCCGGCGGGCTGGCATGGGCCGACTGGTCCTGCCAGCCCCATCCGGGCAAACCCCGGCTTGCCTAGGGGCGGGACGCGCGCCATAGCGCGGCCATGCATGACCTACGCCTGATCCGCGAAAACCCTGCTGCATTCGACGCCGCGCTGACGCGGCGCGGGGCAGAACCGCGCTCCGCCGAAATCCTGGCCCTGGACGAGCGCCGCCGCGCGCTGACCACGGAATTGCAGACGGTTCAGTCGCGCCGGAACGAGGCGTCCAAGCTGATCGGCGCGGCGATGGCAAAGGGCGATCCCGCCGGTGCCGAAGCGCTGAAGGCCGAGGTCGCGGCGCTGAAGGACCGGATGCCTCAGCTGGAGGGCGAGGAACGCCGGTCCGGCGAAACGCTGGACGCGCTGCTGGCCGCCATCCCCAACCTGCCCGCCGACGATGTGCCGGAGGGTGCGGACGAAACCGGAAATGTCGAGCAGAAGCGTTGGGGCAACCCGCCGTCGTTCGACTTTACGCCGCGTGAGCACGCCGATCTGGGGCCGGCGCTGGGCATGGATTTTGAAGGGGGTGCGGCGATCAGCGGTGCGCGCTTTACGGTCCTGCGCGGCGCCATGGCGCGGCTGCACCGGGCGCTGGGCCAGTTCATGCTGGATCATCAGACCACCGTGCACGGCTATCAGGAGATGGCCCCGCCGCTGCTGGTGCGCGATCATGCCGCCTTTGGCACCGGTCAGTTGCCGAAGTTCGAGGAGGATTTGTTCAAGACGACCGATGGCCGCTACCTGATCCCAACGGCCGAGGTCAGCCTGACCAACCTTGTCCGCGAACAGATCCTGGCCGCCGATGCCCTGCCGCTGCGGTTCACCGCGCTGACCCCCTGTTTCCGGTCTGAAGCCGGAGCGGCGGGGCGCGATACGCGCGGCTTCATCCGTCAGCATCAGTTCGAGAAGGTCGAACTGGTCGCCATCGCCGCGCCGGACCAGTCCGAGGCGGAGCATGAGCGGATGGTCGCGGCAGCAGAAAGCGTGCTGGAGGCGCTGGCCCTGCCCTATCGCCGGATGCTGCTGTGCACGGGCGACATGGGCTTTGGCGCGCGCAAGACGTGGGACCTGGAGGTATGGTTGCCCGGACAGGGCGCGTATCGCGAGATTTCCAGCGTATCGAACTGCGGCGATTTCCAGGCGCGCCGGATGAACGCGCGCTATCGGCCGGAGGGGGAGAAGGCGACACGGTTCGTCCATACCCTCAACGGTTCAGGCCTGGCGGTCGGGCGCACGCTGGTTGCGGTGATCGAGAATTACCAGAACGCCGATGGCAGCGTGACCGTGCCCGAAGCACTGCGGCCCTATATGGCGGGGATCGAGCGGCTGGGCCCAGCCAGCTGATGCGCATCCTGCTGACCAATGACGATGGCTATCATGCCCCCGGCCTGTCGGTGCTGGAGGAGATTGCGGCCACCCTGTCCGACGACGTCTGGGTGGTGGCACCGGCCGACGAGCAATCCGGTGCGGGCCATTCGCTGACGCTCACCCGGCCGCTTCGGGTGCGCCGGTTCGGCGAGCGGCGCTATGCGGTCAGCGGGACGCCGACCGATGCCGTGATGATGGCGATTGCCAAGCTGATGAAGGATAGTCCGCCTGACCTGATCCTGTCCGGGGTCAATCGCGGTGCCAATCTGGGCGAGGACGTGACCTATTCGGGCACCGTGTCGGCGGCGATGGAGGGCGCGCTGGCCGGCATCCGGTCGATCGCGCTGAGCCAGGTCTATGCGCGAGAGGCGATGGGCGATGCCGTGCCGTTCGATGCGGCCAGGGCATGGGGCGAGCGCGTGCTGCGTCCCATTATCGCCGCACCATGGACGCCGCGCACGCTGGTCAACATCAACTTTCCCGCACTGCCCGCCACCGATGTGCGCGGCGTGCGCGTCGTCGAGCAGGGGTTTCGCGACTATGGCCGGTTGAACATCGTCACCAACCGCGATCCGCGCGGATATGAATATCACTGGTTCGGGCTGGGCGCGGTGCCGAGCACGCCGGCGCACCATACCGACCTTGAGGCGGTGGCCGATGGCTATGTTGCTGTAACGCCGCTGCATTTGGACCTGACGCACCGGGAATCCATGGCTATGCTGGCACAGGCTTTGCGCTGAAGCCGGAACGGGGGGTCGCCATGGATCGGGGCATCTGGATTACCGTGCTGTTGCCATTGCTGGCGACGACGGCGGGCTGCATCCCGCGCCAGGCATACCGGCCCCCAGCCCCGCAAGTCAGCGGGCCAATCGACCCCGCGCCCCTGCCCGAACCCGGTTTCGAACGGCAGGATGCGGATGTCGTCGCCCTGCCAACCGCAACACCGGCATGGGAAGCACGGCCGGTCGTCGCCGATGCGCGCACGGTGGCCGGATCGCGATACACCGTTGCCCCGGGCGATACATTGCGCTCGATCGCGGTAAAAACCGGTGCGGGGTCAGAGGCGATTGCGCGCGCCAACGGCCTGAGCCAGCCCTATACCATCCGTCGCGGCCAGACGCTGACCATTCCCGCGGGCCGATATCACCGGGTCAAGGCTGGCGAGACCGGCATCGCCATCGCGCGCGCCTATGGCGTGCCGTGGCGCGACGTTCTGGCCGCCAATGCGCTGGAGCCGCCCTATCTGCTGCGCGTCGATCAGCGCATCCTGATCCCGGATGCAGCGACGCCTATTACCGCCCCGCTGCCCGCTCGCGTGCCCGCGCCGGCGGGTACCCCGGCTTCAGTGCGGCGACAGGCGGCGTTCGAACTCGATATCGACTCCCTCGTCACCGGGGGTGAGCCAGCCCTTGGCCCGGCCGAAAAGCCAGCCGCGGCGACGGCATCGTCCGCTCGCATCCTGCCACCGTCGGCGGCCGTCGCGGACACCGCCCGGTTCAATGGCCGATTCGACTGGCCGGTCGAAGCGGGCGCCATCGTCAAGCGGTTCGGCCCCGGCGCATCTGGCGAGCGGCTTGATGGCGTCAAGATCGGCGTTCCGGCCGGCACCCCGATTCGGGCGACCGCAGACGGCGTCGTTGCCTATACGGGCACGTCGGTCGCCACGCTGGGCGGCATCATCATGGTCAAGCACGGGTCCGAATGGACCAGCGTCTATGGCCATGCCAGCCGGTTGTCCGTGCAGCGGGGCCAGGCTGTGAAACGCGGCCAGATCATCGGATATACCGGCAGCACCGGTCAGGCCGACCGGCCGCAGCTTCATTTCGAATTGCGCAAGGGCCGCGATCCGGTCGACCCCGCCAAGCAACTGCCGTCCCGCAAATGAGGTTGCCGCCCGGCGACCGCCGCACGGGCCAAGCGATGCGACGTGCATCCCGGATGCCGGTATGGCTGTCGATCGCATGGCGGGTGGCAGGCGTGATCGGGATGGTAGGCCTGGCCATTGCCGTCCACTGGTTCGATCGCGCCGGGCTGCGCGACAATTATGACGGCCAGATCAGTTTCCTGGACGTCGTCTATTTCACGATGATCTCGATCACCACCACGGGCTATGGCGACATCGCCCCGGTGACGACACAGGCGCGGATGTTCGATGCACTGATCGTGACGCCGATCCGGGTGTTCATCGTGCTGCTGTTCATCGGCACCACCTATGATTTCGTGATCCGCCGCACATGGGAGAAATGGCGCATGGCGCGACTGCAACGGACCCTGACCGGGCATATCGTCGTCGCCGGATATGGCACGACCGGAACCGAAGCGATCTGCGAGTTGATCGCGCGGGGCCACGACGCGGGCCGGATCGTGGTGATCGACAGCGATGCCGATGCGCTGGCCGCCGCAGAGGCGATGGGCTGCATCGTCCTGCCCGGTGATGCGACCCGCGATCAGACGTTGATGGACGCCCGCATTGCGGATGCCTGTTCGATGATCGTGTCGGCAGGACGCGACGACACATCGATCCTGATTACCCTGACGGCTCGCCACCTTGCGCCGGAATTGCCAATCAGCGTGATCGTGAAGGCAGAGGACAATGAACTGCCTGCGCGTGCCGCCGGGGCAACGACGGTCATCAATCCAGTCAGCTTTGCCGGACTGTTGCTGGCCGGATCGTGCCAGGGCGGCCATGTGGCGGAATATCTGCTCGACCTGGCATCGGTCAGCGGAAAGGTGGCGCTGGCCGAACGTCCGGCACGGGCGGACGAGGTTGGAAAGCCGCTGTCGGCGATCACCACCGGCCTTGGCCTGCGGCTGTACCGCGACGGTGCGCCCCATGGCTTTTTCGAGGATGCAGCCGCCCGGATCGAACCCGGCGACATCATCGTGGAAATCGTCCGGCCGTAAGGAACGCCGATCATGTCCATCCCGCCCCGGATCCTGACCATCGCGCTGCTGATCGCATCGAACGTCTTCATGACCTTCGCGTGGTACGGCCATCTGAAGTACAAGCAGGTGCCGATCCTGATCGTCATCCTGGTCAGCTGGCTGATCGCGCTGCCCGAATATTTCCTGGCGGTGCCGGCCAATCGGATCGGTTCCGCCGTCTATTCCACCGCACAGCTCAAGGGCATTCAGGAAGTGATTTCGCTCAGCGTCTTTGCGCTGTTTTCGATCCTGTATCTTGGCGAACGGATCACGGCCAACCACCTGATCGGCTTTTCGCTGATCGCTGCCGGAGCGTTCTTTCTGTTTCGCGGCGCCGGCAACTGACGCCGGTTAGCGGGCGTCCGCCTCAACGATCCGTTCCCGCAGCGACCGGACGAATATCCCTGCACGCGTGACCTGATTGCGCGCGGCGCCGGCCATCTGGATCAGCGCCGGATCCGCGTCGGACTGTCCGGCAACCATTTCCAGCGCCGCCAGATAATTGCTGGCCGCGGCAAGGGGCTGAGCGATATCGTGGGTAAACTGACGAGCAGCCAGAACGGGCGACCGGGCGATGTCCTCTGCCTCGACCTGCGCAATGTCAAAGACCACGCCGCAGATCAGGCCATCGACCCAATCGCCGCATAGCTGCAGCGGACGGACGCCACCGGCCTTGTCCTGCTGATGAACGACAAGCCGAACGGGGTCCGGTCGTTCGCGCGATGATTCAGCGATCACACGCGCCACATCCATCCGGGATTCCTGTGCCCAATGCGCGGACCAGCGCGTCAGACTGTCCAGCTGATCATTGGCAAGCCCAAGCTGCGAAGCGGCGTTGCCGTCCCAGCGGAGCTGGTCGGTTGTCGGCTCCCACGTGAAATATGCGACTGGAAACGTCATGCTAGCACTGCCGGGCTATGCCCGCCCGGCGAGCCCGATCGTCCCGCCGGGCGGGCGGATGCAAGGCTGGCAGTCCCCCCGATCGCCGCCATCGCACCCATACGAACTCGCCCCGACAAACAACGCTTGACCCACCATCCCTATAACCGGGTCACGGGACAAGATCAGTATTTTCCACATTTTCAAAGGGTGTCGTCGGCGACCAGACCCGCATGAAAGGCAAGACGAAGGACGGTGGAAAGCGAACGCGCCTCCAGCTTGTCCATCAGGTTGGCCCGGTGCACCTCGACCGTCCGGACACTGAGGCCCAGGCGGTCGGCAATCACCTTGTTCGGCGCGCCATCGATCAAGAGGTCGAGCACGGCACGCTCGCGCGGGGACAGCCGGCCGATCAGCGCACGGGCATCGCCGCGGATCTGCTCACGCGCGCGCGCTTCCTCCAGCGCGGCAAAGCCAAGCTCGATCGCGTCGAACAGCTGCTCCGGCTGATACGGCTTTTCGACAAATTCGACAGCGCCCAGTTTCATCGCCTCGACCGCGGAGCGGATGTCGCCCGAACCGGTTACCATGACGACGGGAAAGCGTGCGGCCATCGGCTGCAATTGTCGCAGGACATCGATACCCGACATTCCGGGCATCCGTATATCGAGCAGGACAACGCCGTCGTCGCGCCCGTCGATGCCGTCCAGAAACGCATCGCCAGTGGGATAACCGGTAACCATCCAGTTGGGACGAGTACCCATCAGTGCCCGCAACGAATTGCGGACCTCTTCTTCATCGTCAACGATGTAGACGAAACGAACCATTGCCCAACTCTACGCAATATCCACAGGGTCGCAACAGCAATCAGGGCCGTTCACCATTAATTACCGCGAAAGGATGGCTTTCTTTTCTGAAGAAATGCCGCCCCACCCTCCAGCGCGTCAAATGTGCCGCGCGCGGTGCGCTGATCCGCGGCTTCCCTGGCCAGCGCACCGGCATAATCCTGCTCAAGCGATGCCTGAACCCCGCGCCGGATCAGGCCGAGCGCAGCCGTCGGCCCGGCGGCCAGCCGATGCGCCAGCGCCAGGGCAGCTTCGTCCAGCTGGTCATCCGCGACGACCGTGTGGATCATCCCCCAGTCCAGCGCCTTGTCCGCCGCAATCCGTTCGCCCAGCATCATCATTTCCAGCGCACGGGCGCGGCCGATCTGGCGCGGCAACATCCAGCTTGCGCCGCCATCGGGCACCAGTCCGATATTGACGAACGCCTGCAGGAAATAGGCGGTGTCGCTGGCCACGCAGAAGTCAGCGGCGAGGGCAAGGCTGCACCCGATCCCGGCAGCGGCGCCGCGAACGGCACTGACCACAGGCACGGGCAATTCGGCGATGGCGGCCATCGTGGGATGATAATGATTGGCCAGCGCGCGATGCGTCGCCTCGCCCGCATCACCGCCAGCCATCGCCGCACCGGCCACATCCGCGCCGGAGCAAAAGGCCCGCCCCGCCCCCCGGATCAGGACGGCACGCGCATCGCCGCAGTCGGCCAGTGCCTGACGCAAGGTATCGAACAACTCGGGCGGAGCGGCATTGAGCCGGTCCGGCCGGTTGAGCGTCAGCACCAGCACGGCCCCGTCGCGTTCGTTGATCAGCATTGTCACCCGCCCCCTGAAACCCCGCCCCGACCATTGCGCATTTGCCGGCCTGTGGCATACTCAATGTTCGAAACATGGCGGATGGATTGGATGATGGCAACGGCGCTGGATATCAAATCTCGGATCAGCGATGCCGAATGGCAGGCGCGGCAACAGCTGGCCGCGTGTTATCGGGTTTTCGACATGCTCGGCTGGTCGGAAATGATCTACAACCACATCACGCTGAAAGTGCCGGGCGAGGATACCGCATTCCTGATCAATCCCTTTGGCCTGCACTTCAGCGAGGTGACGGCATCGAGGCTGGTCAAGATCGACATTGACGGCAACACGCTGGATGGCAGCCCCTATCCGGTCAACCGGGCGGGCTTTACCCAGCATTCGGTGTTCCACCGCAACCTGCCCGACGCGCATTGCATCATCCATACGCATACCACGGCAACCATGGCCGTCTGCGCCTCTAGAGCCGGGCTGCGCCCGACCAATTTCTATGCCTGTTCGCTGATCGGACAGATCGCCTATCATGATTTCGAAGGGGTGACGGTGCGCCCGGACGAGGGCGAGCGCCTGCTGGCGAGCCTGGGCGACAAGCGGGTGATGCTGCTGCGCAATCACGGCCCGGTGGTCATGGGACGCACCCTGCCCGAGGCGTTCCTGACATACTGGTCATTGCAGCGCGCCTGCGAGATTCAGCTGGCGGCGGGATCGCTGGGCGAGGCGATCGAGGTGCCGGACGCCGTCATTGCCGTCCACCAGCGCGACCTGAGCATGGTTCAGGCGCCCGGCGGCACCGGCGCGGCGGACTTTGCCGCCATGGTGCGCCTGGTCGACCGGATCGACCGGAGCTGGCGCGACTGAACGCTCGACAAATGCCGGGCGGCAATTAGGGTCCGGTCGTCATGACCCGCTTTACCGTCAATAATCAGCCTGTTGAATATCGGCTGGACCCCGCCACGCCCCTGCTTTGGGCGCTGCGCGATGCATCCAACCTGACGGGTACGAAATATGGCTGCGGCACCGGGCATTGCGGCGCGTGCACCGTGGATATCGACGGCGATGCGCGGCGATCCTGTCAGGTGCCGATCGGCAGTATCGAAGGGGCGTTCGTCACGACGATCGAAGGGCTGTCGCGCAACCGCAGCCATCCGGTGCAACAGGCATTGCTGGCGTCCAACGCGCTGCACTGCGGATATTGCGCGCCGGGCATCGTCATGGCGGCGGCAGCGCTGATCCGTACCCGCCCAGACCCGTCGGATGAGGAGATTGTCGAGGCACTGGCCCATCTGTGCCCCTGTGGCAGCTATCCGCGCATCGTCCCCGCCATCCAGCAGGCAGCGCGGATCGCGCGCGGTGACGAGACGATCGAACCGTTCGGTACGGTGCCGACGGGCGATGCTTCCTGACAAACCGCTTTCAGCGCAATTCAGCCACGGCTCATCCTGGCGCGCTTAAATGCGGGTCATGGCCGGGCTTCCGGCCGCAGGAGAGCCAATGATGCGCCATTCCCTTTTGTTCGGCCTGATCGCCGCCACTGCCCTGTGGCCGGTTCCGGCCAGTGCCGCCACAGGATCCGATCCGCGCAAGGCCGGTCCGTCGGCCCTTAACATGCTGCCCGCGCCAGCCGGCATCGCGGCCGAGGCCGACCTGTTCATGCAGGACCGGGAACGCGGCCAGCGCGGCCAGCGGGGCAACTGGGGCAATGGCAATCGCGGCGGCCGGGGTGGCGGTCAAAACCGCCAGCGCTGGGGCGGCGGCGAGGGTCAGCAGCGCCAGCCGCGTCAGGAGTTCCGGCAGGAGCGCCGGGACGACAGGCAGGAGTTTCGCGGCGAGCGTCGCGACGATCGCCGGGACTTCCGGGTTGACCGGCGCGATGATCGCCAGGATTTCCGGCAGGAGCGGCGCGAGGATCGCGGTGCGTTCCGCAATGGTCAGGTGACGCAGGAACAGTTCCGCCGGGATCGCCGCGACGACCGCCAGGATTTCCGTCGAGAGCGTCAGGACGATCGCCAGGATTTCCGGCGCGACCGCAATGACGACCGGCGCGATTTCCGGGTGGACCGGCGCGAGGATCGCCGCGACTTCCGCACGGACCGTCAGGACCTGCGCCGGGATCGCAACGACAATCGCGGCTGGGACCGAAACGGCAATTGGGGCCGCAACTATGGCGACTGGCGCGACAATCAGCGGTATCGCCAGGGATGGGACGACCGGCGCGGCTGGAATCGCGGCTGGAGCCGTGACAACCGCTATAACTGGCGCTGGTACCGCGAGCGCAATCGTCAGGCCTATCGCCTGCCGCGTTACTACGCACCGCAGGGCTGGGGCTATGGCTATCGCCGGTTCTCGGTCGGTATAACGCTGGGCTCGTTCCTGTTTGCCCCGAATTACTGGATCAACGACCCGTTCAGCTATCGGCTGCCGCCAGCATATGGCGCGTTCCGCTGGGTCCGTTATTACGACGATGCGCTGCTGGTCGATCTGCGGACCGGTCAGGTCGTGGATGTCGTCTATGACATCTTCTGGTAAGCAGACGCCGGATTGAACCAGAGAGGCCGGGGGCAACCCCGGCCTCTTGCGTTTCGGGACCCATCGGGGGCAAGACCGGGATCGTGAAGACGACGACCCGACGCCCCCCGGAGCCGAGCCCCGTCCGTGCCGAGATCGGCGCGCACGTCAAGGCGCGGCTTGACGCCAATCCCCGCCTGAAACGCGCCAATATCCCCAATGCCGACATTTATTTCGGTGCGGATTTCATGCCGCAGGCGACGTGCGACCTGCTGATCGCGCGGATCGATGCGGGCAGCCGCAAATCGACGCTGCTGTCCGACAGCGCCGACCCCTATTTCCGCACCAGCGACAGCTGTGACCTCGATCGCTGGGCGCCGGATATCCAGCCGGTGGACGAGGCGATTGCCGACCTGTTGGGCATCCATCCCAATTATGGCGAAACCATTCAGGGCCAGCGTTATGCGCCCGGCCAGCAATTTCGCGCGCACCACGATTTCTTTCATTCCACCGAAAGCTATTGGGCGGACATGCAGAAATCGGGCGGCCAGCGCACGTGGACGGCGATGATCTTCCTGAACGATGTCGAGGAAGGGGGCGCGACCTGGTTTCCGCTGGCCGGGGTCAAGTTTCGGCCGAAGCGAGGGTTCCTGCTCGCATGGAACAACATGCTCGCCGATGGCAGTCCCAACTACGACACCCTGCATGAGGGGATGGCGGTGACACAGGGCACCAAATACATCATCACGAAATGGTTTCGCGAAGGGCCGTGGATCCGCTGACCGCGTGATTACGACATCCATCATCGCTTTGCGGTGAAAACCGGACCGGGATCAGGCGACGACCGGTTCCTGGACCAGAGCATCGGTAAACCGCTTGCGCCACCACAGCACATCCTCGCGCTCCACATTGTCCATCATGGACCGCCAGCGCGCCTGACGCTCCTCCAGCGGCATCCGCAGCGCACGCAGCAGCGCGTCCGACATTTCATCCGCGCTGAACGGATTGACCAGCACCGCCCCCTCGCCAAGCTGCGCGGCGGCACCCGCAAAGCGCGACAGGATCAGGACGCCGGGATCGTCGGCGTTCTGGGCTGCGACATATTCCTTCGCCACCAGGTTCATGCCGTCGCGCAGCGGCGTAACCAGCCCGATCCGCGCCGCGCGGTAAATGCCGGCCAGCACGTCGCGGGGATACCCCTGATTGACGTAGCGGATCGGTACCCAGTCCATATCGGCATAGGCCCCATTGATGTGACCGGCCAGCCCCTCCAGCGAGGCTCGTATTTTCCGATAGCTCTCGACCGCACCCCGCGACGGGGGCGCGATCTGCAGCAGGAACACTTCCTTGCGCTCCTCCGGATGGTCGGCAAGGAACCGCTCATAGCCGAGAAACCGTTCCTCCAGCCCCTTGGAATAATCGAGGCGGTCGACCCCGACGATCAGGTCGCGGCCAACGGCGCTGTCCTTCATCCGGCGATAGGTCAGGCGGGCATTGGTCGTCTGCGCGGCCGCAACAAACTCACGCGTGTCGATGCCGATGGGACAGGTCATCACCCGGACGTGCCGGTCGCCAAGGGTCAGCAGGTCCCCGTCCAGTTTCGCGCCAAGATCGCGGACGGCAAAATCGACAAAGCTGTCCAGCCATTCCTCGGTGTGAAAGCCGATCAGGTCATAGGCGAACATCGTCCGGCCCAGATCCGCCGCCTCCGGCATGGTGTTCAACAGGCGGCGGGGCGGCCATGGGATGTGCAGGAAAAAGCCGATCCGGTTGGTACAGCCGCGATCGCGCAGCATCTGGCCCAGCGGGAACAGATGGTAATCCTGAACCCAGACCAAGTCCGATTTGTCGATCAGCGGCCGGACGGTTTCGGCAAATCGATCATTGACCCGCTGATACCCGCCGGCAAAGCCCCGCTCATATTCGGCAAGGTCGATGCGGTAGTGGAACAGCGGCCATAGCGTTCGGTTGGCATAGCCGTTGTAATATTCCTCGATATCCTGCGGCTCCAGGTCCACCGTCGCGCTGGTGACGCCTTGTGCCCGCTGAAAATGGATATGCCCGTTGAAGCTGTCCGTCGTCTCCCCGGACCAGCCGAACCAGATGCCGCCCATTTCGCGCAGCGCCGCCGACAACGCCACCGCCAGACCGCCCTGAGCCCCGTTCTGACCGTCACGCGGCGCCGAAACGCGGTTCGAAATGACGATCAGGCGGCTCATCTTATGGCACTCCATGGTTTGCTGAGCAGAACAGCGCAGTTGATCATGCCGACCAGCGAGTAGGTTTGCGGGTAATTGCCCCACAGTTCGCCAGTTGCCGGATCGATATCCTCGGACAGCAGGCCGGCGGCGGTGCGGCGGCTGAGCATTTCGTCGAACAATGCCCGTGCATCGGCATCGCGGCCGGTGAAGTGCAGCGCCTCGATCAGCCAGAAGGTGCAGACGTTGAACGCCGTTTCGGGCAGGCCGAAATCATCCTCCGTGTCATAGCGCAGCATATGGCTGCCCCGGCGCAGGCCCTGCTCCACGGCGGTCAGCGTGTCCTGAAAGCGGGTATCGTCCGGCGTCAGGAAGCGCAGGTCCAGAAGCTGGATCAGGCTGGCGTCGAGGTCATCGCCGCTGAACGTCGCCGACATGCGCCGCGTGTCCGGACGCCACGCCGCGCCCTCGATCGTTGCGCGCATCGTATCGGCCCGCCCGGCCCAGAAGGCCGCACGATCATCAAGGCCCAGCCGCTCCGCCGCCTTGGCCAGCCGGTCGCACGCCGCCCAGCACATGGCGGCGGAATAGGTGTGGACCGACTGGCGGGTGCGCAGTTCCCACAGGCCCGCATCCGGTTGATCATAGACGGCAAAGGCGCGTTCGCCGACCCGTTCCAGCGCGGCGAAATCTTCCTCGCCCGCCATCCGGAACAGGCGCTGGTCGAAAAATGCCTGCACGTTGGACAGGACGATCTGGCCATAGGCGTCGTGCTGAACCTGTTCATAGGCCTGATTGCCGACGCGCACCGGCCCCATGCCGCGATAGCCGGACAGGCGGGGTGCCTCTGCCTCGATCAGCGTCTTTTCGCCGAGCAGGCCATAGAGCGGCTGGATCGCACCGCCCTTGGCATCATCGACGATGTTGCGCAGATAGCCGAGATACCCCTCCAGCACGTCCAGCGCGCCGACGCGGTTCAGCGCCTGTACCGTGTAATAGGCGTCGCGGATCCAGCAATAGCGATAGTCCCAGTTGCGCTGCGATCCGGCATGTTCCGGGATCGACGTGGTCAGCGCGGCGACGATCGCCCCGGTTTCCTCATATTGGCAGAGCTTCAGCGTGATCGCGGACCGGATGACGACATCCTGCCATTCCAGCGGGGTGGCAAGGCCGCGTGCCCAATGCTGCCAATGATGGGTCGTATAGGCGAGCATTTCGTCCATCGTGGTCGCAATGTCGCCCGAAAAACTCTCATCCGGACCGAGGAAGAAGTGCAACGGGCGCTCGACCCGATACCAGCGTTCCTCCTGCGTCAGCCCAACAGGGGCGTTGGTGGACAGGCGCATCGTCTGTCCGGCCAGCAGGTAGCGGATATGGTTCGATCCGCTGGTCGTGATCACCGCGCTGTCGCCCCAGTCGCGCGTCGGGCGCAGCCGGACGCGGATGCGCGGGCTTCCCGTCAGCGGGCGGACGATGCGGGCAAAGGATACGGGGCGATAAGTCCGCCCCAGCCGTTCGAACCGGGGGCAGAAATCAAGGATTTCGATGGCGTTGCCCGCCTGATCCCGTAACCGGCTGCGCAGGATGGCGGTGTTGCGGACATAAGCCTGTTCGACCTCAGCACAGTCTTCCAAGTCGATGGCCCACAGGCCGATCGCATCGTCCGATGCGGGATCCCGCCCGTCGATCAGGGAACTGAACAGCGGGTCACCGTCAAAGCGCGGCGCACAGCCCCAGACGAGCCGAGCCTGCCGGTCGATCAGCGCGGCGACCTGACAATTACCAATGGGCCACAGGTCCAGCGTTGTCCGATCCATCATTTCGCCTGATCCAGTGCGTCCAGCCAGGCATGGACCGCATCAACATCGGGCAGGCGATAGCTGGCCGAGGTTGGACGCGCCTCTCCGACCAGCACAGCGCCGCCGCCAAGGTCACGGGCGGCGATAAACGCCGGCTCGTCAGTCACGTCATCGCCGACGAACCAGGGAAGCGCGCCGGCAAAGACCGGATCGTCCATGAACCGGCGCAGCGCCGTCCCCTTGTCCGCCCCGCGCGGGCGAAGTTCGAACACCATCTTGCCCCGCTGCACCTTCAGCCGGTGGACAGAGGCAAGGCATTCGACCAGTTGCTCGGCCTCGTCCGCCTGTTCGGGTGCGCCGCGATAATGGATGCCGACGCCGAGCGGCTTGCGCTCGACCAGCATGCCCGGCCGCTGTCCGGCAAAGACCTCAAGCTCGCACAGCGCCTCGTCCAGCGTATCAGGGCGCGTCACCGCCGTGATCGTGCCGTCACTGTTGCGAAGCTCCAGCCCGTGGCTGCCGCTGGCGGCGATCATGCCCAACCCCAACAGCGAATCGATCGTGGCGAGCGAACGCCCGCTGATGATGGCAAGCCGTCCGTCCAGCCGTTCGGCGAGACGGGCCAGCAGCAACGGTAACGCGTCAGGCACAACCACCGCATCCGGCCGATCCGCAATGGGGATCAGCGTACCATCCAGGTCCAGGAACAGCGCAAACGGCCCGTCGGGCGACGGGGGCGGCACGAGGTTGGTAAGATTATGCGCGTTTTCCGCCAAAGGTTCATGCATGCAACGATTGCCTCCCACCCCCCAACGAACAGGGGCTGGTTGCGTTGCACCAAAAGTTCAGGTGGCGGCGGGTGCCGGGACCGGATTGGAAAATTCCATCTCGCGGTCCACCGACCCGTATTTCAGCGCGAGCAGGTCGAGCAGATAATTCTGGTGCAGCCGCCACGGCTTGCGCGTCCCCTGTTTAGGAAACTGCGCCATGGCGCGCTGAACGTAACCGGATGTGAAATCCAGAAATGGCGCCTCGCCCGTCGCCTCTGCCGAGACGCGCGGCGTTGCCTGCCGCATTCCGCGCGCGCGCATGGCATTCAACAGGCGGCAGACATAGGCCGCTGTAAGGTCGGCCTTCAGCGTCCAGCTCGCATTGGTATAGCCGAAACAGATCGCCAGATTGGGCACGTCCGACAGCATCATGCCCTTGTAATTCAGCGTATCGGGCAGGTTCAGCGGCACACCGTCCACGCTGACCGCAATGCCGCCCATCAGCTTCAGTTCCAGCCCCGTTGCCGTCACCACGATATCGGCGGGCAGCATCCGCCCGTCGGTCAGGCGGATGCCATCCGCCGCGAACCGATCGATCCGGCCGGTCACCACCTCTGCCAGCCCCTCGCCCAGCGCCGTGAACAGGTCGGCATCCGGGACCAGACAGACCCGCTGATCCCACGGTTTGTAGCTGGGGGTGAAATGCGTCTCGACATCATAGCCCGCGGGCAGCGCATCGCGGACCATGCCGATCAGCCGGTCGGCAAACTGACGCGGCCGGGCACGGGCCAGCTTGTAGAAAACCTGTTGCAACAGGACGTTGCGCCAGCGGGTGATGCCATAGGCGAGCTTTAGCGGCAGATGATCGCGCATCCAGTTGGCAAGCACATCCTCAGACGGGCGCGACGCCATATAGGTGGGCGATCGCTGCAACATCGTGACATGGCCCGCCTGTTTGGCGAGTTCCGGCACCAGGGTCACTGCGGTTGCCCCGCTGCCGATCACCACGATCCGCTTGCCCGCATAATCCAGTGCCTCCGGCCAGAATTGCGGGTGGATCACCTGTCCAGCAAAGTCCGCCTGTCCCGGAAAATCGGGGGTGTGGCCGCGCGCATAGTCGTAATAGCCCGACCCAAGGAACAGGAAGCTGCATTCGATCAAAGATTGCGCCCCGTCCTGTTCGACGGTCACCCGCCAAAGCGCATCAGGCGTCGACCAGTCGGCGGCCATGACCCGCGTGCCCGTGCGGATATGTCCGTCCAGCCCCTCGTCCCGCACCGTGTCGTGCAGATAGCGCAGAATGGACGGACCATCGGCAATCGCCTTGCTGTCCGTCCATGGGCGAAAGGAATAGCCGAGCGTGAACATGTCGCTGTCCGACCGGATGCCGGGATAGCGGAACAGGTCCCACGTGCCGCCAATCCGATCCCGTCCCTCCAGGATCACGAAGCTGCGATCCGGGCAGCGATGTTTCAGGTGAACGCCAGCGCCGATGCCGGAAATACCGGCACCCACCACGACCACGTCGAACCGCTCGGCCATCGGCACTCCTCTTTCCCGGCATGGAGGCTAGACCATGGCTTACTGACAATCCAGTCAGTAAGCACCTGCCTTGACCCGCAGGCGCCAGGCATGAAGCAGCGGCTCGGTATAGCCATTGGGCTGCGCCATGCCATCAAACACCAGCGCGCGTGCGGCGCGAAAGGCGGCGCTGTCCGGCGTCAGCGGCCGGTACAACGGATCGGCCCCATTCTGGGCATCCACCTTGGCCGCCATGCGGATCAGCGCGGAATCGACCTGATCCGGCGTGGCGACACCGTGGTGCAGCCAGTTCGCCATGTGCTGGGCACTGATGCGCAGGGTCGCCCGGTCCTCCATCAGGCCAATATCGTTGATGTCCGGCACCTTTGAACAGCCAACCCCCTGATCGATCCAGCGAACGACATAGCCAAGGATCCCCTGAGCATTGTTGTCGAGTTCCCGCCCCACTTCCTCGGCCGTCCAGTTGCGCCCCGCAGCGACCGGGATGGTCAACAGCCCGTCCAGGCCGGGGATGGCCTCGCCCGCGATGTCCCGATGCCGCGCAAACACGTCGACCGCATGATAGTGCATGGCGTGCAGCGTGGCGGCGGTGGGCGAAGGGACCCAGGCGGTGTTGGCGCCGCTCATCGGATGGCCGATCTTCTGTTCGATCATGTCCGCCATACGATCGGGCGCGGCCCACATCCCCTTGCCGATCTGCGCCCGGCCCGACAGGCCGCAGGCAAGGCCGATGCGGACATTGCGGTCCTCATACGCCTTGATCCATGCGCTTGCCTTCATCTCCGCCTTGGGGATCATCGCGCTGGCGTGCATCGCGGTGTGCATTTCGTCCCCCGTGCGATCGAGGAACCCGGTGTTGATGAACACGATCCGGTCGCGGACGGCATGGATGCACGCGGCCAGGTTGGCGCTGGTCCGCCGCTCTTCATCCATCACCCCCACCTTGATCGTATGGCGCGGCAGGGCGAGCAGATCCTCGACCGCGTCGAACAGGGCGTTGGTGAACGCACATTCGGCGGGACCGTGCATCTTCGGCTTGACGATATAGACACTGCCCGTGCGGCTGTTGCGATGCTGGCCCAGCCCGCGCAGGTCGAACAGCGCGATGGTGCTGGTGATGATCGCGTCCAGCATCCCCTCCGGCGCCTCGCTGCCATCGGGCAGATGCACGGCGGGCGTCGTCATCAGGTGGCCGACATTGCGCACGAACAGAAGGGCGCGGCCCGGCAGCCGATAGGGCGCACCATCCGGCGCGGCATAATCGCGGTCGGGATGGAGCCGCCGGGTCAGGCTGCGCCCGCCCTTGTCGAACGTTTCCGACAGATCGCCGCGCATCAGGCCCAGCCAGTTGGCATAGCCCAGCCGCTTGTCGGCCGCGTCCACGGCGGCAACCGAATCCTCCAGGTCGATGATCGCAGTCAGCGCCGATTCCAGGACCACATCGGCGATGCGGGCCGGATCGGTCGCGCCGATGGGATGGCCGCGGTCGATCACCACCTCGATATGCAGGCCATGGTGACTGAACAGCAGATTGTCGCCCGCCGACCCGACAAACTGGCCCGGATCGGCCAGCGGCAGCGTGCCGCCCGACCAGTCTGCCCAGCTCAGCCCGGTCAGCGGCACCGCCTGATCCAGCAACGCCTTTGCCCGCGCAATCACTTGCGCGCCGCGGTCCACATCATATCCGCCCGGCCTTGCGCCGCCCGGAACCGCGTCCGTTCCGTAAAGCGCATCGTACAGGCTGCCCCAGCGTGCGTTGGCGGCATTCAGCACGAACCGGGCATTGAGCGCGGGGACGACAAGCTGCGGCCCGGCCATCGTCGCGATTTCTGCGTCCACATTAGTGGTGCCGATGGCAAAGGGGACGGGTTCATCCACCAGATAGCCGATCTGACGCAAGAACGCCTGATAGGCGGCCATGTCGGCAATCGGTCCGGGATGGTTGCGGTGCCATTCGTCCAGAGCGGCCTGAATCCGGTCCCGCTCCGCCAGCAGCGCCCGGTTTTCGGGAACGAACCGGGCAAGGATCGCCGCAACGCCCGACCACCAGCCATCGGCGTCCAGTCCCAAGGGGGCCAGCACCTCGTCCTCCAGAAACCCGGCCAGCGCGGCATCGATCGACAAGCCCGCGCGCACGACGGCATCGGTCATTCGCATTCCCCCATTATCGGGCCGTGATCGGTTCTGGCGGGATTCAGCTGTGGCCCGTGCCGATCCGCTCTGCCGCCTGCTCTAACCGCACCAGATAACCGGTCAATCGCTCGCGTTCGGCATCAGAGAAACCGGCCATCAATTCCGCCTCCATCGCCAGCGCCTTTGGTGCGATCTCGTCGTAAAGCTGCCGGCCGGACGCACTGAGCGACAAAAGCTGCGACCGCTGGTCCGCGGGATTGGCGGTTCGCGTCACCAGCCCGCGTTCGACCAGCGTCAGCGCGGCGCGGCTGACCGTCATCTTGTCCATCCGCGTGCGCACGCCCAGCGCCTGCTGGCTGGCCGCCCCCTCCTCCGCCAGCACGGCGACCAGCCGCCATTCTGGGATTTTAAGGCCGAACAGCGCCTGATACGCCGTCGCAATCGCCCCCGATACGCGGTTCGACGCGATGGACAGGCGATAGGGCAGGAACTGATCGAGACTGAGCCTTGGCATCCGCGCTTGGTTCCGCTATTTAGTAACCGATGTTACCAGTTACACCGGAGAGCGCAATGTCTGATATGCCCAACCCGATGGGTCTCGATGGCTTTGAATTCGTCGAGTTCACCGGCCCCGATCCGCAGGCGCTGGCCGGATTGTTCACCGCAATGGGCTTTACCCATGTCGGCACGCACCGGTCCAAGAATGTGCGTCATTATGCGCAGGGTGACATCAATTTCATCCTGAATATGGAGCCGACCGGCCAGGTCGCCGATTTCCGGGAGCAGCATGGGCCAAGCGCCAATGCCATGGCCTTTCGCGTCAAGGATGCGGCCGCCGCGCTCAAGCTGGCGGTCGAACAGGGCGCCGTGCCTGTGGAGGGCAAGGTCGGCCCGGCCGAGCTGAACATCCCGGCGATCGAGGGGATTGGCGGGGCGAACCTGTATCTGGTCGACCGACGCGGCGCGGCCACCATTTATGACATTGATTTCGAGCCGACCGGCGCCAGCGCGGACGATCATTCGGTCGGTCTGCACACGCTCGACCACCTGACCCACAATCTGAAGCGCGGGCGGATGGATTACTGGGCGGATTATTACGAGCGCATCTTCAACTTTCGCCAGATCCGCTATTTCGACATCGAAGGTCAGGCGACGGGCCTGTTTTCCAAGGCGATGACCGCGCCGGACAACAAGATCCGTATTCCCCTGAACGAAAGCCAGGATGAACACAGCCAGATCGAGGAGTTCATCAAGGACTATAAGGGCGAGGGCATTCAGCACATCGCGCTGGCAACCGACGATATCTTTGCCACGGTCGATGCCCTGCGCGCCCGCGGCATCCGGTTTCAGGACACGCCCGACACCTATTTCGACCTCATCGACAAGCGCCTGCCCGGCCATGCCCATGACGTCGAGGAGATGCGCAAGCGCAAGATCCTGATCGACGGGGCGCCGGAAACCGGCGGGGGCCTGCTGCTGCAGATCTTTACCGAAAACATGGTCGGCCCGATCTTTTTCGAGATCATCCAGCGCAAGGGCAATGACGGCTTTGGCGAGGGGAATTTCAAGGCGCTGTTCGAAAGCATCGAACTGGACCAGATCCGACGCGGCGTCGTGCCCGCAAAGGCTTGATGGACACTTCCCCTCTCCTTCGGGAGAGGGGGCATGGAGCGAGCATGACCGATTATCTGTCCGGTTTCGGCAACCATTTCGCGACGGAGGCGGTGCCCGGTGCGCTGCCCGTCGGCCGCAATTCGCCGCAGCGACCCGCATTCGGCCTGTATGCAGAGCAGTTGTCGGGCACCGCCTTTACCGCGCCCCGGCATGAAAATCGCCGCAGCTGGCTATACCGCCTGCGACCCAGCGCAGCACATGAACCCTTTACGCCCTATGCCGGCGCACCGCTGTTTGTCGCCGATACCGGGAACGCGCCGCTTGCGCCGAACCGGCTGCGCTGGTCACCGCTGACGATCAGCGAAGGGACCGATTGGCTCGACAGCCTGACCACGATGCTGGTTGCCGGATCGCCGGGGGATCAGCATGGCGCTGCGCTCCATATCTGGCGCGCGGACAGGGACATGACCGCCCGCGCGTTCGTGAACGCCGATGCGGAAACGGTGCTGGTGCCGCAACAGGGCGGGATCGCGGTACTGACCGAGCTTGGGCGGATCGAGGCCGCACCGGGCCATATCGTGCTGATCCCGCGCGGGGTGCGGTTTCGCGTGACGCTGACCGATGGTGCCTCGCGCGGCTATGTCTGCGAAAACTTCGGTTCGCCCTTCCGCCTGCCAGACCTCGGGCCGATCGGTGCCAATGGCCTGGCCAACCCGCGCGATTTCGAAACCCCCATCGCGTGGTTCGAGGATGTGGAGGGGCCGTTCGAGCTGATACAGAAATTCGGCGGCACGCTCTGGTCGACTGATCTTGGCCGCAGCCCGCTGGACGTGGTCGCCTGGCACGGCAATTACGCGCCGTGCCGGTATGATCTGTCGCGGTTCAACACGATGAACACGGTCAGTTTCGATCATCCCGATCCGTCGATCTTTACCGTGCTGACCTCACCCAGCGACGTGCCGGGCACGGCCAATGCGGATTTCGTAATCTTTCCGCCGCGCTGGATGGTGGCAGAGGACACGTTCCGCCCGCCCTGGTTCCATCGCAACTTCATGTCGGAGGCGATGGGCCTGATCCACGGCGTGTATGATGCCAAGGAGGGCGAAGGCTTTGGCCCGGGCGCGATTTCGCTGCACAATCAGATGGCCGGGCATGGCCCGGACGTCACCAGCTGGCGCAAGGCGAGCGAGGCGGAGCTGAAGCCCCACAAGATCGAAGGCACCATGGCGTTCATGCTGGAAAGCCGCTGGGTCTATCGCCCCACCCGCTTTGCGCAGGGCCATGCCCAGCCCGACTATGACGCTGCCTGGACGGGATTTCCCAAGGCAAAGCTGCCCGGAACCGTTTGATTTGCCGAAGGTTACCCCCTCCACGGTAAAAGGAGGGGCTGACCGGAATGTTCAATTGGCAACATAGCGCACAGCATGAGCTGGAACAGCGCCTGTTTGCGCATGTCGAGGAACGATCCTTTCCCTGTGTCGGGGCAAAGGCGGCATTGGCACGGGGAACGCTGTGTGTCCTGGCCTGCGACCGGATCGACAGCGCATGGGACGATGTGCGCATTCACGACACGCTGATGGCATTTGTCGAGGCGTATCGCCGCGACCGCGCCTTGTATCGCAGCATGGCAGTGGTCTTCGACGGACCGGCGGAACTCGACGAGTCGGCGTTCGAGGCCGCGCTGTGGCGCCGCGTCCAGTCTCTGTCCGACAAGGATGTCTGGCGTGGCCAGCGCTATGATCCGCGGGTCAGCGCCGATCCCGACAATCCGCATTTCTCGCTGAGTTTCGGCGGAGAAGCGTTCTTCATCGTCGGTCTGCATCCCGGCGCCAGCCGCCCCGCCCGCCGGTTCGCCCGGCCGGCGATGATCTTCAACCTGCATGATCAGTTCGAACGCTTGCGCGCGGATGGCAAATATGAGGGGATGCGCGACAAGATCCTGGCGCGGGACGAAGCGCTGGCGGGCAGCCGCAACCCGATGCTCGCCCGGCATGGAGAGATCAGCGAGGCACGGCAATATTCCGGCCGCGCCGTCGATCCGGAATGGCAATGTCCGTTCAGCTATGCCGGCGAGGAGGCCAAGTGAACGCGACTGCGCGCGAGCCAGTGCTCAACCTGATCCCCGAACGAAGCGGCACCGCATTCGACCTTAAAAAGGGACAGGTGCTGGAGGTCGTCGATCCAAAGGGGGTTCAGGTGTCCGACATGCTGGCGTTCAACGCGCATGACCTGGATGAAGTCATCTCGTCCGGCCGAACGCTGGATTATGCCGAGACGCTGTTCCTGACGACCGGGCACCAGCTGTTTTCCAACCGTTCCAATCCGATGCTGACCATCATTCACGATGATGTCGGCCGTCACGACTTTCTGCTGACCCCCTGCTCCGAGGGGACGTTTCGCCATTTCTATCCCGACCTGCCCGTGCATCGCGGGTGTTTCGGCAATCTGGCCGCGGCGCTTGCGCCCTGGGGCATTTCCCCGGACCGGATCCCGGTCGCGTTCAACATCTTCATGCACGTGGCCGTCGATGCGGAAACCGGCAAGCTGTCCGTTTTGCCGCCGATCAGCCGGGCGGGTGACGCGATCCGGTTCCGCGCTGAAATGGACCTGGTGATCGGCCTGACCGCCTGTTCGGCGCCTGCGTCCAACGGCGGCAGTTTCAAGCCGATCGGCTGGCGCATCCACGAATAGAAACCATGAGTTGCAGAATATGCAATGATAGCGATATCATTTTGCACTTGCGAACAAACGCGCTGCACTGCATATAAACCATGCCTTTCAGGCATCCTCTCCTAAAACTTTTCACAGGCCGCTTCTTCGTGAGGCGGCCTATTTTTTCATCCGAGCTGGCGGCGGATCGTTGCGCGGATCGCCTTTCCATATGGCGGCTTCAGCCCGGCAAGTTTGGCGACGTCCAACCGCGATTGTTTCAGGATGGCGCGGGCGTGGCTGAATGTCCGGAACCCGTCCAGGCCATGATAGGCCCCCATCCCCGATGGCCCGATGCCGCCAAAGGGAAGATCCTCCATCGACACGTGCAACACCACATCGTCCAGCGTCACGCCGCCGGAAATGGTACGATCCAGCACACGCCGCCGCTCCGCATCGTCCGGCCCGAAATAATAAAAGCCCAGCGGCCGGTCGCGCCGGTTCACCTCGGCAATCGCGTCGTCGATGGCGGCATAGGTGCGTACCGGCAGGATCGGACCGAAAATCTCTTCCTGCATCACGGTCATCGCATCGGTTGCGCCGCGTACAATGTGGAGCGGCATCTTGCGGCTGTTGCTGGCCCCGAAATCCTCACTGGCGGGATTGACCGTCTCGATCCGGGCGCCCTTGGCACGGGCATCGTCCAGCCATTCGGTCAGGCGCTGATGGTGCCGGTCGTTGATGATCGCGGTATAATCCGGATTGTCGATCAGGCGGGGATACATGGCACTGGCCGCGGCCTTCAGGCCATCGACTGTGGCCTGTTCCTGATCCTCGCGCACCAACAGGTAATCGGGGGCAAGACAGATCTGTCCCGCGTTCAACATCTTGCCGATCGCAACCCGCTCGGTCGCGCGCGCCATGTCGACACCCTTGCCGAAGATGACCGGCGATTTGCCGCCCAGCTCCAGCGTGACAGGGGTCAGGTTGTCGGCCGCCGCGTGCAGGATGTGGCGGCCGATCCCCGTTGCACCGGTAAAGATCAGATGGTCAAAGGGCAGCGCAGCAAACGCCTTCCCCACATCCGGCCCGCCGGACACGAAGGCCAGCTCCTCTGCTGCGAAATAGCGGGGGCAGACTGCCTCGAACAACGCAGCGGTTGCGGGCGTAAACTCGCTGGTCTTGACCATGGCGCGGTTGCCAGCGGCAAGGATCCCGGCCAGCGGGGCGATGCACAGCTGCACCGGAAAGTTCCAGGGCGAAATGACTCCGACTACGCCCTTGGGCTGATACTCAACCCAAGCGCGCGCACCGAGCAGACCGAGCGGAAACTGCACCTTGCGCCGATCGGGCCGTGCCCAGCGGTCTAGCGATTTCAGCGCATGGCCAAGCGGCGCGATCGATGCGACGATATCGGTCAGCATGGACTGGTCCCGGCTGCGATGTCCGAAATCCTCTGACAGCGCGTCGCAAAACGCGTCGGCATTGTCGCGGATCATGGCGATGGCGCGGGTCAGCCGGTCCTTGCGGACCGCCAGCGATACGGGCAATTCGGCCTGAAATGCCGTGCGCTGGGCCGCCAGCAGTGCCTTCAGGTCGCTCATCGCCAGCCCTCCTCTTTTTTCCGTTTCGATTTGCTATCGGATAGCGTCGATCATCCAGATGGGGAATGCCGAAAGCGCCAGCAATGCCCCAAAGGGCAAGCGGCTGCCCGAATGGACATTCCGCCCGCTGACCAGCATCGCGAGCACGACGATCAGCCCGATGATGCACGCGCCGAGCAGAACCAAGGGCAGCGCTTCCCACCCCAGCCAGAGGCCGATCGCGCCAAACAATTTGGGATCGCCGCCGCCCAGCCCCATGCGGCCGCGCGCCCGCAGATAGGTCTGCGCCACGGCCCATAACGCGACGAAACCGGCAACGCCGCCGATCGCGCGATCGATCAGCGGCGGGTCCAGCCCGGCAAGTCCCGCACACAGCCCAAGCATGGCCAGCGCGCCGGTACCCCAGTCGGGCAGCCAGAAGGCGGCGACATCCAGGCTGGCCAGCAGCAACAGAATCCAGCCGAAGACCGCGCCAGCCGCACCGGCCATCCCCGGTGCCTCCATCCCCGCAATCACGCCGATCAGCATGGCCAGTGCCTCGATCAGCGGATGAACCCGGCTGATCCGCCCGCTGCACCGGCGGCATCGCCCGCGCAGCCACAGGAAACCGATCAGCGGGATCAGTTCGACCGGGCCAAGCGTCGCCGCACAGTGATCGCATGCCGACCGGCCGGCCATGGGCGAGCGTCCGGCGGGCCAGCGGATGGCCGCGGTCGCAATGAAACTGCCGAACACCAGGCCCAGCAATCCCAGTCCGAACGGCCATATCCAGTCCGGTTCAGCCATCGGCATCAGCGGTTTTCCGGATCAGGTACCGATAGACCCCGAAGATGTTGATCGCCAGCAGGACCCCGTTCTGGGTGCCGAGCGCCGGATCGCCAGACAACAGCGACACCGTGATCCAGGCGATGGACGATCCGACGAAAATGACGAACCCCCACCCCGTCACGCGCCGCCCGCTGTCCAGCGACACCATCAACGCGGCGATCACGCCGCTGGCGGTCGCAATCCATTTGATCGCCTCGACAAAGGGGCTGTCCATTGTAATCTCCCTGTCAGCGGCCGCCTTTGCATATCTGCCGCCGCGCGCCTAGTTTGCTGTTTCCGCCATCTGCCCGGCACCTTTTCCTGCCGGGCCGCTACATCAACGCCGGAGCTTACCGATGTCTTCCGATCCGATCGTCATTCTTTCTGCCGCGCGCACGCCGATGGGCAGTTTCCAGGGCAGCCTGTCGGGGGCAAGCGCCACGGCGCTGGGCGCGACGGCCGTCGGTGCGGCGGTGGAGCGTGCCGGCCTGTCGGGCGCGGCGGTGGAGCGCATCTATATGGGCTGTGTCCTGCCCGCAGGCCTTGGCCAGGCACCGGCGCGTCAGGCGGCACTGGGGGCCGGCCTGCCGCTGCATGTCGAGGCGACGACGGTGAACAAGATGTGCGGATCGGGGATGCAGGCCGCGATCATGGCCGCTGAGGCGCTGGCCGCCGGATCGGCCGACGTCATCGTGGCGGGCGGGATGGAGAGCATGACCAACGCCCCCTATCTGTCGATGGCGCATCGTTCGGGCACGCGCATCGGCCATGATGCGATGAAGGATCACATGTTTCTGGACGGGCTGGAGGACGCTTATGAGCCCGGCCGGTTGATGGGCAGCTTTGCCGAGGAGGCAGCGCGCGATTATCAGTTCACGCGCGAGGAACAGGACGCCTATGCCATCGCATCGCTGGAACGCGCGCGGGCGGCTCAGGCATCGGGGGCGTTCCGTGCAGAGATCGTCCCCGTCGAGGTGAGCGGGCGCAAGGGCGTGGTGACCGTCGACACCGACGAACAGCCGCTCAAGGCCGATCCGGCTAAGATCCCGACGCTGAAGCCCGCCTTTGCCCGTGACGGCACGATCACAGCCGCCAATGCCTCGTCCATTTCCGACGGCGCAGCCGCGCTGGTAATGACGCGGGCCAGCGTGGCCGACCGGCTGGGCCTCGACCCCGTCGCCCGGATCGTTTCCCACGCCGCGCACGCCCATGCCCCCGCCCGGTTCACGACCGCTCCCGTGGATGCGATGCGCAAGGCGCTGGACAAGGCGGGATGGCAGGCGGGCGATGTCGACCTGTTCGAAGTGAACGAGGCATTTGCGGTTGTCGCGATGATCGCGATGCGCGATCTGTCGCTGGATCACGCCGTGGTCAATGTCCATGGCGGCGCATGCGCGCTGGGTCATCCCATCGGTGCATCGGGTGCGCGCATCCTGGCCACGCTGATTTCCGCCCTGCGTCGCAACGGTCAGAAGCGCGGCCTGGCATCGCTGTGCATTGGCGGCGGTGAGGCGACGGCGATGGCGGTGGAGCTGATGCACTGATCTGCCGTCGATCAGACCCGGCGCAGACGAATCAGTCGCCCGTCAGAACGTCTCGCCGGGATCGACGCCCCACAGCTTTGCCTGTTCGACAAATCCGCCGCGACCGTTCACATCGAGATAGCACCAGCTGCCGCGGCATTTGCTGACCTTGCCCACGACGCCGCGCTGGGCACGCCATGACACACGGGCGGCAGTGCTGGCCGATGCGCGCAATTCGGCGACATCGGCCGTGACCATGGCGGTCCGGCTGGCGCTCAACAGGGATGAGAATACCCAGCCCTGTGTGCCGCCCGGATCCTCCACCTTTCGCCAGTCCTTGTAGATGGCGACGACGCGGACGGGCAGGTTTCTGCGGACATAGAGCCAGCTGGCCGGGTAATTCTGCCCGGGCCCGGTCCGCATCCGCGCCTCCTGCGCCGCGATGGACGCGTAATAGGGGGTTTCCCGCCGCTGCGCCTGGGCAACGCCGGCTGACAAGGTCAGCGCGGCAACCATGGCTGCGGCCATCCGCCTGTCGATCCGCATTGCTTTCACGCCCCCTCTTCCCGGCAACCGGTCGCTCAGTCGCCTGTCAGGATGCGGTCGACCAGCTGCTTTACCGACGGCACGAAACCGTTGGAGTAAAAGGGGTCGCGCTTGAACTTGTAGGCCGCATGGCCAGCGAACATCAGGTTGCGGTCGGTTTCCCCGCCATGGGCAATGTCCTGCAACGTCTTCTGGATGCAGAAACTGCGCGGATCGGCCAGGCGGCCCGTGGAATTGGTTTCTGTATCGGCCCAGCTGGAAAAGCTGCACTGCGACAGACAGCCCATGCAATCCGCCTGATCCTTGCGGATTTCCTGCTTTTCGGCGGGCGTGACGAACACCAGCGTGTTGTCTGGCGTTTTCAGCGCATCGGTAAAGCCCTGGCCGAACCATTCCCGCGCGCGGAGCAGATCGCCGCGCGTCACCCAGAAATTCTTGCCTTTGACCCCCACGTCCAGCTGGAACGTGTGATCCCCCGCTGCCTGTGTGGAAAACGGGATCTGCCGTTCCGACCGCGCTTCCAGATTGCGCAGGAACGGATTGCGGACGGCCGAGGAATAAAAGCCGGTCGGCGAGAAGCGGTGAAGCAGCACATCGCCCTCCTCGATCTCCATCAGCTTCTGCTTCCAGGCCTCCGGAATGGGGCTTTCCTTGGTCAGCAGCGGGCGCGTCCCGAATTGAAAGGCGATCTGGCCCAGTTCAGGATTGTCGATCCAGTCGTTCCAGTCGCGCAGGTGCCAGACGCCACCAGCCATCACAATCGGCACGTCGTCGGAAATCCCGCCCTCGCGCATCGTTTCGCGCAGCGCCTGCACACGGGGATAGGGATCCTGCGGCGCGCGCGGATCTTCGGCGTTGGACAGACCGTTATGCCCGCCGGCCAGCCAGGGATCTTCATAGACCACAGCCGACAACAGCTCTGCCGCCTTGGAATAGGCCCGCTTCCACAGGGCGCGGAACGCCCGGCCGGACGACACGATCGGCAGGTAGGACACGTTGTAATGCGCGGCGATTTCCGACAGCTTGTACGGCATGCCAGCCCCGCACGTGACCCCGGCCACCATGCCGCGCGTCCGTTCCAGAACGCCGTGCAGCACCCGCTGCGCACCGCCCATTTCCCACAGGACGTTGATGTTGATCGCGCCCCTGCCCCCCGCAAGTTCCCATGCGCGCTGCACCTGTTGAACCGCGCCTTCGATGGCGTATTCGATCAGTTCCTCATGCCGTTCGCGGCGCGTGAGCGCGCGATAGACCTGAGGGATGATGCGCCCTTCGGCGTCATAGCTGTCTGCGTTGACGGCGGAGACGGTGCCGATGCCGCCCGCTGCGGCCCATGCCCCGGCGCTGGCATGATTGGTGGCGGCGACGCCCTTTCCCCCTTCGATCAGCGGCCACACTTCTTGGCCGTTATAGATGATCGGCTTCAAACCCTTGAACACTCTGCCTCCGGTACAGCAAACAACCTTCCCCGCCCCGTCACTAGCGGATGCCGCGCAAGAGGGCGAGCATTTCCTTGACGCGTGCTGCTGGGGCAACACGCATGACCGGCGTCAGCCCAATATTCCGGGCCTGCCCATCGCACCGGCATAGAGCGCGGCATAGGCCGCAATCATGCGGTCCTCATCGAACAACGCCCGCGCCTGCGCCTGATTGGCGGCACCGATCCTGCGGCGCGCATCGGCATCCAGCGCCATCACCTGAATCCGGTCGCGCAGATGCACAGGATTATGGTCGATGCTGATCAGCGGTTCGTTTTCCGGCGCCACCATCCGGGCGATGTCGCCGACCGGTGTCGATACGACCGGCAACCCGGCGGCCATGGCCTCCATCACCGCAATCGGCTGCTGCTCGCTGCGGGAGGACAGGGCGAAAATGTCGAACAGGCCCATATAGCGCCAGGGTTCGGGCAGAAATCCGGGCAGGTGGACCATATCGTCCATGCCGTTCAGTTCCGCCGCATCCATGATTGCCGCGCGTTCCGGCCCCTCCCCGACGATCACCAGCCGGACCCGCGCATGGACGACGCCGGCCACCGCACGGACCAGCATCGGCAAATCCTTGACCGGCCGCATTCCGGCAAGTGTGCCGACCACCACCTCGTCGGCGCGGCGGACGAACCCCGGAATAGCTTTTGCCGAGCACGCCTGTGCATAGCGGGCGACAGGGATGCCGTTGGCGATGCGATGCACCCGCGATGACGGCTGTTTCCAAGTACCGAGCGCGATCTTTTCCAGGATGTGGCTGGGCACCACCAGCGCATGGGCAGCGCCAAGGGCAAAGCGGCGATAGACATTGCGGATTGGATTGAGGCCGCTCGCCTCGTCCTCGTTGAACCCATCCTCATGATGCACCACCGGCGGTGTCCCCTTGGGGAACACGCGCTTGGCCATCACCCCGTCGATCGCACCCCAGTTATAGGTCAGCACCAGGTCGAACCGGCGCATGAAGCGGGCAATGGCTTCATAGCGGGCGACCGAAGGCTTGCCGGTCAGGGGGGGCGGATCCTGAGCAATTTCGTACCGCACGCCTTTGGGGATTGCAGCGCGGGCGCCAAGGGCATCGGGCACGCCCGAAACGATGGTGTGGCGCGCCCGGTCGCCGAATGCGGCCATCAGCCGCACGGCACGCGCCTCCTTACCGCCCAGGTCGAAACTGGAATGGAGATGCAGGATGTGGATCGGCTGGGCCATGCGTGCGGCTAAACGGTGCCGTTGATCCGGGTCAACAGCGCATCGATCGCGGCCACCGCCTCCGGCTCGTCCAGGGTCGGGGTGTGGCCGACATCCGGCACGGTGACGGCGACGGCTCCGGGCAGCCGCTCTGCCATGCGCCGCTGGGCATCGGCGCCCAGAATGTCGGACAGCGCACCCCGCAGCACCAGCACCGGCACATCGCCCAGCGCGTCATAGGCGCCCCACATATCGGGCCCGGCCTCATTCCCCGGCACGCGGAACGGCTCTGCGATCTTCATGTCGTAATCCAGGACGATGCGCCCCTGACTGTTAAGCCGGAACAGGCGTTTGGCCATGGTCAGCCATTGGGGGATGTCATATCGGGGATAGATATCGCGGTTGGCATCGGCCAGCGCGCGGGCCGCGTGCATCCACGTGGGATGCCAGACCGCCCGGCCGACATAGCCGCGAATGCGGGAAAGACCCGCCGCTTCCAATTCCGGCCCGACATCGTTCAACAGCGCGCCGGCGATCCGTCCCCGCTCTGCCGTCGCCAGCAGCATGGTCAGGATGCCGCCCAGCGACGTACCGAACAAGATCATCCGGTCCAGCCCCAGTTCGCCGATCAGCGCATCCAGATCCTGAAGATAGGTCAGCGGGACATAGGTCATCGGATCGCGGGCATAGGCGCTTTCGCCCCGGCCGCGCAGGTCGACGGCGATGATGCGCCATTCCCCCGCCAGCCGCGCGGCCAGCCCCTCAAAATCCCGGGCATTGCGGGTCAGGCCGGGAATACAAAGAATCACCGGCCTGTCGGAACGCCCCGGATAGTCGCGATAATGCAGGCGCAACCCGTCCTTCGACCACCAATAGCCATCGACATAGGCCGGGGCCTGGCCGCCATGTTCCATGACCGGGTTGTTTCGATCCGCCATCTCCCCCCATATCCACGGATGATCATTGCGCCGCAAGCCGCCATCGTGCCGCCCCGCCCGTCCCCCTATCGCCCCGATCCGCAGTTCCTGACGCTGGGCGAAGGATTTGCAGATCCCGTCCATGCCGCTGCCTTTCCCCAAGCCATTGTGCGGTTCAGGAACGATCGATGGGCCGATGCGGTCGGTCTGGCCGGCCTGGACGATGCCGAATGGACCCAGCATTTCGGCCGGTTCCGCCCGTTGCCGGACAATCTGCCGCAGCCGCTGGCCCTGCGGTATCACGGGCATCAGTTCCGCGTGTACAACCCGGAAATCGGCGACGGTCGCGGGTTCCTGTTCGCCCAGCTGCGCGATGGCGCGAACCGGCTGCTCGACCTTGGCACCAAGGGGTCGGGGCGCACACCCTATAGCCGGTTCGGGGACGGGCGGCTGACGCTGAAAGGCGGGGTTCGCGAGGTGCTGGCCACCGAAATGCTGGAGGCGCAGGGCGTCGATACTTCCAAGACCTTTTCCCTGATCGAAACGGGCGAGGCGCTGGAGCGTAATGACGAGCCCTCCCCCACCCGGTCCGCGGTGCTGGTGCGGTTGAGCCACGGGCACATCCGCATCGGGATGTTCCAGCGGCTGGCGCATGAGCGCGATGCCGAACGGATGCTGAAGCTGACCCGATATGTCCTTGCCACCTATTTCGGGGAAGCGCCGGGCGATGCGCCGGCCGCACGCCTGCTGGCGCTGGTCGTGCAGCGGACGGCCCGGATGGCGGCCAGTTTCATGGCGTCGGGATTTGTTCACGGCGTGCTGAATTCGGACAATATCAACGTCACGGGCGAAAGTTTCGATTACGGGCCGTGGCGCTGGACGCCGCAATGGGACCCCGGCTTTACCGCGGCCTATTTCGATCATGCGGGCCTGTACGCCTTTGGCCGCCAGCCAGAGGCGATCCATTGGGACGCCATGCAGCTGGCCGTCGCGCTGCGGACGATCAGCGAGGCACCGCCCCTGATCGAGGCGCTGGAACAGTTTCCTCAAGCCTATCAGGAGGCGATTGCCGCCGGCTTCCTGTGGCGGCTGGGCCTGAAACCCGGCGACCTGTCGGGCGACATTGCGCTGGTCGAAGCGGCCGAGGCGGCGCTGCGCGAAACGGGCATCGGGATCGACCGGTTCTTTTTCGACGGGTTCGGCGGCACCTTGCCGGACAGCTATGCCGCGCCGTTCGATCCGGTCAGGGCTGCGATGGCCGGTCGCGCGCCCCGCAAGCAACGCGATGATCCCTATTGGTCGGACCCTGAACCCTGTTCGATGCTGATCGACGAGGTGGAGGCAATCTGGGCCGCGATTGACCGGGACGGCGACTGGGAACCGTTCAACCGGAAGATAGCGGCGATCCGGCGGATGGGCCAGGCGCTGGCATGACGTCACGAGGCATGAAAGCGAGGTGTGGCGCACGCCGCCGATTTCTGGCAAGCGCAGGGCCGGCAAGGGGTTGGATGCGACACGGATGAGCGCGAAGATCGTTTCTTTTGAGCCAGCGACCGGGGCTGCTCTGTGGGAAGGGGAAATCGGCAGTGCCGATGCCGAAGTCGCTGCCGCGCGGCAGGGCTGGGCCGCCTGGGCTGCGCGTCCCGTCACCTATCGCATCGAAACGCTGCGGCGCTTCGCCAATGTCGTGCGGTCGCGGCACGAGGCGTTTGCCGACCTGATCGCCCGCGAAACGGGCAAGCCCCTGTGGGAAGCGCGGACCGAAGTCGATACGGTCATCGCCAAGGTCGATATTTCCGTCACCGCCTATTCCGACCGGACCGGCCAGCGCCGGGTTGAACAGGCGATGGGCGGCCGGCTGGCGGTGCGGCACAAACCGCATGGCGTGCTTGCGGTGCTTGGCCCGTACAATTTTCCGGCGCATCTGCCGAACGGGCACATCGTTCCTGCGCTGATCGCGGGCAATGCGGTTGTATTCAAGCCATCGGAGAAAACCCCGGCGACCGGCGCATTCCTGATCGACTGCTACCGCGAGGCCGGGGTGCCGGAGGCGTGCGTACGGCTGTTGATCGGCGGGCCGGATGAGGGCCGCGCCCTTTCGGCCCATCCGGATATCGACGGCCTGTTGTTCACCGGATCGGCGCGCACGGGCATTGCGCTGAACCGTCAGTTTGCCGAGCGGCCGGAGAAGATCCTGGCGCTGGAAATGGGCGGCAACAACCCGATCGTCGTGTTCGACACGCCGGACCTGTATTCCGCAGCGGTATTGGTGGTGCAGTCGGCCTTCACCTCCGCCGGGCAGCGGTGCACGGCGGGCCGGCGTCTGATCGTCGATCAGAAGCTCTATGATCCGCTGATGACCGAAATCGACCGGCTTGCCGGACGGCTGATCTTTGGCGAGCCGCATTCCGACCCGCAGCCCTTTATGGGTCCGGTGATCGACAATGACGCCGCCGATATGCTGCAGGAAAGCTTTTTGTCGCTGCTGACGCGCGGCGGAAAGCCGGTTCGCTATCTTGAGCGGCCAATGGACGACCGGCCATTCCTGTCGCCCGCGATCATCGACATGACCGACGCAGCCGACCGACCGGATGTCGAACTGTTCGGCCCGATCCTGCAGGTATCGCGCGCCGACAGTTTCGATGCGGCGATCCGGGAGGCGAACGCAACCCGCTATGGCCTTTCCGCCACGCTGATCAGCCAGAACCCGGCCCTGTACGACCAGTTCTGGGCCAATATCCGGGCGGGCATCATCAACTGGAACCGGCCGACAAACGGCGCATCCTCCGCTGCGCCCTTTGGCGGCATCGGCTGGTCCGGCAATCATCGCCCCAGCGCCTATTATGCCGCGGATTACTGCGCCTATCCGGTGGTGTCGTCAGAGGTGGATCAGGCGCGGGCATCGATCGGCATCGGGCTGCGCGACGGTTAAGGCATAGCTGGGCTAAACCCGGTCAAAGCAACCTTGCGTTGCGGAATGCCTCGCCCAAACGCATCTCGCAGCGATGGAAAGCAACGCTCCCAAGCGGCTGAACCACGATGGTGTCGGCCAGGTGATCCTGGTCGGAGCAGGTCCGGGCGATCCGGACCTGCTGACCATTGCTGCGTATCGCGCGCTGACCACCGCCAGCATCGTTGTGCATGACGGCCTGGTCGGTGGCGGGATCATGGCGTTGATCCCCGAAACGGCGCGCAGGATCAGCGTCGCCAAGCAGCGTTCGCGCCACGCCCTGCCACAGGAGGGGATCAACGCCCTGCTCGTCTCGCTGGCAAAGGACGGTCATGATGTCGTTCGGCTGAAGGGCGGGGACCCGTTCATCTTTGGTCGCGGTGGCGAGGAAGTGGCCGAGCTGGAGGCCGCGGGCGTTCCCGTTAGGGTCATTCCGGGCATTTCGGCGGCCATCGGCGGCGCGGCAGAGGCACTGTTGCCGCTGACGCACCGCGATCACGCCAGCGCCGTTACCTTTGTCGCCGGGCAATGCCGCGGCCTGTCGGATCAGAACTGGTCCGGGCTGGCGGGCAAGGGGCGGACGCTGGTCATCTATATGGGCGTTGCGACCGCCACGGACATTACGGAAAAACTGATTGCTGACGGCGTATCGCCGGGTATTCCCGTTGCGGTGATCGAACGGGCGACACGGCCCGACCGGCGCGTGCTGCGCACGCTGCTGACCGACCTCGGCGACATGATCGTGCGGGAAGGCGTGGCCAGCCCCGCGATCATCGTGGTGGGCGAGGTCGCTGCGCTGGCCCGCGCGACGGACGCACTGCACCAACTGGCCAATCAAGCGGAGACAATTGCGTGAAATTGCTGACCGGAAACGATTTGGCATCGGGCGATGTGATCTGGTGGACCGGATCGGGCTGGTCGCGCCATGTCGCCGACGCGGTGGATGTCGGGACAGAGGGCGAGGCGGTGCTGAACGCCGAACAGAGCGCCCGCCGGGTCAACGCCGCCTATCTGATCGACGCGGTCGAAACGCCGGACGGCCCGCGCCCCGCCCATATCAAGGACCGGATCCGGGCGCTTGGCCCCACGGTGCGCCTTGACCTTAGCCTTTCGCCGGACGCCGATCTGGCGACGGTGGTGAAATGAACATCCGCATTCCGGCACGTGCCGGCGCGACGAGGTAAGCGATGTACAAGTACGACCAGTATGACCAGGCGATCGTCGATGCGCGGGTTGCCGAATTCCGGGATCAGGTGCGCCGCCGCCTGGCCGGAGAGATTACCGAGGACCAGTTCAAGCCGCTGCGCCTGATGAACGGCCTGTATCTTCAGCTTCACGCCTATATGCTGCGCGTCGCCGTCCCCTATGGCACGATGGACAGCCGCCAGATGCGGATGCTGGGCCACATCGCGCGGAAATATGACCGCGGATATGGCCATTTCACCACGCGCCAGAACATCCAGTACAACTGGATCAAGCTGGAGGATGCGCCCGATATCCTCGCCGATCTGGCCAGTGTCGAGATGCACGCCATCCAGACCAGCGGCAATTGCATCCGCAACATTTCGTCCGACCAGTTTGCCGGGGCCGCCGCAGATGAGGTGACGGACCCGCGCCCATGGGCCGAACTGCTCCGCCAATGGAGCACGTTCCACCCCGAATTCAGCTATCTGCCGCGCAAGTTCAAGATCGCGGTCATCGCGTCGCCCACCGACCGGGCAGCAATGCGGCTGCACGATATCGGGATCGAGATTGTCGAGCGGAACGGCGAGCATGGCGCCCGCGTATTCGTGGGCGGCGGCATGGGCCGTACCCCGATGATCGCGCCGGAGATCAAGGATTTCGTGCCGCTGGCCGACCTGCTCAGCTATCTTGAGGCGTGCCTACGCGTCTACAACCGCTATGGCCGGCGCGACAATATCTACAAGGCGCGGATCAAGATCCTGGTCCACGAAATCGGCGCGGACGATTATCGCCGTCAGGTCGAGGAAGAGTTCATCGCGGTAAAGGCGCTGGGGATCGACCCGCCACAGGCCGAGTTTGATCGCATCGCCGCCTATTTCGCCGCGCCCGCGTTCGAGCAGGGGCTGACCGATACGCTGGACCGGACCGATCCCGATTTCGCAGTGTGGGTGGACCAGAATGTCGGCGCGCACAAACAGCCCGGTTATTCTGTCGTCACGATCAGCCTGAAGCCCGCAGGTGGCATCCCGGGCGATGCGACCGCCGATCAGATCGATGTGATTGCCGACCTTGCCGAACGCTACAGCTTTGACGAACTGCGCGTTACGCACAGCCAGAACATCGTGCTGCCGCATGTCCGCAAAAGCGACCTGTACGCCGTGTGGCAGGCGCTGACGGAGGCGGGTCTGGCAGAGCCGAACCTGGACCTGATCAGCGACATCATCGCCTGCCCCGGTCTGGACTACTGCTCGCTGGCCAATGCCCGCTCGATCCCGGTGGCGCAAAAGATCGCGACGCGATTTGCGGATATCGGTCGCCAGCGCGAACTGGGCGAACTGAAGCTGAAGATTTCGGGCTGCATCAACGCCTGTGGGCATCACCATGCCGGGCATATCGGCATTCTGGGCGTCGACCGGAAAGGCGTCGAGAATTACCAGCTGCTGCTGGGCGGATCGGGTGCCGAGGATGTCAGCCTGGCGACGATCACCGGGCCGGGTTTCGACGAGGATGGCATCGTCGATGCGGTTGAAAAGGTGACTGACGTCTATCTGCGCGACCGGGTGGAGGGCGAACGCTTCGTCGACACCTATCGCCGCGTCGGCATGGCCCCGTTCAAGGAAGCGCTTTATGGTTGAGCCCATCCGTTTCCGCGACGACGCGGCCGTGCAGCAGACGCCCGTTCCGCTGGACGCCTTCCTCGGCGAATCCAATGCCAACGCCGTGCGGATCGAGCCGGGTGAGGATGCCCGCGCGCTGATCCCGCATCTTGGCCGCCTGGCGCTTGTCGAGGTGGCGTTTCCCACGTTCCGCGACGGGCGCGGCTATTCGACGGCCCGCATCCTTCGTGAGGCTGGCTATGCCGGTGAATTGCGTGCCGAAGGCGACGTGCTGGTCGATCAGGTCAATTTCATGCGCCGCTGCGGGTTCGACAGCTTTGCCCCGCGCGCACCCATCGACCCCGCCGTGCTCGATCACGCGCTGACCGTCTATCCTGTGGTCTATCAGGCAGCGGCCGACCCGGCCGTGCCAGTGTGGAAACTGCGCCATGGCTAAATCCGTTGCCACCCGCCCCATTGACCGGATCGACACCGCGCCGCGGTTCACGGCGGCGGATGCGCATCGGTTGAACAACCTGTTCCGGGGCACGGACACGCTGGAGATGCTGCGCACCGTGCTGGGTGAGCGGATGCTGGGCGATGCTGCCGTGGTTTCTTCGTTCGGCGCGGAATCGGCCGTGCTGCTGGACCTGATCGCGCGGGTGGATCCCGCCACGCCGGTCATCTTCCTTGAGACGCTGAAGCATTTTCCGGAGACGCTGGCCTATCGCGACACGCTGGTCGCGCACCTTGGCCTGACCGATCTGCGCATCATTCAGCCTGATCCGGAAACGCTGGCAAAAAAGGACGAAAGCGGCCTTCGCTGGTCCTATGACCCGGATGGCTGTTGCGAGATTCGAAAGGTGATCCCGCTGGCCCGGGCGCTGGCTGATTTCGATGCCAGCATCACCGGGCGAAAGGCGTTTCAGGCATCGACGCGAGCGGCCCTGCCCCGGTTCGAGCTTGACGCATCGGATACGCAGGGTCGGATCAAGTTCAACCCGCTGGTCACATGGACGTCGGCGGATCTGCAGGCCTATCTGACCGAACAGGACCTGCCCCGGCATCCGCTGGTCGAGCAGGGCTATCCGTCGATCGGCTGTGCGCCGTGTACCGCGCGCGTCGCACCGGGCGAGGATCCGCGTTCGGGCCGCTGGTCCGGCTGGGACAAGACGGAATGCGGCATCCACCTGCCGGTGCCCGACGGCGACCCGGAACAGCCGAGCTTCTGATCCTCGCGCGGCGGGCGTCGTTCCTTACTCGCCGCCGCCGGAATAGCCGGGGCCGTCATAGTCGCTGAACTTGGTGATGTTCGATTCAAAGCGCAGCATCACGCGCCCGGTCGAACCATGGCGCTGCTTTGCCACGATGAGCTCGGCCAGGCCGTGGACGCGGGCCATATGTTCGGCCCAGGCATTGTGCTTGTCATCGCCCGGTTCGCCCGGTTCGCGCATGGCGACATAATAGTCCTCGCGATAGACGAACCAGACCATGTCCGCATCCTGTTCGATCGAGCCCGATTCGCGCAGGTCCGACAGCTGAGGCCGCTTGTCCTCGCGGCTTTCTACCGCACGGCTCAGCTGGGACAGGGCGATGACCGGCACATTCATTTCCTTGGCCAGCGTCTTGAGGCCGCGGCTGATTTCCGAGATTTCCTGAACCCGGTTGTCGCCCGAATTGCGGCCCGACCCCTGAAGCAGCTGAAGATAGTCGACGACGATCAGACCAAGCTGAAAGTTCAGTTTCGATTGCAACCGGCGCACGCGGGTGTGCAGGCCGGAAATGGTCAGGCCCGCCGTGTCATCGATGTACAGCGGCAGATTGGCCAGATCGACCGACGCATCGGCCAGCTTTGCGAACTCCAGCTTGCCGATATTGCCCATGCGCAGGTCTTCGGAATTGATCCCCGACTGTTCGGCAAGGATACGCATCGCCAGCTGGTCGGCGGACATTTCCAGGCTGAAGAACGCGACCTTTGCCCCGGCCGACTTTGTGGGTGCGATGCCGCGCCGTTCGTCCTCCATCCACCGATGCGCCGCGTTGAACGCGATGTTGGTGGCGAGCGAGGTCTTGCCCATGCCGGGACGGCCGGCAAGGATAATGAGGTCCGACCGCTGAAGCCCACCCGTCCGGGAATTGACCGAATCGAACCCCGTGGTGATGCCGGACAGGCCGCCCCCGGCGTTCCGGGCGCGGGTGATCAGGTCGATGGCCGCATTGCTGGCCGCGCTGAACGATTTCACCGTCTGCAGCGCCGTGCCCTCGCCCGCGACGCCGAACAGGGCGGCCTCGGCCTCCTCGATCTGCTTGCGGGGGTCGACGCTCTCGCTGGTGTCCATTGCGCGATCAACAAGGCCGCGCCCGACCTGAACCAGCGCGCGCAGCATGGCCAGATCCTTGATCTGCTTGGCGAACTGCTTGGCCCCGATCAGCGCCGCGCCGCTACCGGTCAGCTGGGCCAGATAGCCCGGACCACCCAGCTGCGCCATGCCGGGATCATCGGCGAACAGCGGCCGCATCGTCACCGGATTGGCCAGCATGGAATCGCGGCGCAGACCGGCGATCCGTTCAAAGATGCGGGCGTGGACAGGCTCGAAAAAATGCTGCCCCTCCAGCATTTCGATGATGTCGTCGGCCAGACTGTTGTCGATCATCATCGCACCCAGCAGCGCGGCCTCTGCCTCGACATTCTGGGGCAGGCGCGGCGCATCGGCGGCGGGGCGAACGGGGGAATCAATGTCGGCCATGGGATATCCTTTAGACTGCCGCGACGCCGGCTCAAGCACCCTGGCCTGTGGAATACAGGCAAAACCCGCGATTGATTTTGCGCGCCGATCGCGGCACGGACAATGCCCCATGGCGGACCCGCGCATCATCGACATCACGCTGGACGAGCGAACGATCCTGTGGCGCAGTGCCGAGATCGAGCAGGAGCGGCGGATTGCCATGCTCGACCTGATGGAATCGAACCATTTCCGCCCTGCCCGCGCCTATCCCGACGAGTATGCCGGACCGTTCCGGATTGCGCTGCGGGTCGAGGACGGGCGGCTGGCCATCGAAATTCAGCGAACCGACGGGACGATGCTGGAAATGATCCTGCTGGGCCTGGCGCGGTTCCGGCGGATCATCCGCGATTATTTCGCCATCTGCGACAGTTACTACAAGGCGCTGCGCAGCGCGAGCCCGGACCAGATCGAAACCGTCGACATGGCCCGGCGCGGCATCCACAATCAGGGCGCGGAGTTGCTGATCGAACGGCTGACCGACAAGATCGAGATCGATTTCGATACCGCGCGCCGTCTGTTTACGCTGATCTGCGTCCTGCACATCCGGGCATAGCACCGATGACGGGGGGACAGCTTCACTGGCGGCGCTGGGCGCTGATCTTGGCTGTACTGGCAGCGCTGCTGGCGACGATGGTCGTTTGGATCGGCATCGCCCGCTGGCATCCCTCTGCCACGGATTTTCCGGTTCAGGGCATGGCGGTGGACTCATCCAATGGCGAGGTGGACTGGTTCGCCGCGCGCACCGATGACGTCGCCTTTGCCTATGTCCTGGCCACCAGCGGCGCCGGAGAGCGCGACCCGATGTTCGACCGCAACTGGCGCGGCCTGTTCGATGCCGGCATCCGCCGCGGCGCGATCCACCGATTTTCGCTGTGCCAGCCAGCAGCCGAACAGGCAGCGTTGTTCATCAGCACGGTGCCCCGCACCGCGGATCAGCTGCCCGCGATGCTGGTGATCGACAGTTCCGCAGCCTGCCCGGCTCCGGTTGATCGCACCGCGGCGATCGCGGCGATCCGCGAGTTCCTTACCCTGGCCGAGGCGCATGAGGGCACGCCGATGCTGCTCGCGATCAGCCCGGACGCCGAATCCGACTATTCGATCAGTGCGGCGATCGAGCGGCCGCTGGTCGGGCAGCGACTGCTGATTGAGCCGGGCTATCTTTCCCGGCCCTGGCAGATCTGGCAGGCGAGCGACCTGCGCCGGATCGCGGGCGCGAAAGGGACTGTTCGCTGGCTGGTGGTTGCGCCATGACAGTCCCGATGACCAACGCAAGCATTGATCCCGAACTGCTGATTGCGGCCGCCCGGACCGCGGCCGAACACGCCCATGCACCCTATTCCGGCTTTGCCGTGGGCGCGGCGCTGGCGATGACCGACGGGTCGATCGTCACCGGCAGCAACTTTGAAAACGCCAGCTATGGCCTGTCGCTGTGCGCCGAAACCGTTGCGACGGCCAAGGCATCCAGCGAGGGCCGGCTGGGGCAGGTCGTGGCGGTCGGCATTGTCGGCGGCATGATTACCGGCGGCGGCACGGCCCCGATCCGGCCGTGCGGACGATGCCGTCAGGTGCTGAACGAAGCAGCGCAGATGGGCGGGCGCGACCTGGCCGTCTATTGTTCCGGGCTGACCGGCGGCGCGATCGAGCAACACCGGCTGTCCGATCTTCTTCCCCATGCCTTTGGGCCGGCCGATCTGGGGATCGGCCTTGCCCCGACAGCGGAGCAATCATGACCATCCTGTCCGACATCTGGATCCGCGAACAGGCCCAGCGGCACGGCATGATCGAGCCGTTCGTCGAGGGCCAGCGGCGCGAAGGCTGCATCAGCTATGGCCTGTCCAGCTATGGCTATGACGCGCGCGTGGCGGACGAATTCAAGATCTTCACCAATGTGGACAGCGCAGTCGTCGATCCGAAGAATTTCGACGCCAACAGCTTTGTCGATCGCAAGACCGATGTGTGCGTCATTCCGCCCAACAGCTTTGCGCTGGCTCGTACGGTGGAATATTTCCGCGTGCCACGCGACGTGCTGGTCATCTGCCTTGGCAAATCGACCTATGCACGCTGCGGGATCATCGTGAATGTCACGCCGCTGGAACCCGAATGGGAAGGCCATGTGACCCTGGAATTTTCGAACACGACCCCCCTGCCCGCCCGCATCTATGCGAACGAGGGGGCGTGCCAGTTCCTGTTCCTGAAGGGCGATCAGCCCTGCGAGACGAGCTATGCCGACCGCGCGGGCAAATATATGGGACAGCGCGGCGTCACCCTGCCCCGACTGTAAAGGGCGTGCCGCCCCACGGCTGACTCAGCCGGAGGGCGGACCGCTAAGGTCAGGTCAGCGAGAGGCGACGGCCTGTCGCTCCGGCTTGTTCGCCATGGCAATGCCGCGCGCGGCAATGGCGTGCGCCGTGGTAACGCGCCCCCGCGTCAATTCCATATCGGCATTCGGCCCGGCAAGCACGGCATCATACAGCTTGCGGGCTTCGGCATAGCGGCCTGTTTGCACCATGATCGCCGCCAGGTTCAGCTTGATTTCCGGGCTGTCGGGATTGAACTGCGCCTCACGCAGCAGCGCGCGCTCAGCGCCGGCGTAATCACCCTCGATGATGCTGTCATGCGCCGCCGGCACCGGGGCGTTCTGCGCGGCAACCGGCGCGGCCAGCGCCAGCGCGAATAGGGCCGCCGGGGCGAACAATGAACTGCGAACCATGGCCATCCTTCCCGTCATTACGTTTTGATGGCGCGAGCATGACAGTTTGATGACTCCCTGCCAAGTAAAATGTCATCAACGTGTAACATATGCACTTTGAGGGCCGGGCGAATCGCCGGGGAACGGCCAGGTGTCTTCGGTGCGGACAGCGCAGCCGGCGCAGCCTGCTCAGCAAGATCAGCCAGCAGGCGACCCACTCTACCGACCGACATGACGCAAGGCGACGCGCTGGACGCTCGAGCGAACCAATTGCCTTCAGCAGGCAAAAAAAGAGGCGCCCGAAGGCGCCTCTTGATCCGATCTGTCGAGATCAGCCGATCAGAAATCGTTGCGATACTGTTCGTTGCCGACAAAGCCGAGCTTGGTAACATTGGCGCGCTTGATGATCGCCAGCACTTCATCGACCTTTTCATACCGGGCCGAGGCATCCGGCTGGAAATGCAGTTCCGGTTCGGGCTGCATCCCCTTGGTCTGCTCCAGATAGGTCGACAGCGTCGCCTCGTCGATCGGCGTGCCGTTCCACAAGATGGTACCGGCGGGATCGATGACGATCTTGTTCTTCTGCGAATCAATCTGCTCGCGGCGATCATTGGGATCGGGCTGCGGCAGGTCGATCTTCACCGCATGGGTCTGCGGCGGGATCGTGATGATCAGCATGATCAGCAGCACCAGCATGACGTCGATCAGCGGCGTCGTGTTGATCTCCATCATCGGATCGCTGGAACTTGCGTTCCCTGTGCTCATCGCCATGGGATCGTCTCCTTACTGGGCACTGGCGCCGACGGGCGGCTGCGAAATGAAGCCGACCTTCGGGAAACCAGCCGACTGCATGGTGTAGATGGTGCCCCCGATGCAGCGATAGGGCGTATTCACGTCGCCGCGAATGTGCACTTCCGGCAATTCCAGATTCGGATTGCCCTTGCCACCCTGCTTTTCGACCTCGGCCTCCAGCGACTTGACCGCGCGGTCGAGCAATTCCTTGCTGTCGACGCGGGTTTGCAACCAGTAGACCTCGCACCCCGACCCATCGGGCGCACCGCGAACGGCGAGCAGCACGTTTTCCGGCTTGGTCAGTGTCGGCTCAAACGCCGTCTTGGGCAGCTGGAGTTCAACCGACTGGATCGCAACCGGGATCGCGATAAGGAAGATGATGAGGAGCACGAGCATCACGTCCACCAAGGGGGTGGTGTTGATGTCGGACATCGGCGCGCTTTCGTCGCCTCCGCCTACACTCATTGCCATTTAACGTTTCCTATCCTGATCGCATCGGCGCCCGGGCGCCGCAGCGATACCGGGGCAGGCCAGGATCGGCGCTGCCCCGGCGTTTCCGTCATTACGCGGCGGGCTTGGCAGCCGGAGCGACCGGCTTGGCGGCAGGAGCCGGGGCCTTCTTCGCAACTTCGGGGCGCACCGCACCGTCCGAAGCCAGGAAGCCCAGCACGTCGTTCGAGAACGCGCTCAGCTGCTCGGCGATGAACTTGTTGCGACGCTGCAGCCAGTTGTAGGCCATAACCGCGGGAACGGCGACGACCAGACCCAGCGCGGTCATGATCAGCGCTTCACCGACCGGGCCGGCAACGGTGCCGATCGACGCATCGCCTTCTGCACCGATCTTGATCAGGGCGCGGAAGATGCCGACGACGGTGCCGAACAGGCCGATGAACGGCGCGGTCGAACCGACGGTGGCGAGGAACGCCAGACCGGTGCCGAGCTGCGAGTTAATCATGCCTTCCGAACGGGCCAGCGAGCCGTGCAGCCAGTCATGCGCCTCGACCGGGTCGGTCAGCTTCTTGTGCTGTTCCTGAGCGGCGATGCCATCGTCGACGATCTGGCGGAAGGCGGTGTTCTTTTCCAGCTTCGCTGCGCCTTCACGCAGGTTCGAGATGTTGGACCAGAAGGTTCCCTGCACGCGCTTCGCCTGATTGATCACCTTCTGCTGCTCGAACAGCTTGGTGAACATGATGAACAGCGAGAAGAACAGCATCACCGTCAGAATGATGGCGGTGGACCACGAAATCAGGCCCCCTTCGTTCAGCGCATGGAAAACGTCGAAATCGCTGGAGGCGGCGCCCTGCGACAGAATGGTGGTCAGCATGTTCGGTATTCCTCTGAAAAGTCGATCGTGAGAAGCAGGGGCATTGCCCCGGGTTCAATCCGTGAATGGCAAAAGCTTATTGCGGGATCTTCCAGACAACGCGGCGGGACGACGACGACCGGATGGGGTTGCCGTTCTGATCCTTGGCCGGTTCGTAGCGGCCGCGCCGGGTGATGGCCGAGCAGGCCGCCCGATCAAGCGCGGAAGATCCGCTTGAGCTCGTCACGCGGCAGTTTTCCACGCGGCCGGCCTCATTAATGTCCCACGAAATCGCGGTGACGCCTTCTTCACCCGAATCCAGCGAGCGTGCCGGATAATCGTCGGTCGTCACCCACTTGCTCGGATCGCCCTTCGCGCCGGCGGCCTTGCTGACCACGGGCTTGGGAACCGGCGGCGCGACAGGTGCAGCGGGCACCGGCGGCGCAGCGACGGGAACCGGCGCATAATTCGGCGGCGGCGTCGTCACAGACTGGATGATGTTCGGCGGCGGCGTGTTCGTCTGAACAATCGGCGGCGGCGTCACAACCGGCGGCGGCTGGGTTACCTGTTGAGGCTGTTCCGGCGGCGGCGGAGGCACTTCCTCCGGCGGCGGCGGCGGTTCTGCCACTTCGAAGACGTCGAGCTCAGTCGCCGCCTCCTTCACGAATTTGGTGGCCAGGCCGGTAATGAACGCATAGCCAAGTATGGCCATGAGTATGGACACCGTGACGATTGCCACGATCCGGCTGCCACCTGTGTCCCGGTCAGCATATGCCATTCCGCAACCACACTCCCTCTAAACCAGACATAAAAAAGGCGTAAGCCACCGATGCCGGATCGATGTCCCCGCCCCCTGCGCGTCACAAGCCCTGATGGTTCGTTAACGCGACCCCATTTCTCTATCGTGCCGTCCCACATGACGCAAACGCTTTGTCGGACGTAATAATTGTATAAGGTCCGGTTCATTCCCATTCTGACATTTCCCGGCAGTGCCCGGCGTCCATTGAGGTGAAAATGCACGGATTTACAACGTCTTTCGCGGCTGCGTCCCTTGCCCTCGCCTTGCCTGCGGGGGCCGGTGCGCAGCCGGTTCAGACTGTGGCTGAAATGGGGCAGGCGCCGTCGCCCTATCCCGAAATTGTCGACCTTGCCCTGCGGTCACCCGTTGTCGTTGACGCAACGATTCGGTCGCTGGCCCGAATCACCGGCCCAGAAGCGGCCATGGTTCCGCCCGGTTGGCACCGTTATTATGTCACGGTTGATGTAACCGCCCTGCTGCGCGGTGCGGACGGGTCTGTCCTGCCCCGCGTCGGCTATGTCCTGGACGTGCCGCTGGATGCGCGCGGCCGCCCGCCGAAGTTGCGCAAGGCGCGGGTGATGCTGTTTGCGCGCGCGGTGGCGGGGCGGCAGGATCAGATCCAGCTGGTCGGCCTGAATGCGCAACAGCCATGGACGCCGGCCGTCGATGCGGCCACGCGCCAGGCTGTGCGCGAGGTGATCGATCCATCCGCGCCGCCCGCGATCACCGGCATCACCAATATCTTCCATGTGCCCGGCATCCTGCCTGGCGAGGGCGAGACGCAGATCTTCCTTGCGACGGAGACGGGCGCACCGGTGTCGCTGCTGGTTCAGCGGCGTCCCGGAATGGGACGGCGATGGGCCGTCGCGCTGAGCGATATCGTGGATCAGGCCGCCGGGCCGCCGGAGCGTGACACGCTGTTGTGGTACCGGCTGGCGTGCGGCCTGCCTGCTCAGCCCACGGACGAGAACATCGCGACCGACAATCCTGCCGAGGCTCAGGCCGCGAGGGAGGACTATACCCTGATCCGCGAGGCGCTGGGCCCCTGTCCCACCCGCCGCTGACGCTGGATCAGTCAGACGCTGGATCAGTCAGCAGCCATGTGCACGAAATCCCGGTCGAACACAGTCATCGCCGCCCCGCCGTCGACGAACAGGGTTTGACCGGTCACGGCCCGCGCCTGAACCAGGAACAGGACCGCATCTGCGATGTCCTGCGGCGTGGCGAGGCGACCGAGCGGCATCATGGCGCCCAGCCGCTGCATCTGCGCATCGCTGTAATCCCCGGTCGGCAGGGTCAGGCCCGGCGCAACGGCATTGACCCGCACGCGCGGAGCCAGGGTGATGGCCAGCGTCCGGGTCGCCTCGGCCAGCGCCTGTTTGGACAGGGTATAGGCCAGCTGATCCCGCGGCGGATGAGCAATCCGCTGATCCAGGATATTGACGACCGCCGCGCCGCGCTTTGCATCCGCACCGGCCGCCACCGCTTGTGCCAGCAGGACGGGCGCGGCCATGTTGACCGCAACATGGGTCAGAATGTCCCGGTGATCCGCCGTATCCCCGTCATGCGCGGAAAACAGCGATGCGTTGTTGACCAGCACCTCGACCGGCCGCCCGAAATGGTGCGACACCCGATCGATCAGGCCCGCGACATGATCGGCATTGGCCAGATCGGCAGCGAACCAAACATGGCCATGGCCATGACGAGTTAGCACGTCAGCCAGTTCAGGATCGACCGGCCCGTCCCCCTTGCCATGCAGGGCGATCGCATGGCCCGCCGCCGCCAGACGGGCGGCGATCGCCGCGCCCAGCCGCCTTCCGCTGCCGGTGACCAGCGCGACGGGCGGCACGACCGTCACCGGCGATGCCGGACCAGCGTGATGCCGATTGATTCGCCCGCCTCTGCAATGGCGAGTTTGACGATGCGGATTTCCACCCGTCGTACCCGTTCATCCTGGGTGAACAGGGTCTGGGCGATATGATCGGCCACGCCCTCGATCAGTGTAAAATGCACGCCCTGGGGCAGCATGGTCGCCGCCTGTTTCAGGTCAAGATAGCTTTTGGATGCATCCAGCGGCGTATCGGGCGCATAGAAATCCGGACATTCCAGATCGACCGAGATTGAAATGCGCAGCGGCTGGGCCAGATGCGTTTCCTCGGAATAGACGCCCGTCAGGACATCGACCTCCAGGTCCGACACCTGCAACTGCAAACGATCCTGCACCAATACGACCCTTTTACCCAATGAAGCTGTGGTGCGCCCCATAAGCGGCGGCGCGCCCGGCCGCAATGGCGGTGCGGTCGGTTCAGGCGGATGCGCTGGGCCGCGCGCCGACCGCCGCCAGCCAGCGTTGCAGATTGGCGGCCGTATTGGGCACAGGCAGGCGTGCCGGCCTTGCAAAACCGATGGTCACGAATGCGGTGATATCGGCATAGCTGAAGGCCTCGCCCGCAATCCAGGGCGAGCCGGACAACCGCTGATCGAGCAACTCGACAAAGCAGGTCCACATCGCCGCTGCTCGCGCAACCAGTTCCTGAATCTGCGGCATCGTCGGCCACGCACCCGACAGGGCACGATCGGCAAAGGCGGGATTGCCATTGCGAAAGGCATAGACGCAGGCGGCATAGCCTTCCTGCTCGACACGGCGGGTCCAGCATTCGATGCGCGCAATCGAGCGGGCATCGGCGCCGAAAAGCGGCGGTTCGGGATGCAAAGCCTCAAAATACCGGCAGATTGCGGTGGCTTCGGTCAGCACCTCGCCATCATCGAATTGCAGGGCGGGCACGGCTCCGGTGGGATTGATGAGGAGATACTCGCTGCCCAGCTGTTCGCCAATGCGCAGATCGACGGTGCGGGTCGGCACCTCAATCCCCTTTTCCGCCAGAAACATCCGCACCTTTCGCGGACTGGGCGCCCAGGCGGAATCATGCAGCAGCATCGCGTTTATCCTTTGCACCAAGACGCTTTCGTTCGGGACGACGACACGCTAAGGCGCGCCGCCGCCCGCGTCCATGCGGGCCAGCAAAGGCGTTGTTGATGACGGTGTCGGCCCTGTCCCCCCTGTCCGATTTTTCCGATGTTCAGGTCGATGCCCTGCTCGACCGGGCGTTCGGCAGCGATCGGCGCAACCGGACGGCCTATCGCGTCCGACAGGGTTCGCCGGTCATTGAAGCGTTCAGCCTGGGCATTGCCGACGCGGACGGGACGCTGATCGGATCGATCCAGGCTTGGCCGGTGGCGCTTGCGCTGGATGGCGGCGGGAACGTGCCGATGACCATGGTGGGGCCTGTGGCGGTCGATCCGGGCATTCAGGGGCGCGGGCTGGGCCAGCGGCTGATGACCGCGTGCCTTGATGCGGCGGGCCGGTCGGACCTGCCGGGCGCCGATGCGCTGATGCTGATCGGCGATCCCGAATATTATGGCCGGTTTCACGGCTTTTCCGACGAGCGAACCGGCGAATGGCGGCTCCCCGGGCCGTTCGAGCGGCGCCGTCTGCTGGCACGCGGAACAGGCGTGCCGACGGGTGCGGGCATGGTGATCGCGCGGACGGGCATCCGCTGACCCTTTCGCCCGGCCGCCGCAAGCGATAACAGGCAGGTCATGCCGATGCCCCCGCCCCCCGATCTCGACCGGCTGTCGATGCCAGAGATCGCCCGGCTGGTCGCCGAACGCCGCTTGCCACCGGTCGAACAATGGAATCCGCCCCATTGCGGCGACAGCGAAATGCGTATTGCGCGGGACGGCACCTGGTATCACCAGGGCAGCCCGATCGGTCGAGAGGCGATGGTCCGACTGTTTTCCACCCTGTTGCGGCGAGAGGCCGATGGCAGCCACGTCCTTGTGACGCCGGTGGAGAAGCTGACCATCGTCGTCGAGGACGCGCCCTTTGTCGCAACCGGCATGGCGCGTGAGGGGGACGGACCGTCGGCAAAAATTGCGTTTCGCCTGAACACCGGGGATCTGGCGCCGCTGGATGCGGAGCACCCCTTGCGGGTTGCAGATGCCGTGGATGGGCCGCGCCCCTATCTGCATGTCCGGTCGGGGCTGGAGGCATTGATCGCGCGTCCGGTTTATTACGAGCTGGCCGAACTGGCGGTCAGCGGGGATGGCGACATTCCCGGTATCTGGAGCAACGGGGTGCATTTCCCTTTGGTCGCGTCATGACTGCACTGCTTGCCGAACGATTAGGGCGGGCGCTGGCGGAGACGGCCGACGATGTTTTCCCCGGCCCGCATGGCGATGATGCGCCATCGCCGGTGCGCGCACGGGATGCCGTTCCCGCTGCGGTGCTGATCGCGATTACGGATCGGCCGCGTCCCGGCGTGATCCTGACCCAGCGGACGTCGACGCTGAGCCGTCATGCCGGGCAGGTCGCCTTTCCCGGCGGCCGGATCGACCCGGATGACCGCGATGCTGCCGCAGCCGCGCTGCGCGAGGCGCAGGAAGAAATCGCCCTGCCGCCATCAAAGGTGCAGCTGGTGGGCGAACTGTCCCCCTATCGGACGGTCACCGGATACGCGGTCAGCCCGATCATCGGGGTTACCCCGCCCGATCTGCCTCTGATCCCGGCCGAGGCAGAAGTCAGTGACTGGTTCGAAGTGCCCCTCGATATCGCGATCGATCCCGCCCGGCATCGCCGCGCAAGCCGGATGTGGCAGGGCATCGAGCGGCATTATGTCGAGATCGACTGGCCCGATCGCTATATCTGGGGGGCGACTGCCGCCATGTTTGTTGCTCTTTCCCACCGGTTACGGACCTTTCGATTGCCATGACGCCAACCCACCTTCCCCCCGCCCCGTGGCGCGAGCGTTCCGGCCTTGCAGCACTGACGCGCATCATCGGCGCCGAACAGGGCGAGAGCCGATATGTCGGCGGTGCCGTTCGCGACACCATCCTGGGCCTGCCCGTAGCCGATATCGACATTGCCACCCGGCTGCTGCCCGAAGCGGTCATGGCTCGGCTGAAAGAAGCCGATATCCGCGTGGTGCCCACCGGCATCGCCCATGGGACGGTGACGGCCGTGCTCGACAGCGGGCCGATCGAGATCACGACGCTGCGGCGGGACGTGTCCACCGACGGGCGCCATGCCACCATCGCCTACTCCACGGACTGGCGGGAGGACGCGGCGCGGCGCGATTTCACGATCAACGCCCTGTACGCCGATCCGGTATCGGGCGAGATTCACGATTATTTTGGCGGGCTGGACGACCTGGCCGTGCGGCAAGTGCGGTTCATCGGCGATGCGTTGACCCGCATTGCCGAGGATCATTTGCGCATCCTGCGCTTCTTTCGCTTTCTGGCGCGGTTCGGGGATGCGCCGGATGCCGAGGGGCTGGCGGCGTGCGTGGCCCGGGCCAATGACCTGATGGCCCTTTCCCGCGAGCGGGTGGCGGCAGAGATGCTGAAGCTGCTGGTCGCGCCACGCGCGGTAGAAACCATGGCGTTGATGTACGCCAGCGGCATTTTCGCGCCAGTGCTGCCGGAAATCGATGCAAGCGGGATCGCGGCGCTGCCCAGGCTGATCGCGGCAGAGGATGCGGCGGGGGTGGCTCCAGACCCGGTGCGCCGGTTGACGGCGGTGCTGCCCCGCGATGCAAAGGCGGTCGAAGGCGTGGCGGCCCGGCTGCGGCTATCCAATGCTCAGCGCAAGCGCATGGCCAGCGCCATTGTCCCGCTTGACGATGCGCCCCGGCCGTTGGCGTCGCGCATCGGCGTCGAACTGGCGACGGACCGGCTGCTGCTAAACGACGATGCAGAGGGCGCGCGCGCAATCGCGGACTGGATGCCGCCCCGCCTGCCCGTGTCGGGCGGCACGCTGATCGAACTGGGATTGAGCCGGGGGCCGGATGTCGCCGCTGCGCTGAAGCGGACCGAGCGGCGCTGGCTGGACGAAGGCTTTCCTGACGATGAGCGGGCCATGGCCATCGCCCGCGATGTGGTGGATCAATTGTTGCGGGAACGCAGGAACGACAGCGCATCGGCCGGGGGCAGCGGGCGCGAATAATAATAGCCCTGCCCCATGGTGCAGCCCAGCGCTGCCAGCGTCTGTTCGACCTCGCGGTTCTCGATCCCCTCGGCCGTAGTCGTCATGTTGAGCGTCTGAGCCAGCGACAGGATGGCGCGCACGATGGCAACCTTGTCCCGGTCGGTCAGCATGTCGGTGATGAAACTGCGGTCGATTTTGAGCGTGTCGATCGGCAGCCGCTGCAGATAGGCAAGGTTGGAGTAACCGGTGCCGAAATCATCCATCGCCAGTGAAGCGCCCAGCGATTTCAGCCCGTCCAGCGTATCGATCGCCCGGTCCGGGTCAGTGATGATCGCGCTTTCGGTCAGTTCGATGGTCAGGCGGTTGCCCTGCACCCCATGCTGGCTCAGCGCCTGACCGACCAGCGGCACGACCTCGTCCCGGTGGATCTGAATCGCCGACAGGTTGACTGCAACATTTACCCCGGCATCGCGGCCGAGCGTTGAATCCCATTCGGCGATCTGCCGCACCGCCTCGTCGATCGCCCAGCGGCCCAACGGTACGATCAGCCCCGATTCCTCGGCCACCGGTATGAAGTCGGCGGGCGAGATCGGGCGCCCCTCATCGTCCGACCAGCGGGCGAGAGCCTCGAATGAACGGATACGGCCGGTCGCCAGGTCGCAGATCGGCTGGAACGCCAGGGTCAGGCCGCCATGGTCGATCGCACGGCGCAGTGCGGTTTCGATGCTGAATTCCGTGCGCACCACATCGAACGCGCTGGGCGCGTATATCTCGGTCGAGCCCGTCTTTTTCGACCGCTTGACCGCGAACTGGGCGTAGCGGATCAGCGTTTCGCCATCGCCATCGCCCATGTCCCCCATCGCGATCCCGATGGAACACGCCACCCGGATATCGAAATCGGACAGGCGGAACGGAGTCGACAGCGCGCTTTCGATGCGTCCGGCAACCCGCATCGCGTCGGCCGGGCCGTCATCCAGGCGCATCAGGATGGCAAATTCGTCACCACCCGTCCGGGCCAGCACGTCGCCTGCCCTCAACGCGCCCTTGAGCCGCCGGGCGACCGAAATGAGCAGTTCGTCGCCGACAATGCCGCCCATGCAGGCGTTGACGCGGCTGAACCTGTCGAGGTTCAGGCCGAGCACCGCAAAGCGTCCACCCGCCTCGCTCAGCGCCCGCTCGTCAAGCAAATCGGCGAACCCGGCCCGGTTGGGCAGTCCGGTCAGGCTGTCGGTCATCATTTCCCGGCGAAGCGACCGCTCCGTCCGCAATTCGGCGGTCCGGTCGAGCAGGGTTACCAGGCAACGGTCCGCAATGTCCGGCCCCATCCGGGACAGTGTCACCTCATAATGCCGGCTGTCGACGGGATCCCCGGTCTGCCAGTCGAACCGTTCGAACGCCCGCGCGCCATCGAGCAGGCGGTCGAACCGGTGCCGCTGGCTGTCCAGCAGCGAACCGAGCCGCGCCTCATCCGAAAAGACATGCTGGAACAGCGGATTGCGCGCCGTCGCCGACAGCGCGTCCGAATTGCGGAACACGATAGCCGCCGGAACCGGCAGCAGATCGATGAAGCTTGTGGCCGGCAATGGCGCAGGCGACCGGATGGACCCGCCGGCAACAGGTGCCGGGAGATCTGCGGACTTTGCGCCGATCAAGCCAAACAGGTTCATCACCATGCCCTGTTAGCGTTAAATGGTTAAAGCGGCCTGAAGCCCGCCCATTCAGCCAAACCGGTTGTCCCTGGGAAATCCGGTCGGCGGAGAACGACCTGCCGCGCCGCGTGCTGCGCGCCAGGGGCCAAGGTCGGATTCGGTCCGCGTCCGCCCCTGTTCGCCGCCCATCGTCCAGCTGAGGCCCTGTTCAAACCGGAAGGTGCGGGCATCGGCCATCCCGCCGTCCCGGTACCGTTGAAGCTGCACACCCTGCCCCCGCGTCATTTCGGCGAGTTCGGACAGGGGAAAGACCAGCAACCGGCGATTATCACCCATCACCGCGACATAATCGTCATCCGGCCCGACAGGCCGCACGACCACAAGGGTGGCACCGGCACGCGGAGTCACCACCTGCTTGCCCTTGCGCGTTTCGGCCAGCACCTCGGCCGAACGCACGACGAAACCGCGGCCATCGCTGGCGGCCAGCAGCAATCGTTCGCCCGCGCTGGCCGGCAGCAGCGCCGCAATCTCGCCCTCCAGATCGATCATCAGCCGCACCGGCTCGCCAAAGCCCCGGCCACCGGGCAGCTTGTCCGCCGCCAGCGTGTAGAACCGGCCCCGATCGGATGCGAGCAGCAGCTTGTCCGTTGTCTGAGCATGAAACGCCAGACGGGGGCCGTCGCCTTCCTTGAACTTCAGCGCGTCGGACGAGCCGAGATCGACATGGCCCTTCATCGCCCGGATCCAGCCGCGCTGCGACAGGATGACGGTAATCGGCTCGCGCTCGATCATCGCCTCCAGCGGGATTTCGCGCGCCGCGGCCGCTTCCTCGATCACGGTACGGCGGCGGCCAAGCTCGGTGTCGGGGCCATAACGTCCGCGGATCGCAGCCATGTCCCGCTTCATCCGGGTCCGCTGCCGAGCCTCGCTGCCGAGTAGCAGGTTCAGCTCCGCCTGTTCCTTTTCCAGCGCCTCCCGCTCGCGGCGCAGCTCCATCTCCTCCAGCTTTCGCAAGGAACGAAGCCGCATGTTCAGGATCGCCTCGGCCTGACGATCGGTCAGGTCGAACTCGGCCATCATGACCGGCTTTGGCTCATCTTCGGTCCGAATGATCTCGATCACGCGGTCAAGATTGAGGAAGGCGATGATGTACCCGGAAACCAGTTCCATCCGGTCGGCAATCCGCGTCAGCCGATGTTCGGTCCGGCGGCGCAGCACCACGAACTGATGATCGACCCAGGCCCGGATCGCCTGAGCCAGGCTCATCACGCGCGGCGTGCGATCCTTGTCCAGCACATTGAGGTTGAGCGGAAACCGGCTTTCCAGATCGGTCAGCCGGAATAGGCCATCCATCATCATCGCAGCATCGACCGTCCGGCTGCGCGGTTCCAGCACGATGCGGATATCCTCGGCGCTTTCGTCGCGCACATCGGCCAGGATCGGGAATTTGCGGTCGTTGATCAGCGCCGCAATCTGTTCGATCAACTTGCCCTTCTGCACGCCGTACGGGATTTCGGTGACGATCGCGACCCAGGTGCCCCGGCCCAGTTCCTCCACCGACCAGCGCGCCCGCACGCGAAAGCCGCCGCGACCGGTGGCATATGCCTCGGCGATCATCGCCGGACTGTCCACGATCTGGCCGCCCGTGGGCAGATCGGGGCCGCGCACATGGTCCAGCACATCGGCGTCGGGATTGTCGATCAGCGCAATGGCGGCGTCCAGGATTTCGGCAGCATTATGGGGCGGGATGCTGGTCGCCATGCCGACCGCGATGCCGGCCGCACCATTGGCCAGCAGATTGGGGAACAGGCCAGGGAACAGTTCGGGCTCCTGTTCCTCGCCATTATAGGTGGGGCGGAAATCGGCCGCATCCTCGTCCAGCCCCGCCATCAGGTCGATGGCGACCTGCGTCAGCCGCGCCTCGGTATAGCGATAGGCGGCGGCATTATCGCCGTCGATGTTGCCAAAATTGCCCTGCCCGTCGACCAGCGGATATCGAAGCGCGAAATCCTGCGCCAGGCGCACCATGGCGTCATAGACCGACTGGTCGCCATGCGGGTGATATTTGCCGATTACGTCGCCAACGACGCGGGCCGATTTCTTGTACGCCTGATTGGGATCGAGGCGGAGCTGACGCATCGCCCAGAGCAGGCGCCGATGCACCGGTTTCAACCCGTCGCGCACATCCGGCAGGGAGCGCGCCGTGATCGTCGACAACGCATAGACCAGATAGCGTTCGGACAGCGCACTGTCGAACGGATGGTCGATAATGTGATTGAAGGGATCGGTCAGGTCACTCGGCATCGTACCGCAGCCCTAGCAGGCGATGAAGCGATGCGCGAGGGGGCGCTGGCGGCTCAGTCCGCGATATCGGTGTGGATATGCAGTTCGCCGGTCAGCGTTCGGTGCACCGGGCATTTGTCGGCAACCTCGATCAGCCGCTGGCGCTGCTCCCTGGTCATCGTGCCGTGCAGCGACAGGGTGCGCCAGATCGCCTGCATCCGCGCGGATGGATCGGCCGGTGCCATTTCGCTGTCATGTTCATGGTTGCGCTCGTGCCGCAACCGGACCGTCACCTGTTCAAGCGGGATCCCCTCGCGATCCGCGATCAGCTTGACCGTCATGCTGGTACACGCGCCCAATGCGCCGAGCAGCAGGTCATAGGGACCCGGCGCTGCGTTTTCGCCCCCCACCGCCTCCGGCTCGTCGGCCAGCCAGTGGTGGTCGCGCGTCCGGATGCTGGTGCCAAAGCGGCCATCGCCATTGCCGACCAGCACCTCGCCCGGTTCAAGATCGACCGGATCTGCCTGAACGGGCAGGTAGCGCATCGCCCAGGCGGCGATGATCGTTGCGACGTACGCGGCATCCACCCGGTCGGTCAGCAGATGATCGGCCCGGTCGAGCGTCACGAAGCTTTTGGGATGGCGCGCGGCCTCATAAATCTGCCGGGCATTGTCGATGCCGACCAGTTCGTCCGTCGGGCTGTGCAGCACAAGCAGTGCACGCCCCAGTGCAGCGATGCTTGCCGCCGGATCGGTATCCCGCACCCCATGGATGAACTTGCGGCTGATCGTGAACTGCCTGCCCGCGATCGTCACCGGCCCCGCCCCGTCCCGCTCAATCGCGGCAAGATCGCCGTCGATCCGGTGCAGGACATGCGCCGGATCAAAGGGCGCGGCGATGGTTGCGACCGCCAGCACCGACGGAATCCGTGCCGCCGCCGCCAGCACCGCCGCGCCGCCAAGCGAATGGCCGATCAGAATGGAAGGCGCGCCCAGCGTTTCATCAAGATAGTCTGCCGCCGCGACCAGATCCTCGACATCCGCAGCGAACCCAGCCTCGGCCAGTGTCCCCTCGCTGCCACCCAGTCCCGTGAAGTCGAACCGCATCGTGGCAATGCCTTGTGCGGCCAGTGCGGTTGAAATGCGGGTTGCGGCATGGCTGCGCATCGTGCAGGTAAAACAATGTGCGAACAGCGCGATCGCTCGCACCGGGCCAATCGGCATTTCGATGGAAGCCGCCAGCATTGCCCCGCTGGCGCCCGCGAATCGCACTGTCCTGGTTGCCATCGACCCTGCACCCCGATTGCTTCGCCCTCGCAAATATGCAGGGCACTATTGCCACCATCGACCGGTTTGCCGGTCACGCGCAATCCCCGATTTCTCAACGCGTTGGACAAACCGGCCATGCCCGGGTGTCGCCTTTCCATGGCAATATGTCATGGGTTGTTGACATGGACATGGCTCGCTGTCATTTAGTCAGCGTCACCTGACATATGGTCAGGGGATAACGACACCGGAAGGATCGTTGAGGGGTGAATGAAAAATCGGCTGAAAGTCCTGCGCGCCGAACGCGACTGGAGCCAGGCGGAACTGGGCAGTCGGCTGGGCGTGTCGCGTCAGGCCGTGAACGCGATCGAAACCGGGAAATACGACCCTTCCCTGCCGCTGGCATTCCGGATCGGCCGTCTGTTCGACATGCGGATCGAGGAGATTTTCGAGGATGAGGGGGATGCCGCACATGGCGACTGACCGCATCGATCCGGCACCGGGCGTCGGTGAACTGGCCCAGCGTGCCCGCCAGCGCCGCCTGAGCTGGACCTGGCGATCTCTGAAAGAAGTTCCGCCCCTGACGGGTGCGGCCGTGATAACAAACCGTAAGACTGGAGAATGACGATGCTTCGTACGCTGCTGAACACCGGCGTCGCCCTGACGCTTGCCTACTGCCCGCCCGCCATCGCCCAGCAGGCCGCGCCTGCCGCTCCCGCCGCAGCCACGCAGGACGCGGACCCCGCCCTGTGGGTGGTCAAGGACGAGGATACGACCATCTATCTGTTCGGCACCGTCCATGCGCTGAAGCCGGGCCTGTCCTGGTTTGACGAAGCGGTGAAATCCGCGTTCGACAAATCGGATGAGCTGGTCCTCGAAATCGTCATGCCCGGACCGGAAGACGCTCAGAAGCTTCAGCAGATCGTAATGGAAAAGGGCGTCAACATGACCGGCCCGTCGCTGACCGAAAAGCTGCCGGCCGAAAAGCGCGCAGCCTATGCCGAAATGCTGAAGGAGCTGGGCTTGCCGGCCGAGGCGCTGGACCGTCTGGACCCCTGGTTCGCGTCCATGTCGATCATGCAGATCATGATGCCAAAGATCGGGTTCAGCCCGGAAAATGGCGCCGAGGCCACGCTGACTGCCGCGGCCAAGTCGGCATCCAAGCCGATCAGCGGCGTCGAGACTGTCGAACAGCAGTTCGGATTTTTCGACGGCATGAGCGAAAAGGCGCAGATGGACATGCTGGTCGGCCTGATCGACGAGCGGAACAAGACGCAGGAAGTGCTGGAACAGATGCTCGCCCTGTGGAAGGCGGGCAAGCCCGACGAACTGGCGGCGCTGATCGAACAATTCGATGCCGAATCGCCCGAGATGCACAAGGTGATCTTTGCCGATCGCAACGCGCGCTGGGCGGACTGGATCAAGGGGCGGATGGCCAAGCCGGGGACGGTGTTCATGGCGGTGGGCGCAGGCCATCTGGCCGGGGACGACAGCGTTCAGGCGATGCTGAAGCCCATGAAGATCGAGGCGACCCGGATCGCTTACTGATCCACCGATCCAAGCTGACAGAGAGGCGCCGGGAACGAAACTTCCCGGCGCCTTTTTTACGTCATCCGGCGGATTTGGCTCTGGATTTCGCCGCGGTCGATGCGCAGTTCGTTGAAGCTGGGCGGTTCGCTGCGCAGCCGCTCCGACAGGGTACCTGCGCCGATCAGGCGAATGGTCCGCCCCTCCAGCCGGTACGGAATGTCGAACGGGTCGTGGACATGGCCGGTCAGCACCGCATCGGCGCCGGCACGGGCCAGCGCGGCCAGCGCCTCCGGCCCGCGGCGGGTGCGCGCGTTCATCACCGTCCCAGCTTCGACCAGCGGATGATGGGCGGTGACCAGCGACACCGCGCCCTGCGGTCGTGTGCCGAGATGCGCGACCGCCTGCGCCAGGTGACGGCGCGACACATGACCCTTTGCCCAGTTCAGTCGCCACTGGAACCGGGCGGTCGTGCGCAGGGGGACGATGGCCACCCCCTCGATCTGCAGTGGCCGCTCGATCAGCCGCTCAAGCTTGAGGAAGCGGCGGTAGGGCATGGTCATCCGCGCCACCGGGTTCAGCATCGGCAGGTCGTGATTGCCCACCTCTACCGTGACGGGCACGCCCAGCCCCTCAAGCCATTCCGTGGCCGCGGCAAATTCGCGTGACCGGGCGGACTGAGTGAGGTCGCCGGTCATGACGACGGCATCGGGCGCCTCTGCCGCGACCGCGCGGGCGAACCAGTCCAGCGCCACCCGATCCTCTCGCCCGAAATGGAGGTCGCTGACGTGGAACAGGCGGATCATCCTGCGGCCCCGGCGTCTTTGGTGGACAGGAACCGTTCGGTGCTGATCGCCCATCGGATCGGGGCGCCGGCGGGCAGGGAAACCGGCTCGCCATCGAACAGGGCAAGAGCCGGGCGGCGGCCCGCCACGCGCATTTCTCGCACGATCTGCTGCGTCACCGGACGGGCGGCGACCCATTCGCCGGTCAGCCAGTTCCAGCCAAGGTCGATGATCGAGCGCCAGTCGCGCGCGTCGATCGCGGCAACGTCGAGCCCCTCCATGTCCGGCCGGACGAACACCGCCTGATAGCTGTCGTCCATGCCCGGCACACCGCGCACCCGGATGCCCCGACCAAAGGTGCGACGCCAGGCATAGCGGATGGCGGCGAACATCTGACCGAAGCGGCGATGCCGTGCCCCCTCCCGCGCCCGATACCATTGCGCCGCCGGGCCAAGGATCAGGCCGACAAAGGCGCGACCGGCATCGGTATCGACCCAGGGCAGTGCAACCTTGCGCGCCCCCTCATGCGCGGCATGGATGATGGCCGCGGGGTCAAGGCTGTCGTGCAGCCCCTTTGCCAGCAGATTCATCGTGCCGCCGGGCAGGATCAGGAAGCCGCCATCCCAGTCATGCAGGGCACAAAGTGCGGTGTTGATGGTGCCGTCACCGGCGAACAGGACGATCGTGTCGATGCCATCGCGTTCCAGATCGTCCGGCGTCGGCATGGCCTGTTCCGGAAAATCGGTGCGCCCGGCAAGCGTCAGGCCGCGTTCCGCGAAGACCGCCACGATCGCCTCGCACTTTTCGGCGCTGGTCGTGCCCGATCCGGGATTGGTGATGAACCAAAGTCGTTTCATGTCGGCCCAACGCATATTGGCACAGCTGGTCGCATCACGATCGAAACAATCCTATTCTGCCGCGATCACCTCCTTCAGAGGGATATCGGCATCTGCCAGCCGATCGGGCGGAACGACGGCCCCGGTTTCGACGAGCTTGCGCCCCTGAACATAGTCCTTCGTCATGTTGACGCAGTCGAGTGCGATCACCCGACCTTGTCGCAGATAGATCAGGGAGAAGCGCCCGCCGGCCGGATCACCACGGGTGACCGTTGTGTCATGGCCCGTGGAGAGGCCCACTGTCTGCAGCTTCAGGTCATATTGGTTCGACCAGAACCAGGGGACGGCATCGTAGGAAAGCCCCGTATCCCCGGTCAGCAGGCGGGCGACCAGATTGGCATGATCATGCGCGTTCTGAACCGATTCCAGCCGGATCGGCGCTTCGCCCGCGGCAAAGCGGTTCACATGGGCGGCGCAGTCGCCGATCGCAAAGATGTCGGGCAGGCTGGTGCGGCATTCGCCATCCACCAGCACGCCCCCCGCTCCGCCCTGCGCCCCGGCGGCCAGAAGCGGTTCGACGGCCGGCACGATGCCGATGCCGACGACGATCATCTGCGCCGGGATGATTTCCCCATCGGCCAGCCGGACGCCCGTCGCCCGGCCATCCGTCCCCTCGATGCAGGCAACGGCGCTGTTCAGGCGGAGGTCGACCCCGTGGGCGCGGTGGGCATCCTCGAAAAAGCGCGAAAGCGGTTCGCCAGCGACGCGGGCGAGCACGCGGTCCAGCGCCTCTATCAGGACGACGCGGCGACCCAGCTTGGTCAGTACTGCCGCCGCCTCCAGACCGATATAGCCCCCGCCGATCACCACGACCTGCTCCACCCCCGGCAGGGCGGCGATCATCGTATCGGCATCGGCGCGGGTGCGGACGGTGAACACGCCCGACAGATCGGCCCCGTCGCAGGCGAGCCGTCGGGGCGCACCGCCCGTCGCCCAGACAAGCTGGCCATAGCCGATGGATGCGCCATCAGCGGTCGCCAGCTGCTTCGTGATTGGATCGACCGAGACAACGCGGCGGCCGGTCAGCATCGCGATCTGCCGTTCCTCCCAGAACGCGGGCTGGCGGATCAGCATCCGTTCCCAGGGCTTGTCACCGGACAGATATTCCTTGCTGAGCGGCGGGCGCTCATAGGGCAGTTCCGGTTCCTCCCCGATCAGGGCGATGGTCCCGTCATATCCGCGCTGGCGCAGCGTAATGGCGAGTTGGGCGCCGCCATGGCCCGCCCCGACGATGGCGATGTCGTAATGGTCCTGCATGACGCTCGCCTAGCCAGACTTGGTGGTTCGTGTCGAGATTTGAACCAGCGCCTATTCCCCTGCCCGTTCCACGCGGACCAGCACGGCCCCCTCCGTCACCTGACCGTTTTCGGCGACGTTGAGTTCGGCCACCGTCCCGTCGAACGGCGCGGTCAGCGCGTGTTCCATCTTCATCGCCTCCAGCGTCAGCAGGCGCTGGCCCTTGGCGACGGACTGGCCGGCGGTAACTTCGACGGCGGTGATCCGGCCCGGCATGGGAGCTAGGATGGCACCGTCTGCGGTTGTTCCAATCCCGGCAGCATCATGGTCGGCGCCGAATCGAACCTCATAGGCGTCGCCACCGTCGAATATCATGACCGGACCGCAAGGGTTGTCTTCTGCCGACGGTCCATACGTTGTCGGCAGTGTCTCCGCTTTGAGATCGATTCTGCCATCAATTGTAAGCGCCCATTCCCAATCCGCGCGGGTACGGGTTGGCAGTGCGTAAGCAACGTGATGCGCCCCGTTCATGGTGAATGGCAGATGCGCGGGCGCTCGCGGCCGGTTGAGCCGAAAGCCGAACAATGCTTCCGGCGCCATCGCAATATCACCCGCTGCTTCGGCAGCCATGTAGGTCTCAAGCCGCCAACTCAACGCAGCCAGCAGCACGGCGTCTGACACAGGCTGTTCCGTAATGACCTCACCGATCCGTGAGATCAGCCCGGTATCGATTGCGCCGCTGACGAACTCGGGCAGACTTAACAGTCGTCTCAGAAAGCCAGCATTCGTCTTAACCGGAAAAACCTGAACATCATTGAGAACGGCCGTTAGCCCCGTGCGTGCGGCATGCCGGGTTTTGCCGTGGCAGATCAACTTTGCCACCATCGGATCGTAAAAGGATGAAATGGCGTCGCCTTGCTCGACGCCAGTTTCGACACGTCCAGACTTGCCTAAATCCAGATAATCCAGACGCCCGACACTCGGCAGGAAGCCCTTGGCCGGGTCCTCCGCATAGAGCCGTGCTTCGATGGCGTGGCCGTTGATCGACAGGTCTTGCTGCCGCTTTGGGAGCGGTTCACCGCTGGCGACACGGAGTTGCCATTCGACCAGATCGACGCCGGTGATCTCCTCGGTCACCGGATGTTCGACCTGAAGCCGGGTGTTCATTTCCATGAACCAGGTGCGGTCGGCGCGCAGACCGTCGCTGGCGTCGGCAATGAACTCGATGGTGCCCGCCCCGACATAGTCCACCGCCTGGGCCGCACGGACGGCGGCGGCGCAGATCGCGTCGCGCGCTTCGGCGCTCATCCCCGGTGCGGGGGCCTCCTCGATCACCTTCTGGTGGCGGCGCTGGAGCGAGCAATCCCGCTCGAACAGGTGGACGACATTGCCATGGGTGTCGCCGAACACCTGCACCTCGATATGGCGGGGCGACAGGATGTATTTTTCGATGATGACGCGGTCGTCGCCAAAGCTGGACGCGGCCTCTCGCTTGCAGCTGGCCAGCGCATCGGGGAAGTCGGCGCTCGCCTCTACCCTACGCATCCCCTTGCCGCCGCCGCCGGCCACCGCCTTGATCAGCACGGGATAGCCGATGGCGTCGGCTTCGGCATGCAGGCGTTCGGGCGACTGGTCCTCGCCCAGATAGCCGGGGGTGACGGGGACGCCAGCGGCCGCCATCAGCCGCTTCGCCGCGTCCTTCAGGCCCATGGCGCGGATCGAATGGGGTGTCGCCCCGACCCAGATCAGCCCGGCGGCGGTCACCGCCTCTGCAAACTCGGCATTTTCGGACAGGAAGCCATAGCCGGGGTGGATCGCCTCTGCGCCGGTCGCCTTTGCAGCGGCGATGATCTTGTCACCCACCAGATAGCTTTCGCGGGCGGGCGACGGGCCGATATGCACCGCCTGATCCGCCTGACGGACATGGAGCGCATTGGCATCGGCATCGGAATAGACCGCGACGGTGCGGATGCCCATGGCCCGTGCGGTGCGGATGATCCGGCAGGCGATCTCGCCCCGGTTGGCGATGAGGAGGGATTGGATCATGGGTTGGCCCCGATGAGATTTGACAGTTTTGACACAAATGGCCCGGTTTGTGGGCGCGGTTGACGGTGGTTGGGCGGGCGCGGCGTGGTTGGGTTATCCCGATGCATCAAAGGGTTGGCGGTCATTGGCCGCAGATTACCGTGCAGGGCGCGTGTAGGACAGGGCATCCCTAAACCTCCCCGGCACGGGGAGGGGGACCATCCGCCATCGGCGGATGGTGGAGGGGTCCAGCGGCCTGGCACGCAGTAACGATGGCGACCACGACGTCGTCCACCGTTTGCATCACATCGCGCGCCGGGATGCGAAGGGTGCGAAACCCGTGAGCCATCAGCGCCGTGTCGCGCACCTGATCTTTGTCGGGAGCATCGCCGCGACCATGCGCTTCGCCGTCGATTTCAATGGCAAGCCGGGCGCTGAGACAGGCGAAATCGAGACTGTAGGGACCAATCGGATGTTGCCGCCGGAACTTGAAGCCCCCCGGCCTGAGTTTCAGCGCGCGCCAAAGCAGTATTTCGGGCGGGTTGCCGGATCGGCGCTCGCGGCGCGCCATGCGGATGGTTTCGCGCGTGGTGGCGAAGACCCCTCCACCATGCTGCGCATGGTCCCCCTCCCCGTTCCGGGGAGGTTTATTGTCGTCGATCCCGATCACATTCGGAAGATGCCGAAGCCGGTGTCGGCGACCGGGGCTTCGCGCGTTGCGGCGAGGGCGAGGCCCAGCACGTCGCGGGTCTGGACGGGATCGATGATGCCGTCGTCCCAAAGGCGGCTGGTCGCGTGCCAGGGATTGCCCTCATCCTCGTACCGCTGGCGGATCGGGGCCTTGAACGCCTCGGCTTGCTCGGGCGTCCAGTTATCCGCGTCGCGGTGGACGGTGGCGAGCACGCTGGCGGCCTGTTCCCCGCCCATCACGCTGATCCGGGCATTGGGCCAGGTGAACAGGAAGCGGGGCGAATAGGCCCGGCCGCACATGCCGTAATTGCCCGCGCCGAAGCTGCCGCCGATCAGCACCGTGATCTTTGGCACCGTGGCGGTGGCGACGGCGGTGACCAGCTTTGCCCCGTGCTTGGCAATCCCCTCTGCCTCATACTTCCCGCCAACCATGAAGCCGGAGATGTTTTGCAGGAACAGGAGGGGGATGCCGCGTTGCTGCGCAAGCTGAATGAAATGCGCGCCCTTGACCGCGGCCTCGCTGAACAGCACGCCGTTGTTCGCCAGGATGGCGACCGGAATCCCCCAGATATGGGCAAAGCCGCAGACAAGCGTGGTGCCATAGAGCGCCTTGAACTCGTGAAACTCTGACGCGTCGACCAGCCGGGCGATGACTTCGCGCACGTCATAGGGCGCGCGGACATCCTGGGGGATAATGCCGTACAGATCGTCCGCCGCGTATTTCGGCGCGCGGGGGGATTTTACCCCTCCACCATGCTGCGCATGGTCCCCCTCCCCGTTCCGGGGAGGTTGGAGGTAGGAGACGATATCGCGGACGATGGTGAGGGCGTGTTCGTCATTTTCCGCGACATGATCGACCACGCCCGATTTTCGGCCGTGCAGGTCGCCGCCGCCCAGATCCTCGGCACTGATTTCCTCGCCCGTCGCGGCTTTCACCAGCGGGGGGCCGGCGAGGAAGATCGTCCCCTGATTGCGGACGATGACGGTTTCGTCGGACATGGCGGGCACATAGGCGCCGCCCGCCGTGCAGCTGCCCATCACACAGGCGATCTGCGGGATGCCGCGCGCGCTCATGTTCGCCTGATTGAAGAAGATGCGGCCGAAATGGTCGCGGTCGGGGAACACGTCCGCCTGATGCGGCAGGTTCGCGCCGCCGCTGTCGACAAGGTAGATGCAGGGCAGCCGGTTCTCCAGCGCAATCTCCTGCGCGCGGAGATGCTTTTTGACGGTCATCGGGAAATAGGTCCCGCCCTTCACCGTCGCATCATTGGCGAGGATCATCACCTGACGCCCCGAAACGCGGCCGATGCCGGCGATGACGCCGGCGCCGGGCACTTCGCCGTCATAAAGGTCAAAGGCCGCAAGCTGACCGATTTCCAGGAAGGGCGAGCCGGGATCGAGCAGCCGTTCCACCCGGTCGCGGGGCAGCAGCTTGCCGCGGGCGCTGTGCTTGGCCCGTGCGGACTCGCTGCCGCCAAGCGCGGCACGGGCAACGTCGGCGCGGAGTTTTTCCGCCAGCGCACGGTTGTGCGCGGTGTTCGCGCGGAACCCCTCGCTGTCGGGCTGAACGGCGGTGGGCAGGACGGGGGCGGTCATGCGCCGATCAGTTCCCGGCCGATCAGCATCCGGCGGATTTCGTTGGTGCCGGCGCCGATGTCGAGCAGCTTGGCATCGCGCAGATAGCGTTCGACGGGCCAATCCTTGGTATACCCGGCCCCGCCCAGCGCCTGAACCGCCTCTCCCGCCACCTTGAAGGCGTTTTCGGATGCCAGCAGGATCGCGCCGGCCGCGTCGAAGCGCGTGGTGCGGCCGGCATCGCAGGCCCGGGCGACGGCATAGACATAGGCGCGGGCGGAATTGAGCGCGACATACATGTCGGCGACCTTGGCCTGAATCAGCTGGAAATTGCCGATGGGGGTGCCGAACTGCTTGCGTTCGCGGACATAGGGCAGGACGGTGTCGAGGCACGCCTGCATGATCCCCAGCTGAATCCCCGCAAGCACCGCGCGTTCATAGTCGAGGCCGCTCATCAGCACGCCGACACCGCCATTGGGCGGGCCCATGACCTGTGATTCGGGGACGAAACAGTCGTCGAACACCAGTTCCGCCGTCGGCGAGCCGCGCATCCCCATCTTGTCGATTTTCTGCCCCACCGAAAACCCGGCCATGCCGCGTTCGATCAGGAAGGTGGTGATACCGCGCGACCCCTCCCCCGTCCTGGCATAGACGACCAGCGTGTCGGCATAGGTGGCGTTGGTGATCCAGAATTTGGTGCCGTTCAGCACATAGCCGCCATCGACCGCCTCAGCCTTGAGCCGCATGCCGACGACATCGCTGCCCGCACCGGATTCCGACATGGCGAGCGAGCCGACATGTTCGCCCGAAATCAGCTTGGGCAGATATTTCGCCTTTTGCTCGGGCGAGGCCCAGCGCGCGATCTGATTGACGCAGAGGTTGGAGTGCGCGCCATAGGAGAGGCCAACGGAGGCGGACGCCCGGCTGATCTCCTCACACGCGATGACATGTTCCAGATAGCCGAGGCCAAGGCCGCCATCCGCCTCTGCCACCGTGATGCCATGGAGGCCGAGTTCGCCCATCGCCGGCCAGAGTTCCTGACGCGGGAACCAGTCCTCTGCATCGACGCGGACTGCCAGCGGCGCGATGCGATCAGCGGCGAAACGCTGAACACTCTCGCGGATCATGTCGGCATTCTCGCCAAGCGCGAAATCGAACTCGGGCAGGCTCAACGCAACTCTCCTGTGGTTCGTCCGCACGGACGGCGCCGGGCGGATCGTATCAGATGTTACGATGTCCCTTAATCGAGAACAGGGCGGCCTCGCAACCGTCCGATCGCCCGGTCGATCAGCCTTCCCCGCCCAGCCGGTCGACATGGACGTCGACGTCCAGCACTTCCTGACCATGGCCGATGCGCATCCCGGCGATGGGGGTGGAGCCGGCGGCGTCGAGGCCGACCGCGATGCGGACATAACCTTCGTCCGGCGAATGGCCCTGGGACGGGTCGAACCCGACCCATCCAAGGCCGTCCACCCATGCCTCTGCCCAGCCATGCGGGCCGGGCGCGCCATGCGCGTCGGCGGCGGCCAGACTGTAGCCGACGACATAGCGCGCCGGGATCGACAGCGACCGGGCGGCCGACACGAATACCAGCGCCATGTCGCGCGGCGATGCCATATCGGCGGCGAACATGGCGGCGGCCTCTGTCCGGTCGGTCTTGCGCGCCCGGCCCGCCCAATGGCCGGGCAGTGCGTGGTTGAGCGCCCGGAGCAGCGGCAGCCGTTCGGAATGGGCCGATGCAATGCCGTCGGCAAAGGCGCGGATCGCATCGTCATGCAGGGTGGTCGGGGTCACGCGGCGATAGACGATCGGGGACAGCGTTTCCGCAATCCCGCCCAGCACACCGGTGCCGTCGGTGGTCAGCACCTCACCCGCCACGGTGATCGCGATTTCGTCCAGCGGCCCTTCGGCATAGAGCATGGTAACGGCGTTGCCATGCCCATCCATGCCGTGCCGCAGCCGCGCGTCGCAGCTGACGTCGATGCGCCAGTTGACGATCGTCTGATTGGCATCGTCGCGCGGGGTCAGGCGCAGCAGCTGGACCAGCCGGGCCTGAGGCTCCGTAAAGCGGTAATGGGTGGTGTGTTCGATGGCGAGCCGCATCAGCCGAACCGGAACTGGCGGGCGATCACGCCGTCCAGCCTTTCATTTTCGGCGATGAACCCGGTCAGCCATTCGTGCAGACCGCCCAGGATGACATCGCCCGAACGCGTGCGCTGCATCCGCGACAGGCGGGCACGGGCCATGCGGTCCGCCTCCCCCTGCAATCCGGTGCGGCGGGCCAGCAGGCTGAGCATTTCGACCGTTTCCTCGACACAGGCGGCAAGGCTGCGCGGCAGTTCGCCGCGTGTGGTGAGCAGGTCGATGACCAGCGACGGTTTCAGCCCCTCTGAATAGAGCCAGCGATAGGCGGTGACGGCAGAGACGGTCTGAAGGATCGTTGTCCACTGATCCCGGTCGATCACGCCGCCGACCTTCTCGCCCTCTGGCAGCAAGAGGTGATATTTGACGTCGATGAGGCGCGCAGTGTTGTCCGCCCGCTCGATCGCAGCGCCCAGGCGGATGAACCACACCGCCTCGTTCTTCATCATGCGGTGCACCGCGCCCTCGAACCCGCGCGTTTCGGCCTTCACCGCCTCGACAAGGTTGAGCGTTGCATTCGCGCCGCCGGGGCTGGACCGGCTGCTGAACAACAGCCATGCGCGGTTGATGCCGGCCCAAGCCTCTCGCGTCAGGGCGGTACGCACGGCGCGGGCATTGTCGCGCGCCATGTGCAGGCAGTGGACGATCGAGCCGAAATGCGACCCGTCCGTAGTCAGATACCGCGCAACATGGGTGGGGGTCAGCGTCTCGCCCGTCGCGGCAAACCCCTCACTGTTATAGGTGACGGCCAGCGCGCTTTCCCACGCGGCCTCCCCCGCCGGGCGGGCGGACAGCGCGTCGAGGCGGATCGTCGCTTCGACCAGCCGGGCCATGAAATCGGCGCGTTCGACATAGCGGCCAAGCCAGTAGAGCGACGCGGCGGAGCGGGACAGCATCAGCATCAGTCCAGCCCCCCAGAACGGCCCTGACTTTGTCCGTCGATGGGCGTTTCATCGACCAGCGCCTGTTCCTGAACCTGACCCTCGCCCTGTTCGCGATGCTGGCTGCCACATTCGGGCAGCAGGACGAAACTGTCCTTGGTCCCGCCGCCCTGACTGGAATTGACCACCAGCGACCCTTCCTTAAGCGCGACACGGGTAAGGCCGCCGGGAACGACCTTTACGCCCTGGCTGCCGGTCAGCACGAAGGGGCGGAAATCGACATGGCGTGGAGCCAGCCCCTTGTCGGTAAAGGTCGGGACGGTGGACAGGGCCAGCGTCGGCTGCGCGATGTACCGCTGCGGCTCTGCGATCAGGGCGGCGCGGAATTGCTCGATCTCGTCATGGCTGGCGGTCGGGCCGACCAGCATCCCGTAGCCGCCGGATCCGTCGACCAGTTTGACCACCAGTTCGGGCAGGCGATCGAGGACATAGGCCAGCGCCTCCGGCTCGCGGCAGCGCCATGTCTGGACGTTCGGCAGCTTTGCCTCGCTGCCGGTATAGAAGCGGACGATTTCCGGCATATAGCTGTAAATCGCCTTGTCATCGGCAATGCCGTTGCCCGGCGCGTTGATCAGCGCGACATTGCCCGCACGATAGGCCGCCATGATGCCCGGCACGCCCAGCATCGAATCCGGCCGGAAGACCAGCGGGTCCAGATAATCGTCGTCGATGCGGCGATAGATCACGTCCACCCGCACCCGGCCGCCGATCGTCTGCATATAGACCATGTCGTCATCAACGATCAGGTCCGCCGCCTCGACCAGCGGGACGCCCATCGAATCAGCCAGGAAGCTGTGTTCGTAATAGGCGGAATTGTAATGGCCCGGCGTCAGCACGACGCACAGCGGATCACGCTCCCGCCCCAGCGGCGCGACCGACTGCATCGTCGCGTGCAAGAGGTCAGGATAGCTGTCGACCGCCGCGACCCGAAAGCTGCGGAACAATTCCGGGCACAGGCGGATCATCGCCTCCCGATTTTCCAGCATGTAGGAGACGCCCGACGGCGTGCGGGCGTTATCTTCCAGCACGTAAAATTCGTCCGGCCCGGTGCGAACCAGGTCAATGCCGCAGATATGCGCCCACACATCGTGTGGGGGCCGCGTGCCGACCACTTCGGGCCGGAACTGGTCGTTGCAATGGATCAGTTCGGGCGGAAGGATGCCCGCGCGCAAAATCTCTTGCGGGCCATAGATGTCGCGCAGAAAGGCGTTGATCGCATCCACCCGCTGAACCAGGCCCGCGCTGAGGCTGGACCATTCGGCGGCGGTGAACACGCGGGGGACGATATCGAACGGGATGATCCGTTCCGCAGCCTCCCGGTCGCCATAGACGGCAAAGGTGATGCCCAGCTGGCGGAACATGGTTTCGGCGGCCTGCAACCGGCGTTCAAGTTCGGCAGGCGGCGTATCGGCCATCCATGCGGCAATCGCGTCGAAACCCGGCCTGGCCCCGGCGCCGCGGCCAAGGCCCCAGATTTCATCGAACGCTCCATCCACTCGCGATCGCCCCCCTTAGTGTCAGCTGAAAGCCATAACGCCATGCTGCACATTCAGGTTGCACCGCACAAGTAGGAAAGGTTCAGGAACCCCCCGCCCCCGCCCGCCCGGTCAGCATGGACTGGGTCAGGATCTGGGGCAGCACATCGGGTTCAGGCTTGCCGGGCGCGTACCACAGGTACAGCGGCACGCCCGCGCGGCCATTCGCCTCAATAAACCGGCCGAGTGCCGGGTCGCCATCGGTCCAGTCGCCGACCAGCACCGCCACCTTGCCCCCGGAAAGGGCGTTGCGGACCGCATCGGTATCGATCACCGTCCGCTCGTTCACCTTGCACGTCACGCACCAGTCGGCGGTGAAATAGGCGAAGACCGGCCGTCCTTCGGCGCGAAGGGCGGCCAGTCGCGCCTCGCTGAACGGTTCTGCGCCGGCCAGCATTTCTGCGGCGGCATTGGCGGGCGCCGGGCGGATCAGGGGGATTGCCGCAAGGCCGAGCACCAGCGCCAGCGTGCCGGGCAGCCAGGCACGCGCGCTCATCCCCCGCTGAAGCCCGCCGGACCACCACAGGCCAAGGCCGAACAACAGCGCCGCGCCCAGCCCCAGCGTCATGCCGCCAACCCCCGCCTGCTGACCCAGCACCCAGGCGAGCGCCAGCGCGGTCAGGAACATCGGCACGGACAACAGGTGGCGCAGGCGCACCATCCAGGTGCCGGGTTTCGGCAGGCGGCGGCGAAGGGCCGGCACGAAGCCGAGCAGCAGGAACGGCAACGCAAGGCCAAGGCCAAGCCCGGCAAAGATCGCGAGGGCAACCGGGACGGGCAGGACCAGCGCCGCGCCGAGCGCCGCCGCCATGAACGGGCCGCTGCACGGCGTGGCGACGAACGCGGCCAGCGCGCCGGTCATGAACGCACCGCCCGACCCGCCATCGGTCAGGCGGGCAAGCGGCCCCGGCAACGTCATTTCGAACAGCCCGGCAAGGTTGAGGGCAATGGCGGTGACGAGCAGCAGCAGGATCAGGATCACCTGAGGGTTCTGAAGCTGAAACGCCCAGCCGACACTGGCCCCGCCCGCCCGCAGCGCAAGCAGCAGGCCGCCCAGCGCCAGACAGACCAGCACGACCCCGGCGGTATAGGCCAGCGCCTCCCGCCGCGCCTGTCGTTCCTCGCCGCCCGCCTTGGCAAGGCTGAGCGCCTTTAGGCTGAGGATCGGAAAGACGCAGGGCATGACATTGAGCAGCACCCCGCCCGCCAGCGCGCCGAGCAGCGCAATCAGCGCCGCGCCCCAATCCACCCCGCCGGACGGCAGGGCCGGCACATCGCCCGGCGTTGCGGCGATGGCAAAGCCGCGCCCGGCATCGGTGGCGATTACGCCCTCGATTCGGGCCGCCGTACCGGTGGCGCGGGTTTCGACGAGCAGCCGGTCGCCGTCGCGCACCACCCGCTGCGGCGCGTCGTAATCGATCACATCGCCGGTCAGCGGGAAGAAATAGGCATCGCCGATCGGGCGGTCGGCGGGAAAGGGAATGGCGAGGCGGATGGTGCGGGCATCGCCGTTGCCGGACAGGGCAAAGCTGGCCGCGCTGCCGATCGGGGGCGGGATCGCCTGTCGCCACGCATCGAACCGGGCGCGGCGCCCCGGATCGACCGCGCCATCCCCGACGGTCAGCGTGATCGACCGTTCCGCCCGTTCGGGCACGCAAATCTCGTTCGTGCAGACAAGATAATCGAGCCGCACGCTGACCGGCAGACGGGTGCCGGGGGCCAGCCCGGCATCCAGCGTCAGCGTGACCAGCGGGGCGAAAGGCCCTTCATAGACATAGTTCATGATGTCCGCGACGATCAGCCGGTGCGGCACCGGATAGCGCGGCGCCCCGGCCGTGACGCCGGCGGGCAGCGTCCAGTCATAGCGGGTGGCAACCCCGGCCGCCCCGGGATTGAGCCAGTATCCATGCCACCCGGCATCGGGCCGGGAATCGAAGGCCAGCGTCACCGTGCCACCCGGCGCGGGTCGATCCGTCTCTGCCACCAGATCGATGGCGATATGCGGGCCGGGCGAGGTCCCCTGTGCCCATGCCGGCCGGGTAAGCAGCATGGCGGCCGCCAGCATCAGCGCATGAAGGACCAGCGTTACGGACGGAACAAGACGCATTCACCATTCCCGGTCGGGCGGACGGTGATCCGCCGCCCATCGCCCCGCCCTAGCGGGTTCGGCGGCGCACAGGCAATGCGTGCCATGGGCCATACCGCCAGCGATGGCGGCGCGGCGGCCGGATCAGCGCGTTTCGTACGGCCGGATGCCGGGGCCAAGGGTATTGGCGCCGATGGCCAGCCGCTCGCCGCTGGCATTGGCGACGAAAACGGGGTTCTTGTCGACGCCGGGGGCAAGGCGCGCGTCATTCCCCTCTACCCGGAGGCCGGCCGCGCGATGTTCCCGCGCCTCTGGCGATACGGCGATGAAGGCGGTCCAGTTTTCCTTGTTCCGCCCCTGAACGAAGCTGTTGCCCGCGATGATGCCGGTGCCGCCGACGGACAGGTCGATCATGTAGTTCGTTTTCCGCCCGCGCGTGTCGTCAAAGCTGTTGTCGCGGATATCGACGCGCGGTCCGCGCAGCTTGACGTAATGGCCGCCCTCGCCCCGTTCGAAGCGCGATCGGGTGACGGTGATCAGGCCGGTCGTTTCCAGATAGATCGAGTGCGCGCAGCTTTCGCTTTCGTCGCACTGGCCAAGGCCGGCAAAGGTCGAGCGGTCGATGGTGATGTTCCACGGTTCGTCGGTCGCGCCCAGGATCCCTTCCTGACTGTCGAGGAACATGGAATTGCGGACGATCAGGTTCCCGCGTTCGATGCGGATGCCAGCGCCATTGCCGTCGGCGACGCTGAACCCGCGAAAGATGATGCCGTCGACGACCGAGGATTTGCCGCGCAGGACGAACGCCGCCTTGTCCTCGCACGTCTCTCCCTCGAACACCACGGTGCCCGGTTCCCGCGCCCGGTAGGTGATGTTGCCGGTAATCTGAACCGTGCACTGGCGATAGACGCCGGGCGCGATCAGGATGGTCGAATTGCTGTCATGCGCCTCTGTCACGGCGGCGTCGATGGTGTCGAACGCCTGCCCCGTCTGTTCGATGACGAATGGCCCGCGCGACTGGGGCATGGCGATGCCCGGCACGGCCAGTGCAAGGACGGCAATGGGAAGGGCAAGGCGCATTGCGGCAATTCTCCACGAGGGTTGCCCCGAATGCCGCCTGACCGCCCGGTTGAGAAGGCAAATTGAGGGTTAACCGCCGGTAGCCGCCGGGTTCAGCGCGGTGGCGACCAGCGGCGCGACCCGATCCGTCACCCGATCGATCCCCCTGGCATTGGGATGGATGGAATCGGCCTGCATCAACGTGCGGTCGCCGATCACCCCGTCGAGGAAAAAGGGATAGAGCGGCACGCCGTAGTCTTTTGCCAGCGCAGGATAGATGGCGTCGAAGCGGCGGCGATAATCGGCCCCCATATTGGGCGCGGCGACCATGCCGGTCAGCATCACCGGGATGCCGCGTTCCTTGAGCAGGTCCAGCATCCCGCGCAGGTTGCGGTCGGTTTCGGCCGGATCGATGCCGCGCAGCATGTCGTTGCCGCCAAGGCCCAGGATCAGCAGGTCCGGCTTTCGAGGAAATCCGTCCAGCGTGAAGGCCAGCCGCTGGAGCCCGCCCTGCGTCGTTTCGCCCGACACCCCGGCATTGCGGACATCGGCGGCGATGCCCCGCGCCGTCAGGCTGCGTTGCAGCGCGGCGGGGAAGCTTTCGTTCTGGGCAACGCCATAGCCGGCATAAAGGCTGTCCCCGAATGCGACGACGAGGCGCGCGTTCGCGGCCTCCGCCCCGGCGGCGGCGGGCCGAGCCATGGGCCTGGCGGCATTGTCGGCGGCGAGGTCCGCCACATTGTCCGCCGCCGGTTCACCCGAACAGGCGGCAAGCAATTGCGCCGCAGCGCACAGCGCCACATATGTCGTTCCACGCCGAACCCAGTTCACACCCATGCCGGGGATTTCCCTTACCAATGCACGCCACTGTCGAGCCTTCCCATATTGCGATCCAGGCGCGCAATGTCACCCTTACCCTTGGCACCAGCGCCGCCCCGACGGAAATCCTGAAAGGGATCGACCTGAGCATCCCGCAGGGGCAGAGCGTCGCCATCCTTGGCCCTTCGGGCTCGGGCAAATCGTCGCTGATGGCGATCCTGTCCGGCCTTGAGCGCGCGTCCGGCGGCGAGGTGCGGGTGGCGGACATGGAGTTCGGCCCGATGGACGAGGATGCACTGGCCCGGGCGCGGCGGGGGCGGATCGGCATCGTCCTGCAATCCTTCCACCTGTTGCCCACCATGACCGCGCTGGAAAATGTCGCCGTGCCGATGGAGCTGGCGGGCGTGGCCGATGCGTTCGAGCGCGGGCGGGCCGAGCTGGAGGCGGTAGGCCTTGGCCATCGGCTGACGCATTATCCGGCGCAGCTGTCGGGCGGCGAGCAGCAGCGCGTGGCGATTGCCCGCGCGGTCGCGCCCCGCCCCGCCATCCTGTTCGCGGACGAGCCGACCGGCAATCTGGACGGCGCGACCAGCGGCGCGATCGAGGATATCCTGTTCGACCGGCAACGGGCGGCGGGGGCAACGCTGGTCATCATCACCCATGACCCCGCCCTTGCCGAGCGGTGCGACCGCGTGGTCGAGATGCGCGACGGCGTGATCGTCGCCGACCGGGCCAGCGCATGAGCGAGCGGCTGAGCTGGGCGGCGCTGTGGCGGATCGCGCGGCGCGATCTGCACGCCGGGTTTCGCGGGCTGCGCCTGTTGTTCGTCTGTCTGTTCCTGGGCGTGGCGACGCTGGCGACCATCGGCGGGCTGACCAGCGCGATCACGGGCGAGATCGCGTCCAAGGGCCAGTTGATCCTGGGCGGCGATGTCGAGGTGGAGATGACGCAGCGCGAGGCGAGCGAGGCCGAAAAGGCCGCGTTCCGCGCCGCCGGTCGCCTGTCCGAAACCATCCGCCTGCGCGCCATGGCCCAGCGGGTCGATGCAGGAACCAACGGGCCATCAGCGGTGCTGACCGAGTTGAAGGGCGTGGACAATGCCTATCCGCTTTATGGCGCGCTGACCCTGCGCGGCGGGGCGGCGGCGCGGCTGACCGCGGACGAGGTGGTGATCGGGGAGGCGCTGGCCGAGCGGCTGGCGTTGAAGCCGGGGCAGATGATCCGGTATGGCAATGCCGAGTATCGCATCCACGACATCATTGCCGACGAACCCGACCGGGTGGGCGAAGGGTTCACGCTTGGCCCGGTGGCGCTCACCTCGCTCGACGGGTTGCGGCGCAGCGGCCTCATTCTGCCGGGCAGCCTGTATGAAAGCAAATACCGCATCCGCACGCCCGATGGCACCGATGCCAAGGCGGTGGCCGACCGGTTGAAGGCGGCGTTCCCGGAGGCGGGGCTGGACATCAAAACGCGCGATGGCGCGGCGCCGGGCACCAGCCGGTTTTTCGAGCGCATGGGCCAGTTCCTGGCGCTGATCGGGCTGGCCGCGCTGGCGATTGCGGGGATCGGGGTCAGCAACGGGGTTGGTTCCTATCTGGCGATCAAGCGGAACGGGATCGCCACGCTGAAGATCCTGGGCGCGTCGTCGGGCGATATTGCCCGCATCTACCTGATGCAGGTGGGTGCGGTGGCATTGCTGGCGATTGCGGCGGGGCTGGTGACGGGCATCGTCCTGCCCTTTGCCCTGGTGACGGCGGTGCAGGACCTGTTGCCGGTGAAGCCGGGCTTTGCCATCGCGCCGGGGGCGCTGGCGATCAGTGCAGGCTATGGCGTGCTGATCGCGCTGATCTTTACCCTGCCCCCGCTGGCGCGCGCGCGGACCCTGCCCGCCGCTGCGATCTTTCGCGAGACGGTGGACCGGCGGGCGCGGATCGACCGGCGGACAATGGCGCTGGTCGCGCTGGCCGGGGCGGCGGTGCTGGCGCTGGCGCTGGGCACGGCGCGCGATCCGCTGTTCGCCGCAGCGGTGCTGGGCGGTGTTGCGGGCACGATCCTGCTGCTGCTGGGCATTGGCGTTGCGGTGCGCTGGCTGGCGCGGCGGCTTCCCTCTCCGCGCCGTCCGCTGGCGCGGCTGGCGGTGACCAACCTGTACCGGCCGGGGGCGCAGACATCGGCGCTGGTGGTTGCGCTGGGCCTGGGCCTGACCCTGTTCGTCACGCTGGCGGCGATCCAGTCGAGCCTGGCGAGCGAGATCCGCAACACCGTGCCGAAAAAGGCACCGGACCAGTTCGTGCTGGACATCCCCATTGAGCGGCAGGCGGCGTTCGGCGCGCTGGTGCGGCAGCAGGCGCCGGGCGCCGACCTCAATATCGTGCCCACCCTGCGCGGCACCATCGTCGCGTTTCGCGGGCAGCGGGTGGCGGACATGAAGACCCTGCCCGAAGGCGCATGGTTCCTGCGCGGTGAACGGGGCGTCACCTATTCCGACACGCTGCCTGAAGGATCGGAGCTGACGGCGGGCAAGTGGTGGCCAGGGGACTATGCAGGGCCGCCGCTGATTTCGCTGGATCAGGAAGCGGCGAAGGTGATGCAGGTCGGCGTGGGCGACACGATCACCGTGTCGGTGCTGGGCCGCGAGATCGACGCGCGGATCGCATCGCTGCGTCAGGTGAATTGGGAAACGATGGGCTTCAACTATATCATGGTGTTCACGCCATCGACGCTGAAGGCCGCGCCGCACAGCCTGGCCGCGACGATCACCCTGCCCGGTACGGTGCAGCCGGGGATGACCCGCGCGCTGCTGGCCGCATTCCCGTCGGTTTCGGTGATCGATGTGGGCGAGGTGGTGGCGCAGGTGAGCGTGTTGCTGGGCCAGATGTCGACGGCGATCCTGCTGGCCGGATCGGTCGCGATCCTGGCGGGCATCGCGGTGCTGGTCGGCGCGATTGCGGCATCGCGGCAGGCGCGCGCCTATGATAGTGTGATCCTGAAAACGCTGGGCGCGACGCGGTGGCAGGTGCTGGGCGCGCAGGCGATCGAATATGCGCTGCTGGCTAGCGTGCTTGCGGGCGTGGCGCTGGCACTGGGCCTTGGCGCGGCATGGTTCGTGATCGTGCGGATATTCGAATTCGGCTGGTCGCCCGACTGGGCGCTGGTCCTGGGCACGCTGGGCGTCGGCGCGCTGGGCACGCTGGCCATCGGGCTGGCGGGGTCGATCCCGATCATGTCGGTTCGCCCCGCACAGGCGCTGAGGGGGTTGTGAGAGCGGTGCTCCTGCGAAAGCAGGAGCCCAAGGGTGCAAAGCGATGCCGGTTTGGCTCTGGGTTCCTGCATTCGCAGGAACACGGGTTCAGTCCTTGGCCAGCATCCGGATCAGGCCGCTGAAATCCAGCGTGCCGTTTCCGTCATCGACGAAGCGTTGATAGAGTTCGGCCGCGCGCTTGCCCATCGGCGTGGCCGCGCCCGCGCCGTCGGCGGCATCCATGGCGAGCTTCAGATCCTTGAGCATCAGTTGGGCAGCGAACCCGCCCTGATAGTCGCGGTCGGCGGGCGTTTCCGGGCCGACGCCGGGGACCGGGCAATAGCTGGTCATCGACCAGCTCTGCCCCGACGAAACCGACGCGATGTCGAAGAACCGCCCTGCATCCAGCTCCAGCTTTTCGGCGAGCACGAATGCCTCGCACGTCGCGGCCATCGTCGCGCCAAGGATCATGTTGTTGCAGATCTTTGCCGCCTGACCCGCGCCGACGGCACCGGCATGGATCACGGATTTGCCCATGGCGGACAGGATCGGTTCGGCCCGGGCAAAGGCCGCGTCCGTCCCACCGACCATGAACGTGAGCGTGCCGGCATTGGCCGCCGCAATGCCGCCCGATACCGGCGCATCCACCGCCAGCAGGCCGCGCGTCGCCGCCGCTTCGGCCACGGCGCGGGCCGTGGCGACATCGATGGTCGAACAATCCATCAGCAGCGTGCCGGGCGTGGCCAGCGGGATCAGCTGATCACGCCACACCTGATCGACATGGGTGCCGGCGGGCAGCATGGTGACAATGGCCTCTGCGCCGGCAACCGCCTCTTCCACCGACAGCGCGGCAAGGCACCCGGCGGTGCGGGCGCGATCCAGCGCGGCCTCCGACAGGTCATAGGCGCGCACGTCATGCCCGGCCTTTGCCAGATTGGCGGCCATGCCGCCGCCCATATTGCCAAGGCCGATAAACGCGATGCTGGTCATCGGCTTGCTCCTTATCGCCCGGTCCAGGTGCCGGGGCGCTTTTCCATGAACGCGGCCATGCCCTCTTTCTGGTCCGCGGTGCCGAACAGGCCGTTGAACAGGCGGCGTTCGAACTGAACCCCCTGTGCCAGCGTGGTTTCGAACGCGGCGTTGACAAGTTCCTTGTTCGCCAGGACCGCCAGCGGCGGCATGGCGGCAATGGCGGCGGCGGTCTTGAGTGCTTCGTCGACCAGATCGGCGGCGGGGACGATGCGGCTGACCAGGCCGGCGCGTTCGGCCTCGGCTGCGTCCATCATCCGGCCGGTAAGGACCATTTCCATCGCCTTTGCCTTACCCACCGCGCGGGCCAGCCGCTGCGACCCGCCCATGCCGGGGGCGACGGCCAGCTTGATTTCCGGCTGACCGAACTTTGCGGTGTCGGCGGCCAGGATGAAATCGCACATCATCGCCAGTTCGCACCCGCCGCCCAGCGCATAGCCGGCAACCGCCGCGATCACCGGCTTGCGGGTGCGGGTAAACGCCTCCCACCCGCTGAAATGATTGCTGCCATACATGTCGGCAAAGCCCATTTCCGCCATTTCCTTGATATCCGCGCCGGCCGCAAACGCCTTTTCACTGCCGGTGATGACGGCGCAGCCCTGAGCCGGGTCGGCATCGAAGGCAGCGAGCGCGGCCAGCAGATCGGCCAGCACCTGCGCGTTCAGGGCGTTCAACGCCTTTGGCCGGTTGAGCGTGATCAGCGTCACGCCGTCGGCGCGCGGTTCGACCAGGATGGTTTCGTAGGTCATTGCTGTTTCCTTCCGTCACCCCGGCCTTGAGCCGGGGTCCCGCCCCACTGGCGGGTTGGCAATAGCTGGACCCCGGCTCAAGGCCGGGGTGACGATGAGGTCTAGACAGGCGTCCACGCCTCGTCATCCGGCAGGGGCGCGAAGATGCGGTCGATCATGTGATCGGTCATGTCCTCGATCGCCGCCGGGTTCCAGACAGGGGCATTATCCTTGTCGACGATCAGCGCGCGGACGCCTTCGATAAAGTCGGGCCGCTGAACGACGCGGGTGGCAACGGCATATTCCTGTCGCATCTCATCCTCGAACGTCGGCATGGTCGCTGCATCGAGCAGCAGCTTCAGGCTGACCTTCATTGCCTGGGGCGACTTGGTGCGGATCGTGACTAGCGTGTCGCGGGCAAAGTCGCTGTCGTCGGCTTCCAGCGCGGCCACGATCTCCTCCAGCCGGTCGCTGGCGAACAGGCGGTCGATGGCGTCGCGATGGGACAGGATGCGCGGCTGTGGCGCCGTGGCGGAAAGGTCCGCCAGCACCGCCTCGATCCCGATCGGGTCGGCGATGATCCGCGCCTTGGCATCCTCCAGCCGTTCAGCGGGCAGGAAATGCGTGGCAAGGCCAAGGGCGAGGCAGTCGGCCCCGTCGATCCGTGCGCCCGTTACCGCAAGATACTGGCCGATGCGGCCCGGCAGGCGGGACAGATACCAGCCACCGCCGACATCAGGGAACAGGCCGATGCCGGTTTCGGGCATGGCCAGCCGGGTGTTTTCGGTCGCCACGCGATAGCGCGCAGGCTGGCTGATGCCGACGCCGCCGCCCATGGTGATGCCGTCCATAAAGGCCACGATCGGCTTGGCATAGGTAAACAGCGTATGGTTCATGCGATATTCGATGCGAAAGAAATGGCGCGCCGCCGCGCCATCGCCGCCGCCGCTTTCCGCCAGCATCCGGATATCGCCGCCCGCGCAGAAGCCGCGGCCATCCGCATGGTCGACCAGGACCGCCAGGATGCCGGCATCGTCGCGCCATTCGGCCAGCGCGGCCAGCACGGCGGCGCACATATCGGTGGTCAGCGCATGGATCGCCTTTGGCCGGTTGAGCCGGATGCGGCCGACCGCGCCGTCGCGGGTGATGAGGACGTCGCTCACTGGCGCAGCAGATCCCGGCCGACGATCATGCGCATCACCTGGTTCGTCCCTTCAAGGATCGAATGGACGCGCAGGTCGCGCCAGAATCGTTCGATGGGATAATCCATCAGGTAGCCGTACCCGCCGTGCAATTGCAGCGCGCGGTCGACCACGGCGCTGCCGGTGTCGGTCGCCAGCCGCTTGGCCATGGCGGCAAAGCGCGTCTTGTCGGGCGCGTCCGCCGTCACCTTGGCCGCCGCCATGTAAAGCAGGGCGCGGGCGGCCTCCAGATCGGTGGCCATGTCGGCCAGCATGAACTGGGTATTCTGAAACTCGCCGATCGGCTGACCGAACTGCTTGCGGTCCTTTACGTAGGCGACGCTTTCGTCGAGGCAGCGTTGCGCCCCGCCAAGGGAACAGGCCCCGATGTTCAGCCGGCCGCCATCCAGGCCCATCATGGCGATGCGGAACCCCTGCCCCTCTGCACCCACCAGATTTTCGACCGGCACGCGCACGTCCTCAAGGATCACCTGCCGCGTCGGTTGCGAATGCCAGCCAAGCTTGCGCTCATTCGCGCCGAAGCTGACGCCGGGCATATCCTTTTCGATGGCAAGGCACGAAATGCCCTTTGGCCCCTCCTCGCCGGTGCGGACCATGACGAGGTACAGCTCGTTCTCGCCGCCACCGGAAATGAACTGCTTGGTGCCGGTGACGACATAATGGTCGCCGTCGCGGACCGCGCGGGTCTGTAGCGCCGCCGCGTCGGAGCCGGATGACGGTTCGGTCAGGCAATAGCTGGCGATCCAGTCCATCGTGACCAGCTTGTCGAGATATTTGCCCTTCACCGCGTCCGATCCGAAGCGGTCGAGCATCCAGGCGGCCATGTTGTGGATGGAGATGAACGCGCTGGTCGACGGGCAGCCATAGGCCATCGCCTCCATGATCAGCGCGGCCTCCAGCCGGCCAAGACCGATGCCGCCCGATGCCTCGCTGACATAGATGGCGGCAAAGCCCAGTTCCGCCGCGGCCTTGATCGTGTCGCGCGGAAAGATGTGCTTTTCGTCCCATTCTGCCGCAAAGGGCGTGATGGCATCGGCAGTGAAACGGCGCGCAAGCTCCTGAATCTCGCGCTGATCGTCGGTCAGGTCGAACTGGGTCATTTTGCTTCCTTTAGCACCGTTTCAGCGAACCAGCGGGTCGCCACTTCGGGGCTGTTGCCTTCATACCAGCGCGGGGGGGACATGCCCTTTTCCCACGCAATCGCTTCGGTGAGCGTGCCCTGAGCCGAGGGGACGTCGACGGTCATGGCGAGCGGCGCGATGGGATCGGCATAGGCCGTGTCCGCCGTGACGATGGTCCACCCCTTTTCCCGCAGCGCGGCGACAAGATCGGGCAGGAACAGGGCGGCAAGATCGGTTTCGTGCATCAGCATGACATGGGCGGGCGAGCGGCCCAGCGCGGTGCGGGCGATGCCGTCAAACGCCTCTGCCGCATCGACGTGCATCCGGACATAGAGGTCGCGCAGGGCGTCCATGTCCATCGGCTTTCCCGCGCGTTTTGCGGCGATGGTCATCCCCTCAAGATTCCAGTCGCTGGCGTCCGCCGTGACATAGCCGTTGGTCAGCTCGCGTTGGCGAAGGCCGGCGCGGACGGCATCGCGCTTTGCCTTGTCGGCGCGCCCTTCATTCAGGAACGGGAAGCGGAACCAGGGGCGATGGCCGGGCTGTTTCGACAGCCAGGCCTGTGCCCGGTCGATATCGGCCAGATATTGCTCGGCCGTCAGGTCGGTCAGCGCGGGGTGGGAAAAGCTGTGGTTGGCGAGCACATGACCCGCGGCGACATAGGCGGCCAGCCGCGCCTCTCCCCCCTGTCCGTCCGGGCGGGACAGGAAACCGGGATTGACGAAGAACGCCGCCTGTTCGACGCCCGCTTGGCGCAGCCCGTCGATCAGCCGCTTCGTCCGCTCGTCCGGGGTCAGGAAGGCACCGCGATCGCGCGGGGCATCGTCAAAGGTCAGCGCGATCCGCTTGTCCTGCGCAGCCACCGGCGCGGCAAGGCCAAGGACCAGCAACAGCGCGGCAAGGAAACGGACCAGCATCGGCGGCTTACCCCATCGTCGGAATGACGAACGCATTGCTACCGTCCGGCGCGCCATCGGGCCAGCGCTGGGTGACCGTCTTGACCCGGGTCCAGAACCGGACGCCCTCCATCCCGTGCTGGTTCACGTCGCCGAACGCGCTGCGTTTCCACCCGCCAAAGCTGTGATAGGCGACGGGCACCGGGATCGGCACGTTGATGCCGACCATGCCGACATTCACCCGCGCGGCAAATTCGCGGGCGGCGTGGCCGTTGCGGGTAAAGATGGCGACGCCGTTGCCATATTGATGCTCGCTGGGCAGGCGCAGCGCCTCCTCGAAATCGTTCGCGCGGACGATCTGCAGCACCGGGCCAAAGATTTCCTCGCGGTAGCTCTCCATCGTCGGGGTTACGCGGTCGAACAGGCTGGGGCCGATGAAAAAGCCCTGTTCATGCCCCTGAAGCGCAAAGCCGCGTCCGTCGATCACCAGTTCCGCGCCCTCGTCCACCCCGGTCTGAATCCATTGTTCCACCCGTGCGCGGTGCGCGGCGTTGACGACCGGGCCGTAATGGGCGTCGGCATCGGTGGAGACGCCCACGCGAAGGGCATGGATTGCGGGGATCAGCTTTTCACGCAGGCGATCGGCGGTCTGTTCGCCCACCGGCACCACGACGGGCAGCGCCATGCAGCGTTCGCCGGCCGATCCGAACGCGGCGCCGGACAGGTCGGCCACCACCTGATCCAGATCGGCGTCGGGCATGACGATGCCGTGGTTCTTGGCCCCGCCCATCGCCTGGACCCGCTTGCCCGCATCGACGCCGCGCCGATAGACATAATGCGCGATGTCGGACGACCCGACAAAGCTGACCGCGCCGATGGCGGGATGATCGAGGATCGCGTCGACCATCGTCTTGTCGCCATGCACGACCTGAAGGATGCCGTCGGGCAGCCCCGCTTCGCTGAACAGTTCGGCCAGGCGAACGGGGACCGACGGATCGCGTTCCGACGGTTTCAGGATGAAGGCGTTGCCGCAGGCGATGGCGACGCCGGACATCCACAGCGGGATCATCGCGGGAAAGTTGAACGGCGTGATGCCGGCCCCGATGCCGATGGGCGTGCGCATCGAATAGACGTCGATGCCGGGGCCAGCGCCGGGGGTATATTCCCCCTTCAGCGCGTGGGGGATGCCGCAGGCGAACTCGATCACCTCCAGCCCCCGCTGAATGTCGCCGCGCGCGTCCGCAATCACCTTGCCATGTTCGGAGGAGAGCAGATGGGCGAGGCTGTCCATGTTCGCCTCGACCAGTTCCTTGAACCGGAACAGGACGCGGGCACGCCGCTGCGGATTGGTGGCGGCCCAGCCGGGCTGAGCGGCCTGAGCCGCGGCGACGGCGGCATCGAGCACCGCAGCATCGCCCAGCGCCACGCGGGCCTGAACCGTCCCGGCATTGGGATCGAACACATCGCCGTGCCGCGTCGCGGCGGGCACTGGCCCGGCCAGAAAATGGTCGATCATCCGCATCGCATCGTCTCCTGTGGCATCATCGCCGGTCTGACGCCGACTCATGAACGCGTAATTTAATTGCGTTGTGCCACAGGCGATCGCGGCTGTCAGCCCCGCCCAAAAGCTGATCTTTTTTCGTTTCCGCTGCGTAATTTTATTTCAGGATCAGTGCCCTTCAGGCTCCGGCACGCGCAGCATGGCGAGCGCGGCCAGCACGAACACCCCGGCGGCAAAGGCCATGGTCCATACCGGCTGATCGGGAAAGAACACTTTCATGATCGTACCCATGACCGTTGCCACGAGCAGTTGCGGGATGACCACGAACACGTTGAACAGGCCCATATAGATGCCCAGTTTCTGCTGCGGCAGGGCCGAGGCGAGGATGGCATAGGGCATGGCCAGGATCGAGGCCCAGGCGATGCCGATGCCGATTTCGCTGACGATCAGCCAGCGATGGTCGGTGATGAAGAGGAAGCCGGCAAAGCCCGCCGCCCCGGCCAGCAGCGCGATGATGTGGGTGCGCACCCGGCCGACCCGCCGCGCCAGCAGCGGCAGGAAGGTCAGCGCCGCGACCGCCGCAATGCCGTTATAGATGGCGAACAGCACGCCCGCCCAGTTGCCCCCGGCATTGAATGCCGCGCCGCTGGTATCCGTCGCGCCGAAATAGTTCGCGGCGACAACGGGCGCGGTATAAATCCACATGATGAACAGCGCAGACCAGCTGAAAAACTGGACCAGCGCCAGCCGTTTCATGATGTCGGGCATTCCGGCAAAATCGCCGACGATGCTGGCCAGCATATGCTGGTCCCGGCCGTTGCGGGCGAGCAGGATGGCGGCGATGCTGGCGATGCCATAGCCGATCAGCAGACCGCCGAGCAGGAACATCTCCTTTTCCAGCGCAAATGCCTGAACCGCGGCGATCACCGCCGCGCCTGCGCCGATCCAGGCAAGGGGGGCGGCAATGCTGCGGTCGGACAGCGCGCGCACGGGCTGGGCCGCCGCCTCTGCCTCGCCATCGAAGGCGGCAAGCTCGGCCGGCGAATATTCGCGGGTGGTCACGATGGTCCACAGAACGGCAAGGAACAGCGCGGCCCCGCCCGCCCAGAAGCTCCATCGCACGGTGTCGGGCACCACGCCGGGCGCAGCCTCGTTTGCAACGCCAAGGCTGGTCAGCGCCCAAGGGAACATCGAGCCGGCCACCGCGCCGACGCCGATGAACGCCGTCTGCACCGCATAGCCGGCGGTATGCTGATCCTTGCGCAGCATATCGCCGACGAACGCGCGAAACGGCTCCATCGAGATGTTGAGCGAGGCGTCGAGCAGCCACAGCATGATCGCGGCAAAGATCAGATGTTCGGCCAGCGGCATCAGGAACAGCGACAGGGCAGCCAGCACGGCGCCGGCCAGGAAATAGGGACGGCGGCGACCAAGGCGGCCCAGCCAGGTCCGGTCGCTGAAATGCCCGATCACCGGTTGCACCAGCAATCCGGTCAGCGGCGCGGCGATCCACAGCGCGGGCAGATTGTCGAGCGATTCACCCAGGGTCTGGAAAATGCGGCTCATATTCGCGTTCTGAAGCGCGAACCCGATCTGGATGCCGAAAAAGCCGAAGCTGATGTTGAACAGACCCGCCCAGCCCTGACGCGGCTTTTCCATGGTCCTCCCCTTACATGATGCTGTGTTGTTGCCGCGACCTTGCGGGCAAGCGCGGGCCATTGAAACCGGTATTCGTATGCGCGGGATATGCGCTGCACCCGCGTCATTTTTGCCGAAGTGGCTCTAGCCGCCGCCGCCGACCGCCGATAAGGCTGTGCCAGTCGCCCGCCAACGCCCAAAGGATCCCGCACCATGCCCAGCGGCCTGATTGCCCTGCTTGACGATGTGGCCACGCTGACCAAGCTGGCGGCGACGTCGATCGACGATGCGGGGGCCGCAGCGGCGCGGGCGGGCAGCAAGACGGTGGGCGTGGTAATCGACGATGCGGCGGTGACGCCCGGTTATGTCGTCGGCCTGCCGCCGCAGCGGGAATTGCCGATCATCGGCAAGATCGCGCTGGGATCGCTGAAGAACAAGCTGTTGTTCCTGTTGCCCGCCGCGCTGGTGATCAGTGCGTTTCTGCCGTGGCTGCTGACGCCGCTGTTGATGATCGGCGGCGCCTATCTGTGTTTCGAGGGCGCGGAAAAGGTGGCGCACAAGCTGTCCGGCCATCATGGCGGCGAGGGGGTCGAGACGATCAGCGACCCGGCCGAGCTGGAGGAACGTCAGGTCACCGGCGCGATCCGCACCGATTTCATCCTGTCGGCAGAGATCATGGCCATCGCGCTGGCCGATGTCGAAGCCAGCCCGATCTGGCAGCAGGCCATCGTGCTGGCGCTGGTCGGGACGGCGGTGACGGTCGGGGTTTACGGCCTGGTCGGCGTGATCGTGAAGATGGACGATATCGGCCTGCACCTGGCCAAGGGCAAAGGGGCGCAGGCGGCGTTCGGACGGGGCCTGGTCGCGGCGATGCCGCGCCTGCTTTCCACCCTGTCGGTGATCGGGACGGCCGCGATGATCTGGGTCGGTGGCGGGATCATCGTCCATGGGCTGGCCGAGTTCGGGCTGGACTGGCCGGAGCACGTCATCCACGACGCGGCGGTCGCCGCCGGGGGTGCGGTGCCCGCAGTGCATGGCCTGGTCGAATGGGCGGTGACTGCCATCGGCAGCGGCATCATCGGCGCGATCCTGGGTGCCGCCATCGTCGGCGTGCTGCACCTGTTCCCCAAGAAGAAGGACAGCCCGGCCGCAGCGCACTGAGGGTGGCGCGGTGCGGCCAGCGGGCGGATCAGCCGCCGCTGGATTGCCGGATTTCTAGATGCACGGGCAGGACCTGATCCTGCACCGCCTCGCCATGGATCAGGCCGATCAGCGTATCGACCAGCATCTGCCCGGCGGCCCGGCTGTCCTGCACCACGCTGGTCAGCGGCGGGCGGGTGAGCCGCGCGGCGGGGATGTTGTCGAACCCGACGATGGCGACATCGCCCGGCACGTCCCGGCCGGCGGCCTGAAGCGTGCGCATCGCGCCGATGGCGATCAGATCGCTGGCACAGACCAGCGCATCGAACGGCACACCGCGCGACAGCAGGGCGGAGGCCGCCGCCTCGCCATCCGCCTCGTTCGACAGGGCATCGGCCTGTAGCGCGGGATCGCTGGCCAGCCCGGCGGCCTGCAACGCGGCCTCATGCCCCCGATAGCGGGCAAAGAATTCCGGATAATGGGTGGAGGCATCCCCCAGAAAGCCGATCCGCCCCCGCCCCCGATCGATCAGATGGCGGGTCGCATCATGTCCGCCCTGAAAATTGTTGGAACCGATGGTCACGCCCGGCTGTCCATCCCGGCTGGAGCCCCAGAGCACGAAATGCGTCCCCTGTGCCACCAGCTGTTCCAGCCGCCCGCGATAGGTTTCGTAATCGCCATAGCCGAGCAGGATGATGCCGTCCGCCTTGCGGCTGTCCTCATAATCCTTGTGCCAGTCGGTGCTGAACTGCTGAAACGAGATCAACAGGTCATAGCCGCGCTGGGCGCAGGCGCGGGTGATCGATCCCAGCATGGACAGGAAGAACGGATTGATCTGGCTGTCATCGGGCGAGGGATCCTCGAAGAACAGCAGGGCCAGCGTGTTCGAATGTTGGGAGCGCAGGTTCGAGGCGTTCTTGTCCACCTTGTAATTCAGCTGGGCGGCAATCGCCTCGATCCGCTTGCGCGTCTCCTCGCTGATCGCCGGACTGCCGCGCAGGGCGCGCGAAACCGTCGGCTGGGACACCCCGGCCAGTTCGGCGATATCGAAACTCGTGATCTTGCGCGGTGCCGTCATCGCCGGGCCATGCCCCCTCCCCCAGATTTGCGCCACCCGGTTTCAAAGATCGGGTATGCTGCAGTGATGCCGAAATGCCGCACTGGCCTGTCCTTTGGCCCCCGTGCATACGAGTGCATAGGCGTATTCGTATGCACATTTGTTGCCCGCGCCAAGGGGGCGAACGCATTCAGGCGCCATCGGATGCACGGTGCCCGATCTTGAATTCAGCACCCTTGCGCGGACGAAACAGACACCACCACCGCCACACGAAGCGGGCCGCCGGGATCCTGGGGAGGACAGACATGAAGGTTTCCATCAACGCGCGCGGCCCGCTTGGCCTCAGCCGGCTGTGCCTGACGTCGAGCGCGCTGGCGCTGGCGCTGACCGCTGCGCCTGCCATGGCGCAGGACGCAGCCCCCGCCGCCGATGAGGCGACGGAGCAGGCCGAAACGGCCGAGCAGGACCAGTCCATCGTCGTCGTCGGTTTCCGCGCCTCGCTGCAGAGCGCGGTCAGCGAAAAGAAGGACAGCGATCAGATCGTCGAATCGGTTACCGCCGAAGACATCGGCAAGCTGCCCGACAACTCGATCGGCGAATCCATCGCGCGCCTGCCCGGCGTCACGTCACAGCGCGCCAATGGCCGCGCCAACGTCATCGCGATTCGCGGCTTCGGCCCGGATTTTTCCACCACGCTGCTGAACGGTCGCGAGCAGACATCGAACGGCGACAATCGCGGCATCGAATTCGACCAGTTCCCCGCCGAAGTCGTCAATCAGGTCGTGATCTACAAGTCGCCGACCGCCAACTTGATCGGTCAGGGCCTGGTCGGCACGGTCGATGTCCGCACCATCCGTCCGCTGGAATATGGGAAAAAGGTGCTCGCGATTGGCGCGCGCGGTTCCTATGCGGATCTGGGCAAGTTGAATACCGGGTCGAGCGACCTAGGCTACCGCGTGAACGGCACCTTCGTTCACCAGTTCGCCGACGACACGCTCGGCATTTCGCTCGCCGCCTCCTATGTCGATGAGCCCTACCAGGTTCAGGAATTCAACGCCTGGGGCTATTTCGACCCGACCGGTAACGGCAATCAGGCACCGGCTGGCTCCAAGTCGTTCGTGACCTCGACCCAGCTCAAGCGCCTCGGCATCAACGGCACGATCCAGTATGAGCCGGCGCCGAACTGGATGGTCACCGTCGATGGCTTTTACTCCAAGTTCAAGGACGAGCAGATCAAGCGCGGCATCGAATTGCCGTTCAGCTTTTTCGGCACCACGTTCGACCCCGCCGGCGCGACGGCCGAGAACGGCGTGTGGCGCACCGGTACGTTCCGCAATGTGCAGGGCGTGATCCGGAACGATCGGTTCGACAAGGAATCCGACCTCTATTCGTTCGGTTTCAACACGAAGTATGAGGGCGACGACGGCTGGAATGCCTTTATTGATTTCGGCTATTCGCGCACGGACCGTACCGAACTGTCGTTCCAGAGCTATGCCGGCACCGGCTATGACTGGGACGACCCGAACGATCCCAGCGACAATTTCGCCGCGGCCGACCGAACCGACACGATCCGGTTTGTGAACAACGGCAAGGGCATCTTTTTCACGCCGACGCTGAACTATGCCGACACCAACCTGATCAAGCTGACCGATCCGCTCGGCTGGGGCGGCAGTCGGATACAGGCCGGATACTATAACGACCGCCGGGTCGAGGACGAACTGAAGCAATATCGTGCCGAAGTCGGCAAGACGTTCGAGGACGCAGGGTTCATCGCAGGCGTTCGCGCTGGCCTTGCCTATACCGACCGCACCAAGTCACTGACCCCGGACGAAGCCTTCCTGGTGCTGGCCAACGGCGCCCGCGAAGCGCCGGTGCCGCAGAGCGTCGTGCTGGAACCGACTAACCTCGGCTATCTGGGCCTTGGTCCGGTGCTCAGCTACGACCCCCGTTCACTGACCGAAAGCGGCGTGCTGCGCTTTGACCCCAACACGTCTCAGGACGTGCTGTCGAAGCTCTACTCCGTGTCGGAAGACCTGATGAGCGGCTATCTCCAGGCCGATCTGGGTCACGATTTCTCGGGTGCGACACTGACCGGTAACCTGGGCGTTCAGGCGATCTGGTCCGAACAGAAGTCGACCGGCTTTATCTATCCCCCGACGGGTCCGGTCGTGACGACGCTCGGCACGGATTACTGGGACGTGCTGCCCAGCCTGAACCTGTCGCTACGCTTTGAAAGCGATTTCGTGGTCCGTTTTGCCGCGTCGCGTCAGATCATGCGGCCGCAGCTTGACGACATGCGCGTCGCCATCGGTTATGGTGTCAACAACGACATCACGCCAGGCCGTCCGATCATCTCCGGCGGTGGTGGCAACCCGTATCTGCGTCCGTATCGGGCCAATGCCCTGGACCTGAACTTCGAGAAATATTTCGGACGCTCAGGCTTCGTCGCACTGCAGCTCTATTACAAGGACATCGTCAGCTATATCGACGGCGGCCGCTTCGCCTTCGATTACTCGGCCTTCCCGCTGCCCGCCAATGCGCCGCCGAACCTGCCGACGCTGGGTTTGCTGGATACCGAGATCAACACCGGCGGCGGCGACTTCTACGGTGCGGAATTCGCCTTCACCCTGCCGTTCGAAGTCATCACCAGTGCGCTGGACGGCTTTGGCGTGACCGGCGGCGTTGGCTACACCGAAACCAAGGTCGAAAATGCCCAAGGCGCCATCGACCAGATCCCCGGTTATTCGCAATGGGTCGCCAACGGCACGGTGTTCTTCGAAAAATGGGGCATCAACACCCGCGGCAGCGTGCGCTATCGTTCAGGCTTCCTTGGCGACTTTGGTGCGTTCGATGGTTCGATCGCCCGCAAAACCGCGCTTGAGGAACTGATCGTTGATGCACAGGTCGGCTACGACTTCCAGTCGGGTCCGCTCAACGGCCTGTCGGTCTATGTCCAGGGTCAGAACCTGACCGATGAACCCTTTGCCTCGGTCGCCGATCCCACCCGTCCTGCAACGGTGACGGATTACCAGACCTATGGCCGCCGTTTCCTGGCGGGATTCACCTATCGGTTCTGACGCGATGCGGATGGTGGGGGGCCGGCATCAGGCCCCCCGCCACCCCGCCCGACTGGCCTGCCATCGACGGTGGTCTTTCCTGAAGGGGATTGCAGTGACCGACACTCCAGCCCGACATATCGTCATTGCCGGTGGCGGCACGGCCGGGTGGATGGCGGCGGCTGCGCTTTCCCGCTTTCTGGGGCGCGCGTGGCGCATCACGCTGATCGAATCCGAAACGATCGGCACGGTCGGCGTGGGCGAGGCGACCATTCCGCCGATCCGCACGTTCAATGCGGGCCTTGCCATCGACGAGGCAGAGTTCGTCCGCGAAACCCAGGGCAGTTTCAAGCTGGGCATCCGGTTCGACGGATGGTTGGCACCGGGCGAGGCGTATATCCACGCCTTTGGCGCGATCGGGCGGCCGCTGGGCCTTCTTCCGTTCCTCCCCTACTGGCTTCGTCATCGCATGGGTGGTGGCGGGGCCGATTTTTGGGATTTCTCCCCCTCTGCGCTCGCCGCCCGCGCCAATCGGTTCGGCGTGCTGGAACAGCGGGCGGACGGGCCGCCGGTCGGCCTTGCCCATGCCTATCATTTCGATGCCGGCCTCTATGCCCGGTTCCTGCGCCGCTATGCCGAGGCGCGGGGCGTCGAGCGGATCGAGGGGCGCATCGTCAGCATCGAGCGACAGGCAGAGAGCGGCGATGTCGCCGCGCTGATGCTGGACGGGGAACGGCGGGTTGCGGGCGACCTGTTCATCGATTGCACCGGCTTTCGCGCGCTGCTGATCGGCGGGGCGCTGGGCGTCGGCTATCAGGACTGGCGGCACTGGCTGCCCTGTGACCGGGCGGTCGCGGTGCCGTGCGAGCGGGTGGAGCCGCTGACCCCGTTTACCCGCGCCACCGCGCGCGAGGCGGGATGGCAATGGCGCATCCCGTTGCAGCACCGGACGGGCAATGGCCTCGTCTATTCCAGCGCCCATATGAGCGACGCCATGGCGACCGAAACGCTGATGGCAAACCTGGACGCGCCCGCCACCGCCGAACCGCGCCTGTTGCAGTTCGTGACCGGGATGCGCGACCGGGCATGGTCGCACAATGTCGTGGCGCTTGGCCTGTCCGGCGGGTTTCTGGAGCCGCTGGAATCGACCAGCATCCACCTGATCCAGACGGGCATTGCGCATCTGCTTCAGTTCCTGCCCGGCGAACAGGATGCGGCGGAGCGCCGGGACGCGTTCAATCGGCAGATGGCGCATGAGTTCGTCAGCGTGCGCGACATGCTGATCCTGCATTACCATGCCAATCGCCGGCCGGGCGAGTTCTGGGCCGCGTGCCGGGCGATGGCGGTTCCCGACAGCCTGACCCGGCGGATCGCCCTGTTCCGCGAGGCGGGCCGCGTCGTCCGGTTCAACGAGGAGCTGTTTACCGAGGATGGCTGGGCCCAGGTGATGCTGGGCCAGGGGATCATGCCCGGCGGCTATCACCCGCTGGCCGATCAATTGAGCGAGGCGCAGCTGGCCGAGTTCCTGTCGCTGGCCGCCACCCATGCCCGGCGACAGGCCGATGCGCTGCCCCCCCATGCCGATTTCATTGCGGCCCATTGTGCCGCCACCCCAATTCAGACCGAAAGGGCGTTTGCGTGACACGTGTTTCCCGATGGATGGCGGGCATTGCCGCCGCCGCAGCGATGCTGCCCCAGATCGCCGTTGCGCAACAGGCGACGCCGGCCGCGACCCGTGCGCTGCGCCAGCGGTTGCCGCAGGATGAGGTCATCTATTTCCTGTTGCCCGACCGGTTCGAAAATGGCGATCCGGCGAACGACCGGGGCGGTATCGGCGGCGACCGGATGGCGCATGGGTTCGACCCGGCGCACAAGGGGTTTTACCATGGCGGCGACCTGAAAGGGCTGATCCAGCGGCTGGACTATATTCAGGCGCTGGGCGCAACCGCGATCTGGGTTGCGCCGATTTTCAGGAACAAGCCCGTGCAGGGCGGGCCGGGCCAGGAATCGGCGGGATATCACGGGTACTGGGTGACCGATTTCACGCAGGTCGACCCGCATTTCGGCAGCAATGCGGATTTCAAGGCGCTGGTCGATGCCGCCCATGGCCGGGGCATGAAGGTGTATATGGACATCATCGCCAATCACACGGCCGATGTGATCCGGTACCGGGAATGTGGCGATTGCGCCTATCGCAGCCGTGCGGACTATCCCTATTCCCGGCAGGGCGGCGTGAAGGGCAAGGCGATCAATCCGGGATTTGCCGGGGATCAGGTGATGACGACGGGCAATTTCGCCCGGCTGACCGATCCGAACTGGGCATACACCCCCTATGTCCCCGAGGCCGAGCGGAACGTGAAGGTGCCGGCGTGGCTGAACGACCCCATCCATTATCACAATCGCGGCAACACGACGTTCGAGAACGAAAGTTCGACCATGGGCGATTTCGTCGGTCTGGACGACCTGATGACCGAAAGCCCCGTGGTCGTTCAGGGGATGATCGACATTTTCGGCGGCTGGATCGACCGGTTCGGCATTGACGGGTTCCGCATCGACACCGCCCGCCATGTGAACCCGGAATTCTGGCAGAAGTTCGTGCCGGCCATGCGCCAGCGGGCAAAGGCAAAGGGCATTCCGAATTTCCACATCTTTGGCGAAGTGGCGCTGGACGGGGTCAATCCCGGTGGGCTGGCGCGCTTTACCCATGTCGACCGCTATCCCGCGGTGCTGGATTTTGCGTTTCGCAGCGCGGTGATCGAAAGCATTGCCGGCAAGGGCGGTACCGACCTGTTCGTCCGGCTGCTCGACGGCGATGCGCTGTATGCAGAGGGGGCGGATATCCTGCCGACCTTTACCGGCAATCACGATGGCGGCCGGTTCGGCCATTATGTCCGCAAGGCGTTTCCGAAGGCGGGCGATGCCGAGGTGCTGGCGCGGGTGGAGCTGGCCCATGCGTTCATGTTCGGCCTGCGCGGGGTGCCGACGATCTATTCGGGCGATGAACAGGGCTTTGCCGGGGACGGCATCGATCAGGACGCGCGCGAGGACATGTTCCCCAGCAAGGTCGCCGTGTACAACGACAATCGCCTGATCGGCACCGACAGGACGACGGCGGCGAGCAATTTCGACACGGGCCACCCGCTGTTCCGCGCCTTTGCCCGGCTGGCGGCGATCCGCCGGGACAGCGCGGCGCTGCGCCGGGGCAGGACCCTGGTGCGCGCCTATGGCAAGGAACCGGGTCTGTTCGCCGTATCGCGGTTCGACCCGGATAATGGCGCGGAAACGCTGTTGCTGTTCAACACCGGCACCAAACCGGTCAGCGGCAATGTGGAGGTGGACCCGGCAACGCGCGGCTTCACCGCAAAGCATGGACCGTGCGCCAGCGTCACTGCGCCGGGCAGCGCGGCCTATGCCCTGCCCCCCCTTGGCTATGCGATCTGTGAGGCGAGCAAGTGAACGCGCCCGACATGAACGGCATGGCACCGGCCAAGAGCGCCCATGAATGGTGGCGCGGTGCCGCGATCTATCAGATCTATCCCCGCAGTTTTCAGGATTCGAACGGCGATGGCGTCGGCGACCTGCCGGGCATCACGCAGCGGCTGGGCCATGTCGCTTCGCTGGGCGTGGATGCGATCTGGTTGTCGCCATTCTTTACGTCGCCGATGAAGGATTTCGGATATGACGTCAGCGATTATTGCGATGTCGATCCGATTTTCGGAACGCTGGACGATTTCGACGCACTGGTCGCCCGCGCCCATGCGCTGGGCCTCAAGGTGATCATCGATCAGGTCTATTCCCACACCAGCGACCAGCATGACTGGTTCGCCGAGAGCCGGTCGAGCCGGACCAATGCAAAGGCGGACTGGTATGTGTGGGCCGATGCCCGCCCGGATGGCAGCCCGCCCAACAACTGGCAATCGGTGTTCGGCGGCCCCGCCTGGACATGGGACGCGCGGCGCGGGCAATATTATCTGCACAATTTCCTGGCCAGCCAGCCGCAGATGCACGTCCACAACCGCGAGGTGCAGGACGCGTTGCTGGCCACGGCCCGGTTCTGGCTGGAACGCGGCGTCGACGGGTTCCGCGTGGATGCAATCAACTTTGCGATGCACGATCCCGAACTGCGCGACAATCCGCCCGCGCCGGACACGGGCAAGCCGCGCACGCGCCCGTTCGATTTCCAGCAGCACGTCCATAACCAGTCCCATGCCGACATTCCGCTGTTCCTGGAGCGGCTGCGCGGCGTGCTGGACGAATATGGCGCGACCTTTACGGTGGCAGAGGTGGGCGGGCCTGACCCCGATCCGGAGATGAAGGCATTCACAGCCGGTGGCCGGCGGCTGAACAGCGCCTATAGCTTTGATTTCCTCTATGCCGACCGGCTGGACGGCAGCCATGTTGCCGAGGCGCTGGGCCGGTGGCCGGAACAGCCGGGAACGGGCTGGCCCAGCTGGGCATTCGAAAATCACGATGCGCCGCGCGCCATTTCGCGCTGGGCATCGCCCGATCAGGCCGCGGCCTTTGGCCGGATGAAAACGACGCTGCTGGCGTGCCTGCGCGGCAATATCTTCCTCTATAATGGCGAGGAGCTGGGCCTGACCCAGGTGGATATCGCGCAGGAGGATCTGCGCGATCCCGAAGCCATCGCCAACTGGCCCATGACGCTGAGCCGCGACGGCGCGCGCACCCCGATGGTGTGGGAAGCGGACACGCCCGGCCATGGCTTTTCCGACGCGCGGCCATGGCTGCCCTTTGGCCCGGATCACCCGGCGCTGGCGGTGGACCGGCAGGAGCGCGATCCCCAGTCGATGCTGGCCCAGACGCGGGCCGCCCTGTCGCTGCGCAACGGGCACCCGGCGCTGCGCTGGGGCGAGATGACGGTGATCGAGGCGTCGGCCGGGCATATCGTGTTCGAACGGACGCTAGGTGCGCAGCGGATGCAATGTGCGTTCAACCTGACCGACCGGGCGATGGCGTGGACCGGCGGCAATGGCCGGATCGCCATGGCCGTGAACGGGGCGACCGCAACCGAATTGCCAGCCCATGGTGCGATCGTCATAGAATCCGACCGGTAGGCAATCGGAGGGAAGGACGGGGCGATGGTGCGCGGGATGCTATGCCTGGGTGCGGCGGCGATGCTGACCGCCGCCGGGCCGGTCGGTGCGCAGGATGGTGCCGCCATCCGCCCGGCGGATCGCAACGGCACGCTGGTGCAGGTGCAGCCCATTGCATCGCGGCACACCGCGTCCCCCCGCCTGACCCTCTGGTTGCCGCGCGGCTATCCCGCGCCCCGCACCCGCTATCGCGTGCTGTACATGCCCGACGGGCAGAACCTGTTCGATCCCAAACTGTCGGGATATGGCAAGGTGTGGGGCGCCGATGTCACGGCCCAGCGGTTGATCGACGAGGGCGCGGCAAAGCCGTTCATTATCGTCGGTACGTGGAATGCGGAGGGCGACCGGTATCGCACCTATCTGCCCGACAGCCTGTATCGTGCGGCAAAAGGGCAGGAGCGCGCGGAGATGGTCCGCAGTGCCGACAGCAAACCCGTTATTTCGGCGGGCTACCTCCGCTACCTGACCAGCGAGCTGAAGCCGTGGGTGGACCGGAATTACCGCACCCTGCCCGGCCCGTCGGATACCGCGATCATGGGGTCGAGCATGGGCGGCCTGATTTCGGTCGAGGCGCTGGCCAAATATCCGCGCGTGTTCGGCCGGGCGGGGGCGCTGTCGATCCACTGGCCGATGGGCGATCCGCGCACCATGAACTCCGAAGGCGCGGGGATGAAGGCGCTGTGGAAAACCTATCTGACCCGAACGCTTGGCGCGCCCAGGGGTCGGCGGCTGTGGATCGACCGGGGCACGGCGACGCTGGACCAGTATTACGGCCCCTATTTCGAACGCGGGGTCGAAAGCCTGAAGGCCGCAGGCTGGCGTCAGGGCAAGGATTTCAGGGCCGAAGTGTATCACGGCACGGAACATGACGAGCGGGCCTGGGCCGAGCGGCTGGACGAGGTGCTGGCATGGCTGTGGAGCGATGACGGGTGAGCGGGACGGCGCACCATATCGTCATCCTGGGCGGCGGAACGGCAGGGTGGATGGCCGCGTGCCTGATCGCGCATCACGGGCGCGGGCGCGGGGTCGCCGTGACCGTGGTGGAAAGCCCGGACATCGGCATCATCGGCGTGGGCGAGGGATCGACGCCGCACCTCAAGCATTTTTTCGACACGCTGGGCATCGCCGAGCGCGAATGGATGCCGGCGTGCGATGCGACGTACAAGACCGGGATCCGGTTCAGCGGATGGGGCGGCAATGACGGCCCGGCCAGCTATTTCCACCCCTTTCCCACCGAAATCGACCGGCATAGCGAACCCGATTTCCTGACCGCCTGTGCCGCGCGCCGGCGCGGGGAGGATGTGCCCGCCCATCCCGACGACTGGTATCTGACCGCGTGGCTGGCCGAGCATGGCCGGGCACCGATTGCGCCCGATCATTTCCCGTTCCGCATCGGATACGGATATCATTTCGACGCGCACAAGGTGGGGGCGTTCCTGCGCGGACGGGCGACGGCGATGGGCGCGGCACACCTGTCGCGCACGGTCGACCGGGTCGAGGTGACGGGCGAAGGGACGGTCGCCGCGCTGATCCTGGATGGCGGGGAGCGGCTGGCCGGGGATTTTTTCATCGACTGTTCCGGCTTTCGCAGCCTGATCCATCAGCAGGCGCTGGGCGTGCCGTTCCTGCCGTTCGCCGACAATCTGTTCAACGACCGGGCCGTGGTCGCCCCCACCCCCCTGCCCGATGGCGAGATCGCGCCGCAGACCGGGGCGACGGCCCTGTCCGCAGGCTGGGTGTGGCGCATTCCCCTGACCAGCCGGGTCGGCAACGGTTATGTCCATTCCAGCCGGTATATCGACAAGGACGCGGCCGAGGCGGAGTTTCGCCGTCATATCGACCTGCCCGACGATCAGCCGGTCCGGTTCCTGGACATGAAGGTCGGGCGGGTTGCCGACAGCTGGGTTTCCAACAGCCTGGCCGTCGGCCTGTCCCAGGGGTTTCTGGAGCCGCTGGAGGCGACGGCGCTGCATATCGTGCAGGCGACGCTGGAGGCGTTCATCCAGACCTATTGGGATGGCGGCTTTACCCCCCGCCACCGCGACACGTTCAACCGCACGATCAATGCGCGGTACGAGGGGATCCGGGATTACATCGTGGCGCATTACCGGATGAACCGGCGGCAGGCGTCGGATTACTGGACCGATGCAGCGGGGATCGAGGCGCTATCCGATCCGCTGAAGCAGGTGATGACCGCCTGGTTCACGCGGGGCGACGTTGCCGCCACCATCGAGGGGCTGGGCATTGCGCGATACTATACGCCGATGAGCTGGCATGCGCTGATGGCCGGATACGGCACCTTTCCCGCCCGGCTGAGGCCCGCCGAAACGCGGGTGCGGGACGTAGCGGACGTGCGCCGGTTCATCGCCGCGTGCGGCAGCAACTTTCCCGCGCATCGGGCGGCACTGGCAGAAGCCTAGCCCACCGTCATTGCGAGCGCAGCGACGGGTTTCAATCCCCGTCGATTGCCAGCGGACCCAGGTCGCCCAGACCGACGGTGCCCCCGGCCATGGCGAGCATCCGGTCGAGGCTGCGCTTGGCCTTGACCCGCAGGCCTTCCTCGATCTCGATCCGCGGCTGAAGATCGCGCAGCGCCAGATACAGCTTTTCCATCGTGTTCAGCGCCATGTAGGGGCAGATGTTGCAGTTGCAGTTGCCGTCCGCGCCCGGCGCGCCGATGAAATTCTTTTCGGGCAGCGCCTTTTCCATCTGATGGATGATGTGCGGTTCGGTCGCGACGATCAGCGTGTCGCCGGGGAAATCCTGCGCAAAGGAAAGGATGCCGCTGGTCGAACCGACATAATCGGCATGGTCCAGGATATGCGGCGGACATTCCGGATGCGCGGCGACGGGCGCGCCGGGATGCTGCGCCTTCAGCTTCAGCAGCTCTGTTTCGCTGAACGCTTCGTGCACGATGCAGACGCCCGGCCACAGCAGCATTTCGCGGCCCATCTTACGATTGATGTACCCGCCCAGATGCCGGTCGGGGCCAAAGATGATCTTCTGATCCTTTGGAATCTGGCTCAGGATCTTTTCGGCCGAGGAGCTGGTGACGATGATGTCCGACAACGCCTTCACCGCCGCCGAACAGTTGATGTAGGTGAGCGCGATGTGATCGGGATGCTGCGCCCGGAACGCCGCGAACTGCGACGGGGGGCAGCTGTCCTCCAGTGAACAGCCGGCGTCCATGTCGGGCAGCACCACGATCTTTTCGGGCGACAGGATCTTGGCGGTTTCGGCCATGAAGCGCACGCCGCAGAACGCGATGACATCGGCATCGGTATCCGCCGCCTTTCGGCTGAGATCGAGCGAATCGCCGACGAAATCGGCCAGATCCTGAATCTCCGGCTTTTGATAATAATGGGCGAGGATGACGGCATTGCGCTCTCGCTTGAGGCGCATGATCTCGTCCAGCAGATCGGTGCCCGTCGGCAGGGTCGGCGCGTTCATTGGGAAGTCCCTCCTCGCATGGTCGCCGCCCACATGGCCCGGATGGGCGCGGGGTTCAAGCCATGGGCGGGAACGGCGGGTAATCGAGCGGCGCAATGGCCGCGCCCGGCGTTCCGGCCGTCACGGCAGCATGGATGGCATCGCCGATCGTGGAATAGGCGATGACTTCCCACGCCAGCATCGTGCCAACCAGCGCAGCCATACCCCACCACCATGCCGGATGCACCCGTCCGCTGCGCCGCAGATCGGCGATCATACCGGCGATCGGAAAGACAAGGCCGACGACATAGGCCGATTCAAACGCCCATGGGATCATGAACGGAAGCGGCAGCAACCGCCCGAACCCGGGACCAAGCAGCATCGCCATGCCGCACAGGTGCAGCCTTTTGTGCCATTCCGGCCGCCGCCGGTTGACGATGGCGGCGATGGTCAGCCCGGCAAAGCCAAGGACGGTCATCGGATTGGCGATGAGGAAATATTGCGGCGTAAAGAAGAACGGCACGGTTCCCGCGCGGGTGCGGGCAACGGTGATGGCAATCCCCAGGATCACCATCGCCACCATCCAGCCGGCCGCGATCCAGCCAAGCGTGCGATGCAGGCGAAGCGCGCCGGTGGTGCCCAGCATCGTCTGGACAACGAACAGCACGACCCATCCGAAAAAGACGATGCCATGGGCGTGGGTCAGCGGCGCGGCGTTGAAGCTGGACCGGCCCATGGCCAGTTGAAACGAAAATCCGGCAACCATCACCAATGCCATCAGTATGGCCGACAGAATGAAGAAACGATCGCCGCGCGCCTGCACCCCGCCGGGTGCCGCTGCCAATGTTGCCATGATGCCCATCCCCCCGAATAGCCGCGGGCACCATACCAGCTTTTCGCCGTCCACACTATGCGGACGCGCGACGGGTCAGCCGCGGTTAGCCAGCACCTCGTCCACCGGGCGGGTCACGTCCCAGCGTTCGCCATCGTCGATGCGGCGTTCGTTGGGAAAGGTGACGACGACCCGCGCATCGCCATAGCCGGTGGCGGCCAGCGGCATCCCCAGCACGCGGGTGACCGAGCGCCGGGCAAATTCGCGCGCCTGCGCCATGCGTTCGGGCGAGCGGGCAGCGGCGCCTGCCCCGCTGGTGGCGGAGGCAGAGGCGCGGCGGGCCAGTTCCTGTCCGGCCGCACGGGTGACGAACAGGCCGTCGACCTCCGACACCGACACCGATCCTTCGTCGATATTGGGGGTGCCGACCGTCACCTCCGGCGCATTGACGATCAGGGTGCGGCTGTCGTCATTCCATTCCAGGTCGCCGGGCCGGATGGCGGACAGGTCGACGTAATAATCTACGCTGTACGGCGCTTTCGTCACCAATCGGGAACGGAGCACCCCGCCCCAGCGGACATCCTCTGCCGTTGCCTGGATCGTCCCGTTCAGGCGCGAGACGCGCAGCTCGCCCGCGCCGGACAGCCGGGCGGTGATGACGCGGGTGACGGCGACGCCGCTTTCGTCCCGCGTGACCACCTCGGTTTCCTGGTGCCGCTGCCACGCCAGCCAGGCCAGCACCGCAAGGATCGCGGCAAGCAGCACGGCAATGGCGATCAGTAATGGCTGACGGGCGAAACCACGGGTCATGACGCGCGCCATTCGTCCCCGGCCCCGGCCACAAGGCCGCGCCGTTCCAGGTCGATCAGATGCGCCAGCACCGATCGCTGCGCCGCACCTACAAGGCGGGGGTCAAGGCCGACATACATCCGGTCCACCATGGCGGGGATTGCCCCCACCCCTTCGCCCAGCAGGCGCAGAATCTGCCCCTCCCGCTGCTTGCGATGGCCGAGCAGGCCGCGCACGAACCGCTGCGGCCGTTCGATGGGATCGCCATGGGCGGGATAATAGATGCGGTCGTCCCGCGCCATCAGTCGTTCCAGGCTGACCAGATAATCGCCCATGTCCCCGTCGGGCGGCGCAACGACGCTGGTCGACCATCCCATGACGTGATCGCCGGTGAACAATGCGCCCGATTGTTCCAGCGCAAAGCACAGATGGTTCGACGTATGGCCCGGCGTTGCCAGTGCCGTCAGCGTCCAGCCGGTTCCGGCGACCTGATCGCCCTCTGCCAGCACGCGGTCGGGGGCATAGTCGCGGTCGAACGCTGCATCGGCGCGCGGCCCCGCATCGTCGATCGAAAGGGGTGCGCAGCCGATGATCGGCGCGCCCGTCGCGGCCTTGAGCGGCCGGCTGGCCGGGCTGTGGTCGCGGTGTGTGTGGGTACACAGGATCGCCTCCAGCCGCCGGGTGCCAAGGGCCGCCAGGATGGCGTCCAGATGAGCCGGATCGTCCGGGCCGGGATCGATCACCGCAGCATCGGCATCGCCGACGACCAGATAGGTCTGCGTCCCCGTATAGGTATAGGGCGACGGATTGGGCGCCAGCACGCGCAGGACCAGCGGATCGATCCGCATCGCGATGCCGGTGGGGGGAGCAGTCATGGAAAGGACATGGCCATGGCCATCCGGCGAGGCAAGAGCGGATGACGCATACGGGCCGATGACGAACGGGGCTGTCCCGCGAAGGATCGGGACAGCCCCGCCGGAACCGGCCGGAAGCAATCTGGGGTTAACTTCCGCTCCGGCCCCGCCCCTCCCCAGGGGTCGACGGCAATGGCCGGGCGCTTACTCCTCCGGCGACTGCTGTTCCTGTGCGATCTCGCGGATCGCCTGATCAATCCCGGCCAGCGCCTCGCGCTTCTGATCGGCGGACAGGCTGTCCTGCATCTCGATCGACTTGCGGGCATGGCGCAGGCCCATCATCGCGCTGCTGAGGCCCATGGTCCGCGAGCGCAGCGCCAGCACCCGGGCACCCTTGGCATCGGCCATGGCGACATCGGCAAGCCTGGTAGCGTTCAGGGTCATCGCCTCGATCCGGTCGGTGCAGATGACGGTGACCGACTTGCCACCCACCTTGTCATCCGTCCGCTGCACCATCATGCCATCGCCCTTGCCGCACTTGCCCTCGCGGATTTCGGGGATCTGGATTTCGGGCATCCGGGCCAGCTTTTCCGCATTCTCGCGCCACAGCTTTTTGTCAGCGACCAGCCCATCGAGCACCTGCTGGTCCAGGCCACGATCGACGGTGATGACCCGGGCATCGCCCTTGTCGACGCGGATGACCTTGACCGTCCGCTTCGCTTCATCCTCCGGCAATGCCGGCTTGGCCGGTGTTTCCGGCGTGGCGGGTTCAGCCGTCTGAGCCGGGGCCGCCGGAGCCAGCGGCGCGATGGCGGAAGGCAGGTCGATCGCGGCCAGTTCGACGCCGGTGGCGCGTTCCACGCCTTCCCGCATCTTTTTGGCAGCAGCAGTGCCCGAAGCGGTCAGCGCAAGTCCGGCCAGCGCAATTCCCGTCAGGGTGATGCCCCCGGCGACGACGCGGCTGCGGGGGGTCGGTTCGTGTTTCGTCAGCATCTTCAGCCTCCCTTTGAGGTCGTTGATCGTATGCAGGTGACAAGCCGCCGAGACCGCGCCCCCATGCGCGCTCTTGACGATCGCACGGCCATAAGCGTGCCGCAGCGATTGGGGTCGACCGGCGAGCACCAGGGCATCGCAGGCCAGTTCCTGATCGGCGCGAAAGGCGCGATATGCCCGCCACGCGACCGGATTGAACCAGTGAAGGGCCAGCATCGCGAGCGCAGCCCAGTTGGCGATCAGATCGCCGCGCGCGTGATGGCCAAGCTCGTGCGCCAGCGCGAGGGCGCGCTCCTGTTCGTCATAACGTTCCCCGAAATCGCTGGGAAAGGCGATGGTCTTTCGCCAGATGCCAAAGGCAAGCGGGCCGGTGGTCTCGTCCGTTTCGATGACCCGCACCGTCCCGTCGGCAACGACCGATCGTAGCCGCGCACTGCGCTGAAGCCGCGCGACGAACAGGGCATGCGCCACCAGATGATAGCCAAGGAACGCGATACCGCCGACGATCCACAGCGCGATCATCAGCGCAGCGACCGGGGCGCCGTCCGTGACCAGCGTTGGCGGCACCAGCGCGACCGGCACGCTGTCCCCCGCCAACGCAAGCGGGATCGCCCGGTCGGCCAGGTCAGCCGGCAGCGCGGACGGATCCAGCGCGCCTGCCACCACTTCTGCTGTGCGCATACGCTCCACCGCAGGGGCGAACAGCGCGCTCCACTGCCAGTCGCCGGGCAGCGGCGGCAACACCATGCGCGCCAGCGGGATCGACCATAGCGCATAGGCGATATGCGGTCCGAACCGCGCCCGCACCGGCCCCCGGATCGCCAGGACCAGCAGCATCAGCAGCGTCGTCGCCACCAGCGTTTCCACCGCCCAGCCGATCATTGCTTCAGCTCTCGCAGCAGGGCCTCGATCTCGGCAATGTCATCCGCGGTCAGAGCATCGCGCTCTGCCATATGAGCGACCAGCGGGGTCAGACGCCCGCCGAACAGACGATCCATCAGGCGGCGGGATTCGCCCTCCACATAATCCTCGCGCGCCACCAGCGGGCGATAGCGATAGCGGCGGCCATCCTCTTCATGCGCGATGATATTCTTCGCAAGCAGGCGGCCGAGCAGCGTCTTGACGGTGTTCGCGCTCCAGTCGCGTTCCGCCGGGATGCGCTCGACCACTTCCTGTGCCGTCAGCGGGCTGTCCTCCCAAAGGACCTCCATCACCGCATGTTCGGCATCGCTGATCCGTTCCGACATGACGACTCCCCAATGAACAAACCCACGACTACGGTTGTAATCGACTTGATTACATCTGTAGTCAATAGGCTGAACGCAAAATGAATGTCTCGCTATCGGAACAAGCCGGCCCGATGCCCGTTGCCCATCCGCGCCGCCCAAGTTACGGGCAGGAGACTGAAAACAGCGATTGGCCGGCACATGCCCGCGCCGTGGGGGACGACGTGATGACCAAGGCCGCATTGATCACACCCGTCATCCTGTCGGGCGGTTCGGGCACACGCCTGTGGCCGATGTCACGGCCGGAGATGCCGAAACAGATGCTGGCGCTGACCGGCGATCAGACGATGCTGCAGATGACGGCACTGCGGACCGCCGATACAGAGGCGTTTGCCGCGCCGCTGGTCATCGCCAATGCGCAGCACGCCGACCTGATCCAGCAGCAGCTGGACGACGTGGGCATCCGTCCGGCGGCAATCGTGCTGGAACCGATGGGCCGCAACACTGCCCCTGCCATCGCGCTGGCCGCGATTGCCGCAGGCGGGGGCGATGCGATGCTGCTGGTGATGCCGTCCGACCATGTCATTGCGGACGTTTCCGCCTTTCATGCAGCCATCGCGGCGGCCCGGCCGATGGTGGAACAGGGCTGGCTGGTCACGTTCGGCATTCAGCCCGATGCCCCGGAAACCGGCTATGGCTGGATCAAGGTGGGCGATCGGATGGCCGACGGCGTGCACCGCGTCGACCGGTTCGTGGAAAAGCCGCCGCTGGACAAGGCCGAGGCGATGCTGGCCAGCGGCGATCATGCCTGGAATGGCGGCATCTTCCTGTTCAGGGCCGATGCCTATCTGGCGGCGCTCGACCAGTTTGCCCCGGCGATGCGCAGCGCGGCGGCGGAGGCGATCGAGCTGGCCCGGCATGACGGCATTGCCATTCACGCCGACGCCGACGCCTTTGCGCGGTCGCCGTCCGATTCCATCGACTATGCCGTCATGGAACGGGCCGACCGGGTCGCGGTCGTCCCGGTTTCGATGGGGTGGAGCGATGTCGGCAGCTGGGACGCGCTGCACGCGATCAGCGCATCCGACGCGGCGGGCAATGCGCACAAGGGCGATGTGATCGCCATCGATACCGAGCGATGCCTGGTCCAGACCGACGGGGCGCGCATCGCCATGGTCGGGGTTGAGGACCTGATCGTGGTAGCCAGTGGCAAGGATGTGCTGATCCTGCCCCGCGGCCGCAGCCAGGAAGTCAAGCGGCTGATCGAGGCGATGAAAAAGGGCGACTGATCGAACGGCGGGCTGAGCCGCCTGTCGAAAATCCTTACAGCCAGCGGGCGGTGCCCTGCCCCGTTAACCAGTGAATCCGTTGCTATTGAGACAAGCGCCAGGATTGGCACGTCCGGTGCAACGCTAGGGGCAGCGAGCGCAAGTACGCTTCAATGGCGGGTCGATGACCATCCGATCTCTCATCGGCCCGCCAACCCGCTATCGCCCCAGGACAAACAAAAACGGCCGGCCGCGCCCGGATATGCCGAACGCTGACCAGCCGCTTTTACGCGTCAATCTGGAAGGATCAGTTCGCGTCCTGACCCGCCACCAGCGCGGCAAGTTCGCCGCTTTCGAACATTTCCATCATGATGTCCGACCCGCCGACGAATTCGCCGCGGACATAAAGCTGCGGGATGGTCGGCCAGTCGGAATATTCCTTGATCCCCTGACGGATGCCCTGATCCTGAAGCACGTCGACGCTTTCGAACTCGGCACCCAGATGGTTCAGGATCGCCACCGCGCGGCTGGAAAATCCGCACTGGGGGAACAGCGGGCTGCCCTTCATGAACAGCACCACGTCGTTGGATTTTACGAGCCCGTCGATGCGGGCATGGGTATCGTCGCTCATTGCCTTACTCCTTGACCGGCACGGCCGTTGTCAGTTGCAGCGCGTGCAGCACGCCGCCCATCCGCCCGCCCAGCGCGGCATAGACCGCCTGATGCTGACGCACGCGGGGCATTCCGCGGAAACTCTCGCTCGTCACCCGCGCGGCATAATGGTCGCCATCGCCGGCCAGATCGGTAATTTCCACCTCCGCATCGGGGATCCCCTGCCGGATCAGCGTTTCGATCTCGCTGGCTGCCATCGGCATCGGCGTCAGTCCTGCGCTTCGATCAGCTGTCGGCGCGCCTCGATCGTCATCAGATCGAGCGCAGCCCGGATTTCGGCGTCCGAAATCTCGACGCCCGCGCCGGTCAAATCGCCCAGCAGCTTGCGCACGACATCCTCGTCGCCCGCTTCCTCGAAATCCGCCTGGACCACCGACTTGGCATAGGAATCGGATTCCTCCGGCGTCAGGCGCATCTTTTCGGCCGCCCATTGGCCGAGCAGCTTGTTGCGGCGGGCGTTCACCCGGAACTGAAGCTCGTTGTCATGCGCAAACTTCGCCTCGAAAGCCCGTTCGCGGTCGTCAAAAGTCGTCATTCGGTCGCATCCCCTGTGCGCTGATCCTGTCCATTGTGGCAGATAGGCAGCATGAACGCGGCTGGCAACGGGGCGATCAGTCCATCGTGACGACCAGTTTGCCGATCACCTGACGTGCGGCCATGCGGGCGATGGCATCGCCGCCGCGTTCAAGGGGAAAGGTTTCGCTGATGCGCGGGGCAATCCGCCCTTCCCGCCAGAGCGCGAACAGCGTGTCGACATGGGCGCGGTGCGCCGCCGGATCGCGCATCGCAAAGGCACCCCAGAACACGCCGCAGACATCGCAGCTTTTAAGGAGCGTCAGATTGAGCGGCAGTTTCGGGATGCCCGCCGGGAACCCGACGACCAGATAGCGCCCAGCCCAGCCGATCGAACGGAGCGCCGGTTCGGTATAATCGCCGCCCACCGGATCATAGATCACCTCCGCCCCGGCCGCACCGACCGCCGCCTTGAACTGTTCCGCCAGCGCGCGCTGACCATCCCGGTCAAGCGGACCGCGCGCATAGACGACGACTTCGTCGGCCCCGGCCTGCCGCGCCGCCTCCGCCTTTTCCGGGCTGGAAACCGCAGCGACGACCCGCGCGCCGAACGCCTTGCCCAGTTCCACGGCGGCAAGGCCGACGCCGCCCGCCGCGCCCAGCACCAGCAGCGTCTGGCCGGCAGCGATGCGGCCGCGATCGACCAGCGCATGGATGCTGGTGCCATAGGTGAGGACGAGCGCCGCCCCTTCGGCAAAGGACCGCCCCTCGGGCAGGGGCAAAAGCTGGGCTGCGCTGACGGCGATCCGGTCCACCATCCCGCCATGGCCCGGCACGGCCATCACGCGGTCGCCCACCGACCATCCGGTAACGCCCGGCCCGATGCTGTCGATCACGCCCGCGATTTCACCGCCCGGGGCAAAGGGGCGCTGGGGCCGGAACTGATACTGATCCTGAATGATCAGGACGTCGGGATAATTGATCGCACAGGCGTGAACCCGCACCACAACCTGCCCCGGACCCGCCACCGGATCGGGGAGGTCGGCCAGTTCCAGAGTTTCAGGTCCGCCCGATTCCCGTGACAGCAAGGCCCGCATCACCGCTCTCCCGCTTGATCCAGGGCCGCTTGGCAGCGACCATGGATTCATAATTCGAAATTGCGGTATCTTTTGCCAGTGTCATCCCGATTTCGTCCAGCCCCTGCATCAGGCACTGGCGACGAAAGGGATCCATGGTGAATTCGTACCGGTCCTGAAAGGCGGTCGTCACCGTCATCGTTTCCAGATCGATGGTGATCGCGTCCGTCCGCGCCACTTCGACCAGCCGGTCGATCGCCGCCTGGGGCAGTTCGACGGTAACGATGCCGTTCTTGAACGCATTGCCGGAATAGATGTCGGAAAAGCTGGGCGCGATCACCGCCCGGATGCCCATGTCGGCCATCGCCCAGGCGGCGTGCTCGCGGCTGGACCCGCAGCCGAAATTCTCGCCCGCGATCAGGATGGGCGATCCGGCATAGCGGGGATCATCGAACAGGTTGCCCGGCTCTGCGCGCACGGATTCGAACGCGCCCCGCCCCAGCCCCTCACGGCTGACGGTTTTCAGCCAATGGGCAGGGATGATGATGTCGGTGTCGATATTCTTGGCGCCCCAGGGATAGGCGCGCCCCTCGACCCTGGTCACGGCTTGCATCGCTGGGCAGCTCCGGTCTGGCGTTGGCGGCAGGCGCCGTTATTCGGTGGTTTCGGCAACCGCTTCGGTGACCGGGGTACGGCCCTTGGCAGCGGAGGCGGCATAGGCGGCGGCGATGCCGCTGATGATGGTGCCGGCGACAAGCAGCACGATGACACGCTTCATGAACGATCCCCTCCCATCAACTCCCTGACATCGGTCAGCCGCCCGGTCACTGCTGCTGCGGCGGCCATGGCGGGCGACACGAGATGGGTTCGTGCGCCCGGCCCCTGCCGTCCTACGAAATTGCGGTTCGAAGTGGAAGCGCAGCGTTCGCCGGCCGGCACCTTGTCCGGGTTCATCGCCAGGCACATGGAACAGCCCGGTTCGCGCCATTCGAAGCCGGCGTCGGTAAAGATGCGGTCCAGCCCCTCTGCCTCCGCCTGCCGCTTGACCAGCCCCGATCCAGGCACGATCAGCGCCTGCCGGATGCCGCTGGCAACGCGGCGACCCTTTACCACGGCGGCGGCGGCGCGCAGATCCTCGATCCGGCTGTTGGTGCAGCTGCCGATAAAGATATGCTCGACCGGCACGTCCTGCATCCGCGTGCCGGGTTCCAGGCCCATATAGGCGAGCGATTTGCGGGCCGCCTCGCGCTTGGACGGGTCGGCAAAGCTGTCGGGATCGGGGACGCTGCCGGTGATCGGCACCACATCCTCCGGGCTGGTGCCCCAGGTGAGCGTGGGGGCGATATCCTGTGCATCGATCCGCACGACCCGGTCATATTCGGCGCCGGGGTCGCTGGCCAGCGTGCGCCAATAGGCGACGGCCCGGTCCCACTGTTCGCCCCGCGGCGCCATCGGCCGCCCCTTCAGATACGCGAACGTCGTGTCGTCCGGCGCGATCAGGCCGGAACGCGCGCCCCCCTCGATCGACATGTTGCTGATGGTCAGCCGCCCCTCGACCGACAAAGCGCGGATCACGTCTCCGGTATATTCGACGACATAGCCGGTCCCGCCGGCAGCGCCCGTGCGACCGATGATGTGCAGCACGACATCCTTGGCCGTGACGCCCGGCCCCAGCGTACCGTCGACCCGGATTTCCATGGTTTTCGATTGCTTGAGCAGCAACGTCTGCGTGGCGAGCACATGCTCCACCTCGCTGGTGCCGATGCCGAATGCGAGCGCCCCCAGCGCCCCGTGCGCGCTGGTATGGCTGTCGCCGCAGACCAGCGTGGTGCCCGGCAGGGTAAAGCCCTGTTCCGGCCCCACGACATGAACGATTCCCTGCCGTTCGCTGAGCGCGTCGATATAATCGATGCCGAATTCCGGCGCGTTGCGGCGCAGCGCCGCCAGCTGCTGTGCCGAGGCGGGATCAGCGATCGGCAGTTCTTGGCCCGCCGCATCGACCCGCGCCGTTGTCGGCAGATTATGGTCGGGCACCGCCAGGGTCAGGTCCGGCCGGCGGACGCGGCGGCCATTGGCGCGCAGGCCGTCAAACGCCTGCGGGCTGGTCACCTCATGCACCAGATGCCGGTCGATGAAGATCAGGCAGGTGCCATCGTCCCGGCGCTCGATCACGTGATCGGCCCAGATTTTCTCGTACAGGGTCAGCGGTTTGGAGGCCATGATGCCGCTCCCTTAACCTTTTCGGTCGCAGGAGCAAGCATCGGCGACATTTTCGGGCGTGAAGCTGGCCTATTTCCCCGCATCGACAATCGCGTCGATCAACGCCGGATAGGCTTCCGCCCCCGTCGACCGGTTGAACAGCCCGAACGCATGGTTGGTGGTATAGCCATTGTCCCAGTACATCGGGACCAGCCCCCGCTGACGCGCCGACCGGGTGACATAGCGGTTCCACGCGGTGCGATAGGTGCCGGACGGATCATATTCCGTACGCAGGATCGCGCCATATTCGCCAAGGATGACCGGCACGCCCTTGTCCACGAACGTCGTTTTCATCTTGTCGAACTGCGCGTCGGTATAGGCCTCTCCGCCCCAGTTGGGAGTGTTGGCCGGATTGGTCGCACCCGATCCCCATTGCCATAGCGTGCTCTTTTCATTGAGCGCAAAGTCGAAGGGGTCGTAATAATGGACCTCCATCATCAGGCGGCCCGATGCGCTGTCCACCGGCAAGGTGGCGTTGCACGCGACGGTGAAATCGATGTTGGTGTTATAGCCCTGAATCACCAGGAAGCGGTTGGCATTGTTGCCGCCGGTCGCCCGCACGGCCTCAACAAACGCCTGATTGAACCCGCGCTGGACCGTGCAGTTTTCGGTCGTCGGCGCGGAATAAACGTCGGTGACCATGATCTCGTTCGTGCCGGCAAAGACCAGTCGATCGTCATAATCGCGAAACCGGGTCGCAATTTGCGTCCAGTAACTGCGCAGCCGGGCCGTCGCCTCGTCCCGCGCGGCATTGGTGGGCTGTAGCCAGCCGCCGTCCCAGTGGACGTTGATCATCACGGTCAGGCCAGCGGCGCGCGCATCGTCCACCACCTGTTGCACCCGATTGAGCCACGCGGCGCCGATCCGGTCGCTGCCATCGGCATATTGCCGCCAGGCGACGGGGATGCGGACGCTCTTGAACCCCGCTGCCGCAACGGCATTTAGCAACTGGCGGTTGACCGCGGGATTGCCCCAATGGGTTTCCTGGGAAACGGTGAACGGCGCGCCGGTGGCATTGATCGCCTCCAGCGAGTTACCGAGGTTCCAGCCCGGCGACATGGCGGCGGCGAAGCTGGTTGCTGTCGTCGACGGTGACGGAGAAGGCGACGGCGCAGGCGCAGGTGCGGGCGGCGCAGGCGGGCTGACCGTCGGGGCGGGCGTTGGCGCTGATGCGACCGGCCCGGCCGATGCGCTACCTCCCGACCCGCCGCAACCGGCGACCAGCAATGCCGCGGCGCCCAGCAACGGCAGGCGCGCCCGTACCGAAAAACCCTTCATAACCCCTCCACTGCGGCGTTTGGTCTATCCCCGCTACCGCTAACATTTATCATATCTTTCAGGGTTGGGAAGAGCATGTGACCGGCCCGACATAATCCGGGTCGTGGGCAAAGGGCATTCGCGCGCCGGTGCTGAGCGCGGACAGGATCGATGCGAAATCGGTGTCGAAGCGAAAGCCGAGGTCGCGCTGGATCGCGGCGGAATCATAGACGCGGCCGATGCTGGACGGCAGTTGCCAACCGCGTGCCGCATAGCGGGCAGCGGCGTCGGGAAAGTGCCGGGCGATGACGGCGGGCGCATCCTGTTTCAGCGCCGCCGCCTCATCACGGCTGAACGGCGTCGGCGCGCTGACCAGATAGGTCGCACAGCCGATCCGGGGCGCGGCGTCCAGCGCAGCAATATGGGCGCGTGCCGTATCCTCCACTGTCAGGCGGCGGTTGAGAAATTCGTTGGCCTTCAGATTTTCGCCCGGCGGGTCGCCATGGGTGTCGTCATCTTCGGGAAAGAAACGCCCTGTTCTCAGGATGATGGCGTTCAACCCTTGCGTGGCATGGTAAAGCCGGACGAGCTGTTCCGCGGCATATTTGGTGACGCCATAGATGTTGCGCGGCTCAATCGGCCCGCTGGTTTCATCCAGCCAGACGGCGGCATCCCCCGCCTCGTCCCGGATCGCCTGGCTGATCATCAGGGATGTGGTGGAGGTAAAGACGAACCGGTCATGCCCGGCCGCGACCGCCGCCTGGAGCAGGTTGAGCGTGCCGGTGATGTTGACGTCGACAAATGCCTGCGCCGGATAGCGCGCGATATCGGGCTTGTGCAGCGCGCCGGAATGAATGACCGCCCGGACGGCGTGTTCGGCGAACACCCGGTCGATCAGCGCGCGGTCGGCGACCGATCCGATCACCTGTGTATCCGCGCCCGGCGCGACGTCGAGGCCGACGACCCGGTGCCCCGCATCGCGCAGCATCGGGGCAAGGAACCGACCAAGCCAGCCGGATGAACCAGTGAGCAGGATCGTCATGGACCAGGACGAGTGGCAAAAATCGCCGCGACTGTCGAGCGATGCGACGCCCGCGTGCCGGGCGGCATCCGCATGGCTTGCATGGCGTCGGCACGCGGCTAAGCTGATCGAAATCAATGGGGGAAATCACCGACCGATGCGTTCAGCCATTTTAGCCGCCAGCCTTGCCGCCTGCACGCTGATCCTGCCTGCCACCGCCCAGACGCCGCCCGCCGCCGATAAGGCCGCCGACAAGGCAGAGGCAAAGGGCGATGCCGCCATCCCGCCGCCAGTTCGGTCCGAAACGCGGCACACCGGCACCTTTGGCGGCCAGCGGATCAGTTATCGCGCGATTGCGGGCGACACCTATCTGAAGGACAAGGACGGCAAGCCGCTCGCATCGATCACGTCCTATACCTATCTGAAGGACGGGCCGGTCGATCCCAACCGGCCGGTGACGTTTCTGTGGAATGGCGGGCCGGGTTCGGGATCGCTGTGGCTGCATATGGGCGCATTCGGGCCGCGCCGCGTGGTCGTGCCCGGCGATGCAAAGGATGACGGCGCCCCGCCCTTTCCGGTCATCGACAATGCCGAATCGCTGCTAGACGTCACCGACCTGGTATTCATCGACCCCGTCGGCACCGGGTTCAGCCGCGCGCTCGGCAAAACCGACCCCAAGGATTATTGGGGCGTGACCCAGGACGCCAAGTCGATGGCGGAATTCATCCGGCTGTGGCTGAATGAACATGGCCGCTGGAATGCGCCCAAATATATCGGCGGCGAGAGCTATGGCACGACGCGATCGGCGGCGGTGATCCGCGAGCTGGAGGGCAGCTATACCGACGTCACGGTCAACGGTATCATCCTGATTTCCGCGATCTTGGATTTCAGCCAGGCAGCGGATTCGCCGGGGAACGAGCTGGGCTATGTCACCAACCTGCCCAGCATGGCGGCGACCGCATGGTATCATGGCAAGGTGGCGGACAAGCCCGCGACGGTCGAGGCGTTTGTCGAGGAGGCACGCGCCTTTGCCATCGGCCCCTATGCCACCGCGCTGCTCAAGGGTAACAGCCTGAGCCAGGCGGAGCGACAGGCGATCCTGCCGCAGCTGTCCCGCTTTACAGGGGTCAGCCAGGCGTATCTGGCCAATGCGGATCTGCGGCTGACGCCCGGCCGGTTCTATAAGGAGCTGCTGCGCGATCGCGGTCAGACGATCGGGCGGCTGGATACGCGCTATACCGGCCGCGACTATGACAATGCGGGCGAGGAGCCGGACAATGACCCGAGCTTTTACGGCATCGACGGCGCCTATACCGCGGCGATGAACCAATATGCGCGCGAAGTGCTGAAATACTCGCCCGACGTCACCTATTCGGCGATTGGCGGCGTGCGCGACTGGGACTGGAAGATCGGCGGCCCGCGCGGCGGCGAGGGCTATCTGAACGTCGCGCCGTGGATCGGCCAGGCCTTGCGCGAAAACAGCCGCCTGCGCGTCTGGGTGGGTCAGGGCTATTATGATTTCGCCACGCCGTTCTTTGGCGCGGAATATTCATTGAACCGCACCGGGATGCCGACGGACGGCCGCATCCAGTGGCATTACTATCATGCCGGGCACATGATGTATGTGCGCGACGAGGATCTGAAGAAACTGTCCGCCGATCTGCGCGCCTTTATCCGGGCGCGCTGACCGGCGGCGCTGGCGGCGGCCGGTTCAGGCGGCCGCCAGCGCGACCTGATACTCGGCGGTGGTCTTTGCCGCGACCTCGTCCACCGTCACGCCGGGGGCAAGCTCGATCAGCCGGAACGGCGACTGATGATCCGCGCGCTGGAACACGGCCAGATCGGTGATGATCATGTCGACCACGTTCCGCCCGGTCAGCGGCAGCGTGCATTCGGGGATGAACTTGGGCGATCCGTCCTTGGCGTTATGTTCCATGACGACGATGATCTTCTTGACGCCGGCGACCAAGTCCATCGCCCCGCCCATCCCCTTGATCATCTTGCCGGGGATCATCCAGTTGGCGATGTCGCCGCCCTGGCTGACCTCCATCGCGCCCAGCACGGTCAGGTCGATATGGCCGCCACGGATCATGGCAAAGCTGTCGGCCGAGCTGAAATAGGCGGAATGGGGCAGCTCGCTGATCGTCTGCTTGCCCGCGTTGATCAGGTCCGGGTCCTCTTCGCCCGCAAACGGGAACGGACCGATACCCAGCATCCCGTTTTCCGATTGCAGCGTCACCGTGACGCCTTCGGGAATATGGTTCGCCACCAGCGTCGGGATGCCGATGCCCAGATTGACGTAGAAACCGTCGCGAAGCTCGCGCGCGGCGCGGGCAGCCATGTCATCGCGGGTCCAGGCCATTACTCGCCCTCCTTTGGCGTCCAGCGTTTGTCGGCGGGGAACAGGTCGTCGAACCCGGCCCCTTCCCATGCGCCATAAAGCGCGTTGGGGATCAGAAACCAGCCATTGCCCCAGAGCGACGCGGTCGCCGCATCCTGCGCCAGCGCCCGGCGCGCAGGCGTGGTCAGCGCCTTGTCGTTAAAGGCATCGGCAAAATCGCCCAGATTGTCGCCCGCCATCGCGATGACACAGTATCGGGTATTGATAGCCGCCCGGCGCGGGTCCTTGGCCGAGCCGGGTGCCACATCGCCCTTCAGGAACAGGGTTTCGCCCGGAACCGCCCCGGCGATGCCGACCGATGCGAGCGCGGCGGCAGTGGCGGAAGCGGCCGCGCGATCGCGGTTGGAATTGAACACGACGGTGACGCCGGCGGCGCGGATCGCGGCAATACCATCGATCACCCCGGGAACAGCCTCCACCTTTTCGGCGCCGCCCTGTTCCCACTGGCTCCATCGAGCCGGGTCGAACGGCGGATCGCCGCGCACGGCACTGTCGTAATTGGCCCCGGTGTTCAGCAGTACCGTTTCGTCAATGTCGTAAACGACGGCGCGCGGACGGTTGCCGCAATCGGCAAAGCGCGGTGCGGCGGGCGTCGATCCGGCGGCCAGCACCACGCTGGATGCCGGCCCCTTTGCGTGCGCGGCGACAAAGGACGCCATCGCCAGATGCGCCTGCCGCGACAGGACCGCTGCCTCGCCCGATCCGAGTTGCCAGCGATACTGGCGGCCGGGCTGTTCGGGGCCGCTGGTGGTCGTGCCGGCAGCGCGCGGCGGCGGCGTGACCGCACAGGCGGACAGCGCGGCGGCAGCAGCGGCAAGCGAAAGCGTTCGGATCACGCGGCCGTCCGCTCACGCACGGTGCGGAACTCGATCTTCTTGTCGTACGGCGCGCCGACGATCATCCGCTTTACGTAAATGCCGGGCAGATGGATGTGATCGGGATCGAGCGAGCCGACGGGCACCACTTCCTCCACCTCTGCCACGCAGATATTGGCGGCGGTCGCCATCGGCTGATTGAAGTTGCGCGCGGTCTTGCGGAAGATGAGGTTGCCCATCTCGTCCGCTTTCCACCCCTTGATGATCGCAAGGTCGGCGCGGATGCCGCGTTCGAGGATGTACTCCTCGCCGTCGAACACCTTGACCTCCTTGCCCTCGGCCACTTTCGTGCCGACGCCGGTCCTGGTGTAAAATCCGGGGATGCCCGCCCCGCCCGCCCGGCACCGTTCGGCCAGCGTGCCCTGGGGACAGAATTCCACCTCAAGCTCGCCGGCCAGATACTGCCGCTCGAACTCCTTGTTCTCGCCGACATAGGACGAAATCATCTTTTTGACTTGGCGCGTGCGCAGCAGCTTGCCCAGCCCCTCGCCGTCGATTCCGGCATTGTTGCTGGCGATGGTCAGATCCCTGACGCCGGCATCGCGGATCGCGTCGATCAGCCGTTCCGGAATACCGCACAGACCGAACCCGCCGGCACAGATCGTCATGCCATCGCGCAACAGACCGTCCAGCGCCGCCGCGGCAGTGGGATAGAGCTTGTTCATCTGCGAATCTCTCCCGTCATCGCCACAGCCGATAGGCACTGGCCCGTTGGCGGGTCAAGCAACCTGACCGCGCAGGGTGTGTGCGCAATACCTAACCGTTCCGGTGGTTTCGCTTACCGATGATTAACGACAAGCCGCTATGCCGCCCCAATGCAGGGCAGTTATTCGATCGAAATCGACGGTCAGCGCAATCTGGCGCGAATGACGCTGAAGGGTTTTTTCAACCCGGCGCTGCTTCAGGCGTTCATTACCGAGCGGAACGCGCTGTATGCTCGATTGTCGCCCGGCCACGTGACGCTGGCCGATGTGCGCGAAATGCAGATCCAGTCGCAGGAAATGGTCGAGGCATTCCGCCGGATGCTGAACGACCCCCATGTGCAATCGCGCAAGCTCGCCTTTGTCACCGCATCCTCGCTGGCCAGGATGCAGCTGATCCGCGCGGCCGAGGCACGGGTCGCCCGGTTGTTCGAATCGGTCGAGGCGGCCGAGCGGTGGCTGATGTCCGACGATGCGGGCGAACCGCTGGCCCCCAATCTGCGCAGCCTGGTGATCGATCGCTGACCCTCTTGGCCAAACCGGCGCTGTCCGGTTAGGATCGGGGATGACGATGAACCGAACGGGCGGCCGGATCCTGGTCGATGCCCTGATCACCCATGGTTGCGACCGCCTGTTCCAGGTGCCGGGCGAAAGTTTCCTGGCGGTGCTGGATGCGTTGCACGACACCGCGGCCATCGACGTCGTCACCTGTCGTCAGGAAGGGGGCGCGGCGTTCATGGCGTGCGCCGATGGCACGCTGACCGGACGGCCGGGCATCTGTTTCGTCACGCGCGGGCCGGGCGCGACCAATGCCAGCATCGGCGTTCATGTCGCGATGCAGGATTCCATCCCGATGATCCTGTTCATCGGCGATGTCGATCGCGGGATGCGGGACCGGGAGGGGTTTCAGGAAATCGACCTGCCCGCGATGTTCGCGCCGATCGCCAAATGGGCGACGCGGATCGAGGATGCGGCGCGCATCCCCGAATATGTCGCGCGGGCATGGTCAGTGGCAACGAGCGGACGGCCCGGCCCGGTCGTCATCGCCCTGCCCGAAGACATGCTGTGCGACCGGGTTGCCGCAACGGACCGGCCCGCGGCAGCGCGCGTGGACCGGCCGCTGGACCCCGCCGCCTTTACCGATGTGCTGGACCGGTTGAGAACGGCCGAGCGTCCCGTGGCGATCGTCGGCGGCGCGGGATGGGACGAGGCGACAGGTGGCGCCTTTGACTGTTTCGCGCGCAGCTGGGGCATTCCGGTTGCCGCAGCCTTTCGCCGGCAGAACGCGATTGCCAATGACAGCCCCGTCTGGGCCGGCAATCTTGGCTATGGCCCCAATCCGAAACTGGTCGAGCGGATCCGGTCGGCTGACCTGATCCTGGCAGTCGGGCCGCGGCTGGGCGAGGCGACGACGGACGGCTACACGCTGATCACGCCCGACCATCCCGGACAGACGCTGATCCATGTCCATCCCGATCCGGGCGAGCTGAACCGCGTCTATCGTGCGGACATCGCGGTCGAAAGCGCGCCCTTCCCCTTTGCCGCGATGCTGGCCGCAGCCGAGCCGCCCGCCACCGCCCGGCGCGCAGGCGCGGATGCCCATGCCGAATGGCTGGACTGGTCCACCCCGCGCGTTCGGGACGGCGTGGCCATGGACCTGGGCCAATGCGTCCTGGCGATGCGCGAGCGGATGGGCGCGGAAGAGACGATCATCTGCAACGGCGCCGGCAATTTTTCCGGATGGTGGCATCGATACTGGCGATACGGGATGCAACCCAGCCAACTGGCCCCGACCTGTGGTGCAATGGGCTATGGCGTGCCGGCCGCCGTTGCGGCGGCCCTGCGCCATCCCGACAAGCAGGTCGTCGCCGTTGCCGGCGACGGCGATTTCCTGATGAATGGACAGGAACTGGCCACCGCGGTCCAGCATGGTGCGAACCTGATCGTCATCCTGGTGGACAATAGCGGATACGGGACGATCCGGATGCATCAGGAGCGTGAATATCCCGCCCGGATCAGCGGCACGCGGCTGAACAATCCCGATTTTGCGGCGCTTGCCCGCGCCTATGGCGGCTGGGCGGAACGGGTGGAGCGGACCGCCGATTTCTCGCCCGCACTGGACGCGGCACTGACGCGGCCCGGCCTCAGGCTGATCCACTGCGTGACGGATATCGACGTGATCTCACCCGGCACGACCATCGCGGCGCTGCGCGCGGCTCACTGATCCGTTTCGGCGGACAGCAACGTGCGCCATTTGCCGGTGAGCGGGCGATGGCGATGGGCGAGCAGTGCGGGCGGCCGGTCATCGCCCTTTGGCGCAAGCAATCGCGCTTCATCCTGCATGATCGCAATCCGCTGGCTGGCGGGGGGATGGGTGCGGCTGCGGGCAAGGCCGAACGAGCCCGTCTCCCGCTCCACCATCGGCCAGACGACGGCGCCGCGCGCAGGGTCATAGCCCGCCCGCGCCAGCAGATGCACCGCAAGCCGGTCGGCCTCCATCTCGGTTTCGCGGAACAGACCGGCATTGCGGCCGAAACCGGATACCAGGCCCCAGCGGGCACCCGCCGCCTCCAGCCGTCGCCGATGGTGCAGCATGTTGTGCGACAGTTCATGCGCGACGATCACGGCAAGGTCGGCATCGTCCATCCGTTCCAGCCAGCGGAAGCCGATCTGGACTAGGCGGCCATCGGCCTGCGCTTGCAGAGCGTTGGACAGGTCAAGTTCGAACCGCGTGCGGCAGGCGGGAACCGGCGTAACCGTGACATCCAGCGGAGCGGCCCCCTTGCGGGCGAGGCGCATCGGAATGCCCTTTTCCGGAGGCAATTCGGCCACCCCGCGATCGATGCGGTTGACCCGATCGGTGGGTTCATCGCCAGGATGCGTGGCAAGATCGACGGCGCCAACGGACAGGACGAGATCTCCCGCCCGAACGCCCGCCCGGTCGGCCGGGCCGCCGCCGACCACCGCCACAACCGCCGGGTGGCCATCAAATCCCACCGCTGCCTCGACTGCTGCGCGGCCGGAGGCGTCATATTGTTCGGCCGTGTGAAGCGACCAGCCGATGCCCGGCTGAACTTGGTCGCACCACGGCCGGGCAGCGATGGCCAGTCGCAAGCCGATCGCCTGCAACCGGCTTTCGGCGTGTTCGAGCGAGGATCGCTCTCCCTGGGCGGTAAAGCTTGCCGGATCGACCGCAGGCCGATCGGCCGAAACAGGAACCGCCGCATGCTCCGGGTCCCTGGCGATGCCGCTTGCCCCGGTCAGGGCAAGAGCCGCGAACGACAGGCTGGCAGCGATGATTGCGGGCCGACGAAGCTGAACGAGCATCGCCGCGATATGCGGCGGCGAGGATCGCGGTTCAACCATTGCGGCGCAGCGTGTTAGCGGAAACAGCGCCCTGCCGGCCATCGCGTTTTACTCGACAGAATTGAGATATGTTGCGCAATGGCAACAGAACATGCCGGAATTACACGCAAACCGACGGTCGTTTCGCGCATGACCGGTGTTTTGCCAATAGAGTCGACAAAAATTGGCGGTTTTCTTGTTCGATTTACGACGGAACGATCGAAAATGCGGCAGTACGTTTCGATTTAACGATTGATTGACAATAAATCCGTAGGTGATTTGCTCGGGCTTGTGGAGACTAGGCCCGGGACAGGCATTTTTTGAGCTTGCTGCGGGGCAGCAAATCCGTTAACCGGATCTCGGCTCATGGAATCTGCAGGTTCCACGGCATCGTGGATGCCGGAGTCTACAAAGGGAGTATCTTATGCGCATTATGAAACTCATGACGGCTGTTGCCGCTCTGTCGGTTGCCGCGACCCCGGTCGTTGCCGCCGAAGCAAACTCGGCAGCCAAGCTGTCGGTCGCCAAGGTTGCCCGTCAGGCGACCCCGGCGAAGAAGGCCAGCCGCGCTGAAGGCAGCACGGGCATCATCATCGGTGTCGTGGCTGCTGCTGCCGTTGTCGGTGGCATCATCATCATCGCTGATGAAGATGACAGCTCGGACAGCAACTGAGTTTTGCTGAGTTGAGACGGAACAGCGGCTGCCTCTGGCGGCCGCTGTTTTTTTGTGCGTAACGCAGAGCTGATGCACCCACACGATAACCGCAAGCTCGACATTGATCGGTCGATCTCGTCACCGGCATGAAGCGGAAGCTGCCGCCGGGCGTTGCAAACCCTAAACATAAAGTTGGTAGCGGCCCGGATTTGCCGCGCTTAGGTGGCTGGCATGGCATCAGCACCGGATTTCCCCTCACTCACCCATCTTCAACGCCTGGAGGCTGAGGCAATCCACATCCTGCGGGAGGTGGTGGCTGAGGCAGAGCGGCCAGTGATGCTCTATTCCATCGGCAAGGATTCGGCGGTGATGCTGCATCTTGCCAAAAAGGCATTTTACCCCGCCCCGCCGCCCTTTCCGCTGCTGCACGTCGATACGACGTGGAAGTTCCGGGCGATGTACGACCTTCGCGAACGATCGGCCGCTGCGGCGGGGATGGAATTGCTGGTCTGGCAGAATCCGGAGGCGCAGGCGCGCAGCATCAATCCGTTCGATCACGGCCCGCTCCACACCGACATGTGGAAGACGGAGGGGCTGAAACAGGCGCTCGACCATCATGGCTTCGATGCGGCATTCGGCGGTGCGCGGCGTGACGAGGAAAAGAGCCGGGCCAAGGAACGGGTGTTCAGTTTCCGCACGGCCGCCCATCGCTGGGACCCCAAGAACCAGCGACCGGAACTGTGGCACCTCTATAACGCTCGCAAGCACAAGGGCGAGAGCATCCGCGTCTTTCCGATCTCCAACTGGACCGAGCTGGACATCTGGCAATATATCATGGCGGAGGGGATCGAGATCGTCCCGCTTTACTTCGCGGCGCCCCGCCCGACCTTTGAGTGGGAAGGTCAGCTATTGATGGCCGACGATCCCGAACGGCTGGAGCGCGTGCTGGGCCGGATGCCGGACATCACTATGCGGTCGATCCGGTTCCGCACGCTGGGCTGCTTTCCGCTGACGGGCGCGGTGGAAAGCACGGCGGCGACGCTGAGCGACGTGGTGCAGGAAACGCTGCTGACGACGACCAGCGAACGTCAGGGCCGCGTCATCGACAAGGATGCCGGCGGGACGGGCATGGAAAAGAAAAAGCAGGAAGGGTATTTCTGATGCAGGATGCCCCCGCCTACACGCCCGACGCGCTGATCGCCGAGGATATCGACGCCTATCTCGACCTCAACCAGCGCAAATCGCTGCTCCGCTTCATCACTTGCGGCAGCGTGGATGACGGCAAATCGACCCTGATCGGGCGGCTGCTGTACGATTCCAAGATGATCTTCGAAGACCAGCTCGCCAGCCTGGAGGCGGATTCGCGGCGGGTGGGCACACAGGGCGGGGCAATCGATTTTGCCCTGCTGGTAGACGGGCTGGCGGCCGAGCGCGAACAGGGCATCACCATCGACGTCGCCTATCGCTTCTTTGCCACCGAAAAGCGCAAGTTCATCGTCGCGGATACGCCCGGGCACGAGCAATATACGCGCAACATGGTGACGGGTGCGTCCACGGCCGACCTTGCCGTCATCCTGATCGACGCGCGCAAGGGCGTGCTGACCCAGACGCGGCGGCACAGCTATCTGGCGTCGCTGATCGGCATTCGTCACATCGTGCTGGCGGTGAACAAGATGGACCTGATCGGATATGATCAGGCGCGGTTCGACGCGATCGTTGCGGATTACCGGGAATTTGCCGCGTCCATCGGCATCGAGGCGTTTCTGGCCATCCCGATTTCGGGTCTGGGCGGCGACAATATCGCGGCGCGGTCCGATCACACCCCATGGTATTCGGGCCCGACGCTGATCGAGCATCTGGAAACGGTGGAGGTCGACGGCGCGCGCGACCGGGCGCGGCCGTTCCGTATGCCGGTGCAATGGGTCAACCGGCCCAATCTGGACTTCCGCGGCTTTGCCGGGTTGATCGAGAGCGGGATGGTCAAGCCGGGCGATCCGGTGCGCATCCTGCCATCGGGCCGGACCAGCCATGTCGACCGCATCGTCGCCATGCCGTCCGATCTGACCGAGGCAGGCGCTGGCCAGTCGGTCATGCTGACACTGACGGACGAGGTGGATTGTTCGCGGGGCGACGTCATCGCCGCGGCTGGCGATCCGCCCCAGGCCGCCGATCAGTTCCTGACCACATTGGTCTGGATGGATCAGGCGGAATTGCTGCCCGGCCGCGCCTATTGGCTGAAAATCGGGGCACAGACCGTCAGCGCGACGGTACAGCCGCCCAAATGCGCCATCGACGTCAACACGATGCAGCGGCTGTCGGTCAAGACGCTGGGCCTGAACGATATCGGCGATGCAGAGGTCTATCTGGACCGGGCGGTCGCATTCGAACCCTATGCCGACAATCGCGCGCTGGGCGGGTTCATCCTGATCGACAAGCTGACCAATGCAACGGTCGCGGCGGGCATGATCCGCTTTGCCCTGCGCCGCAGCCAGAATGTGCATTGGCAGGCGGTGGACATCAGCCGCGATGCCCATGCCCGGCAAAAGGGGCAGGAACCGCGCCTCCTTTGGTTTACCGGCCTGTCCGGTTCCGGAAAATCGACCATCGCCAACCTGGTCGAAAAGCGGCTGTTCGCACTGGGCAAGCACAGTTTCCTGCTGGACGGCGACAATGTGCGCCATGGCCTGAACCGCGATCTGGGCTTTACCGATGCCGACCGGGTGGAGAATATCCGCCGGGTGGGTGAGGTGGCCAAGCTGATGACCGATGCCGGGCTGATCGTGCTGACGGCGTTCATTTCCCCCTTCCGTGCGGAGCGGGAAATGGTGCGCGCGATGATGGGCGATGGCGAGTTCGTGGAGATCTTTGTCAACACGCCGCTGGAGGTGGCGGAGGCGCGGGACGTGAAGGGCCTGTATGCCAAGGCGCGTGCCGGCGGGCTCAAGAACTTTACGGGGATCGACAGCCCCTATGAAGTGCCGGAACGGCCCGAGATCATCGTCGATACAGCGCGCGAGACGCCGGAGGCCGCGGCCGAGCGGATCGTCGATCATGTGCTGGGCGCCTGGGCGCCGGTGATATGAGCGCCGATGCGATGACCGATGTCGAGCTGGCACGGTCGATTGCAGAGGCGGCGGGGCGATTGCTGATGGATCTGCGCGCGGCGGGCGACCTCGCCGACGAGGCGCTGGGCGCAGAGGGCGACCGTGCGGCCAATGCGCTGATCCTGGAACGACTGGCAGAGGCGCGCCCGGACGACGCCGTGCTGTCAGAGGAATCCGCCGACAGCCCGGATCGGCTCAACCGCAGCCGCGTCTGGATCATCGATCCGCTGGACGGCACCCGCGAATATCGCGAGGGGCGGGACGATTGGGCGGTCCATATTGCCCTAGCCATCGACGGCAAACCGGCGATCGGCGCGGTCGCGCTGCCCGCGCTGGGCCGGGTGCTGGACAGCGCAGAGGTGCCCCCTGCCCCGCCCCCGGCCAATCCCCCCCGCATGCTGGTCAGCCGCAGCCGCCCCGGCGCGGATGCGATGGCGGTGGCCGAGGCGCTGGGGGCCGAACTGGTGCCGATGGGATCTGCCGGAGCAAAAGCGATGGCGGTCGTGCGGGGTGAGGCGGACATCTATCTGCACAGCGGCGGGCAGTATGAATGGGATAACTGCGCCCCCGCTGCGGTTGCGCTGGCGGCCGGGCTGCACGCAAGCCGCATTGATGGATCGCCGCTACGCTACAACCGGGCCGATCCGATGCTGCCCGACCTGTTGATCTGCGCACCCGACCTCGCCCGGATCATCCTGCCGATGATCGAAACCGGCATGGCAAGGGCACCGGCGGAACAGGGTGACCCGGCCGCCTGAACGAGGGCAGCTCCTGCACCGACCATTCCCCGCGATTACGGCCGACGGCGAATGCTGCACGGCATAGCTTGCATTTGCACGACCCGGTCGGGCATGGCGATCCCGCAGCCCCTGTCCGGGCACTGATGGGATGATGACCATGAAGCTGGTGATGATAGGTTCGGGTTATGTGGGGTTGGTGTCCGGGGCGTGTTTTGCGGATTTCGGGCATGACGTGGTGTGCGTGGACAAGGACGCGGGCAAGGTAGAGTTGCTGCGTTC